>DATKEW010000024.1:0-13895 GCA_035511785.1 Mycobacterium sp.
GCGGCCGCGCGTGAGGGCGCGGATCCCGCGGGCTGCAGTCGCCGCGACGTGGAGAACGCGATGGCCGCCGCCGCCCGGGTCGCCGGCGACCACTCGCTGTCCGATGCCGAGTTGGCGGAATTGGGCTGCGCACTGGCCGACGCACAGGTGCGCGACATCCTGTATGCCCTTGCGGTCGGCGAGAGTGCCGGCGAAGCCGAGTCACTGTGGGCGGCCCTGGCACGCGCCCTACCGTTGCCGTGGCGCGTCGAGGCGCTGGTGTTGCTCGCGTTCAGCGCCTACGCCCGCGGCGACGGGCCGCTTGCCGGGGTGTCGCTGGAAGCCGCGCTGCGGTGCGCACCGGACCATCGGATGGCGGGCATGCTGGACACGGCACTGCAGTCCGGTCTGCGGCCCGAGCAGATCCGTGAACTCGCCGTCACCGGGTATCGACTCGCGAAGCGACTCGGTGTGCGGCTACCGCCGCGACGAGCATTCGGCCGGCGCGCTGGATAGCCGCTCGGACGGTAAGGGTGCGAATCAGACCTTCTCGACCTTGACCGCGTGCGCCATCTCGTGTGGCAGGGTGACGTTTTCGTGGCCCGGGATCAAGATGGTCACGCCACCGCCGGCGGGGCTGGTCTCGACGGTCACTCGCGCGTTGGGCACGACGCCGGCGTCCTTGAGTCGCGTGATCAGATCGATGTCGCCCTGAACATGCTCGGTGAGCTGCCGGACGACCACGGCCACCGGCGCGCCGGCGGGCAACTCGGTCAACCGGACGAGATTGGCATCGTCGGCTCCCGACTCCGGGCCCACGCCCAGGTCCAACAGACCGGGAATCGGGTTGCCGAACGGGGAGGTCGTCGGGTGGTTGAGCACCTTCACCAGCCGCCGCTCGACGTCCTCGCTCATGACGTGTTCCCACCGGCATGCCTCGGCGTGCACTTCTTCCCACGGCACCCCGATGACGTCCACGAGCAATCGTTCGGCGAGGCGGTGCTTGCGCATCACGGCGATGGCCAGCGCGCGGCCCTTGTCGGTGAGCTCCAGGTGGCGGTCGCCGGCCACGTGAAGCAACCCGTCCCGCTCCATGCGGGATACGGTCTGGCTGACGGTCGGCCCACTCTGCTCGAGCCGTTCGGCGATCCGGGCACGCAACGGTGTCACGCCCTCTTCCTCGAGGTCGTAGATGGTCCGCAGGTACATCTCGGTGGTATCAACCAGCTCGTTCATTCAGCACCCTCCATTGCCGCTGAGTCTACTTGGCCAGCTGCGCGAATGGGTTCAACGCGTCCTAGGCAAGCAGTATGCCCGCCGCTGATGCGGCGGGCATACCGTCTGCTACCTAGCTCTACTTCGCGGCGTTAACTCGCGTACGACCGCAGCCGGTCGGCGCGCTCCCCGTTGCGCAGCTTGGTCATCACATCGCGCTCGATCTGACGGACCCGCTCGCGGGACAGGCCGAACAGTTTGCCGATCTGGTCCAGGGTGCGCGGCTGGCCGTCGTCCAGACCGAAACGCAACCGGATCACCTGGTGCTCACGCTCGTCGAGAGTGGCCAGAACACTGCGGATATCAGTGTGCAAGAGCTCGGCGATCACCGCGTTCTCGGCGGACATCGCCTCGGCGTCCTCGATGAAATCGCCCAACGGCGCTTCTTCCTCGGAGCCGACCGGCATGTCCAGGCTCACCGGGTCGCGGCTGTGCTCGAGCAGGTCGTTGATCTTGTCGACCGGAATGCCGGATTCGGCGGCCAGTTCCTCGTCGGTGGCTTCACGTCCCAGGTTCTGGTGCATCTCCCGCTTGATCCGCGCCAGCTTGTTGACCTGCTCCACCAGGTGAACCGGTAGCCGGATGGTGCGGCTCTGGTCGGCCATGCCGCGGGTGATGGCCTGACGAATCCACCAGGTGGCATACGTCGAGAACTTGAATCCCTTTGTGTAGTCGAACTTCTCCATCGCGCGGATCAGACCCAGGTTGCCCTCCTGGATGAGATCCAGCAGCGGCATACCCCGGCCCGTGTAGCGCTTGGCCAGCGAAACCACCAGGCGCAGATTCGCTTCGAGCAGGTGACGGCGCGCCGCCTCGCCATCGCGCACGACGGCCGCTAGATCGCGTTTGCGGTTCTCGCCGAGGCGCTTACGCGTTTCCAGCAGGTGCTCGGCATAAAGCCCGGCCTCGATGCGCCTGGCAAGTTCAACCTCGCCTGCTGCGTTGAGCAACGCCGTCTTGCCGATCCCGTTCAGATAAACGCGCACTAAATCCGCTGCGGGGCTTTGAGCATCTAGATCGCTGTCAATCCTGCTGGTGCTGGCGTTCGCCATAGCGACCTCCCGATTGGCTTGTGACTGTCATGTGGTTTAACGACAGATCCGCCCTAGGAGTTCCCGCCGATTTGTCATCTCACACGCCTTGACGTGCAGAAATGTGCCCAAGACCTAAGAATGTCCTGAGAAGTGCGCCGGCCGGCGGGTTAGCCGGAACCGTCGTCGCGCTGCGGGTGCCGCCGCGCCTCCAGCGCCGGCCGCTCGGCCGTCGGGAACAACGGCGTGCGGCGCCGCGCTTCGTCAAACCGCCGTGGCTCGTTGCCGCGGCGAGGTGGCCGGTCGTTGGCGATCAGTACGGCCATCCACGGCAATGGCACCGAGGCGGCCACGATCACCAGTGAGATCAGGCCGTTGTGCCAGGCGCCGTAGGCGAGGGCGGCGAAGATAAGCGCCGGGATCCGGAACGCCATCAGGGTCAGGTACTTACGTACCCGCGCGCGATGCTGCTCTTCGTACGAGGGCTCCGCGGCGGTAATGAGCACCGGCCGGCCGTTGTCGTCGAACCCCAGATCGGAGCCGCGCTTCATTACTCCACTGTCCCACATGTGATCGATTCCGGCTTGGCCGGTTTTGGGGTCAGCGGTGCACAATGTCAGGTATGCAGACCCAGACGATCGAACGCACCGAGACCGACGAACGCGTCGACGACGGGACCGGCAGCGACACCCCGAAATACTTCCATTACGTCAAGAAGGACAAGATCGCCGAGAGCGCGGTCATGGGCAGCCACGTGGTGGCCCTGTGCGGTGAGGTATTTCCCGTCACGCGGGCGGCCAAGCCGGGCTCACCGGTCTGCCCGGACTGCAAGCAGATCTACGAAAGACTCAAGAGGGACTGATCAGGTCGGCGGCTCCGCCGCGGGGGCGTTGTGCTGCGCCGATACCGGATCGGTTGACGCCGTGAAGGCACCCGCGCGCGCCAGCAGCCAGTTGCGTAGCCGGTGGGCGTGAGTCGCCGGCGCTGGGAATTCCTCCTGGATGGCGGCGTTGAGTTCGGCCCCCAGCATGATGGCAAAGCCGCCGAAAAACGCGAACAACAGGAACGCGATCGGGGTGGACAACGCGCCGTAGGTGTAGCCGGTGCTGGTGATCCACCTCAGGTAAACCCTCAGGCCCAGCGTGGCGATGACGAAGAACGCTGTCGCCAGCACGGCACCGAACACCAGCCGATGCGTCGGTAGCGGTACCGGCAGCGATACCCGGTACAGGATGATGATCCCCATCATCAGGCCGAAAATCAGCGCAGGGAAGTAGCCGTAGCGCAGTATGTTGGCCAGGCTGAACGGGATGTGCTCGCTCACCTTGCGCGGGCCCACTACCAGCACCGGCGCGGTCGCTACCAGAAACACCAGCATCACCACGTACAGAAATAGCGCGAAGAGTCGCTGCCGCACCGGATGCCGCAATGGGGTCTGGTCATGCGCCTCCACCACGGCGTCGACGTAGGCAGAAATTGCCGACGATCCCGCCCACAGCGAGATCACAAAACCCAGCGACACCACCTCGCCGCGGGCGTTGGCGGTGACGTCGCGAATGGTGGGCTCGATGATCTCGTTGACGACACTGACAGAGAAAAAGCTATGGGCGGAGGCGATTATGCTTTTCTCGATCGCAGGCAATGTGTCCCGGCCGAATAGCGGGGCCACGTAGGCCAAGCTGCCCAGCATTCCCAGCAACAGCGGCGGCAACGACAGCGCCGACCAAAACCCGGCCTGCGCCGACTCCGAAAAGATCGAGTCGTCCCAGCTCTTGGACAGCGTCCTTCGACTGATTCGCCAGATGTGGTGGCGAGACGGCTTTGCGACCTGATCGCTCATAGGGGTCCAGCATTGCCGATAACCGCTCGCGCACCTCACATTGCCGGTGGGTGAGTTCGAAAGGCCTAGCTGCCGCTGGTCTCCAGCACGGCGGACAACTCGGTCAGTTTCGCCTCATGCTCGTTGGCGTGGTGCTGGCAGAAGAGAAGCTCGGCTCCAGAAGGCAGCTTGGCGCGTACGCGAGCCGCGGCACCGCAGCGGTCGCAGCGGTCTGCCCTAGTCAGCTCGGGACTGGTCAAAGTTGCGTTCATTGCTTCTCCCGTTTCTCGTACACTCACTGTCTCAGACGCACGCGGTTTTCGCGTTGTTCCCCGATCGTTATCGGGTGTGTCGTTTCTCACGGCTCTCTCACCCCCTTCAGACGTTCGCCTTAAGGTGATCGAACGTGACCTTCGCTCCCGACGTCCTGGTGCACTTGTGCGGCGCCGACGAGTGGTCTCGTGCCCGCAGTCGCGGCGAACTACGCCCCCACGCGTCCGGCTCGGACGTTGAGGACCGGTTCATCCATCTATCGACGCCTGACCAGGTGCACCTGCCGGCTAACCGGCTCTACCGCGGTCGAGATGACCTGGTTCTGTTGCATATCGACCCGACTCTGCTGGACTCACCCGTGCGTTGGGAGCCGGGCGTGGCAACGGATCCGGAGTCGATGTTGTTCCCCCACCTGTACGGTCCGCTCCCGGTGCGCGCGGTCATGAGGGTCACGGCTTACTTGCCGGCGCCGGATGGCACCTTCCCGCCGGTGGCGGGGTCTCAGGACTCGGCGTCGGGGGCGACGTAGGCGTCGGCTTCGATCTCTACCAACAGGTCAGGTTCGATCAGCGCCGAGACCTCGACCATCGTGGCCGCGGGACGTAGGTCACGGAAGGCCTCCGCGTGCACCGCGGCAACCTCGCGCCAGCGCCCGATATCGGTCACGTAGATGCGGGTGCGGACCACGTCGGTGAGCGCGGCACCCGATCGTTGGAGTGCAATCTCGATGCGGCGCAAAGCGTCTCGGGTCTGGGCGGCGATATCGCCCGCCGGTCCGGCGCCGGTTGTCCCCGACACTGCCACGTGCGGGCCGACGCGTACCGCGCGCGAGTAACCGACCACCGATTCGAATTCGGATCCGGACGAGACAACTTTGCGGTTGGTTGACATGCGGTCACAGTAGCCGCGGGGGTGATCCGCGACGGTCTGCTCACGAAATATGTTGGACGCCAAAAGATTTCACTGCCTGCTGTGCCCGGAGTTAACATGGTCGCTCGGCGGCACCGTGGGTCGTCTAGCAGAGGGAGCGGTCGATGACCACGCACGGCATCTCGGTGGACGCGCTGCGTGGGCAGGAGGCGTGCTTCGCGCGGGCATTCGCACACGGCGATCCGGCGATCGCGCGGGATCTCTATCAGCCCGACGTGGTGTACGTGAGCCCGACGGTGCGCCTCTTCGATTGGCCGGCCCGGATCGACGGCATCGATCGCACGCTCGAGTTCATCGCCCTAACCATCCGCGGCTGCACGGCGATCCGCTACGAGGCCGTGGAGCATGCCATCACGCCCGGCGCGGACGCCGCGTTCGTGCGCGTGCAGTTCGACTGGACTCAGGGCGCGCAACGCCTGCGCTCGACGTATGTGGTGCTCTACCGCTATCGCGACGGCCTGATCGCCCGCCAGGAGCTGTACTACGACCCGGGCGGGGCGTTGCAGCGACTCGGTAACTAACGATGCTGGCTCACATAGCCGGAATGCGCACGGGCCGCAACTCTGCGACACTCGACGGGTCATGAAATTCTTACTGGCAGCGGCAAGCGCGGTTGTCATGATCGGCATCGCAGCGCCGGCATACGCCGATGACGGCGACGGCGGGGACATCGGCAACGACAAAGATTTCCTCGCGGAACTCCGGCAGGTCGGTGTCACCTACCAGGACCCGGATAATGCGGTTGCAGCCGCCAAATCGGTATGCCAGCTAGTCGACGATGGAAAGTCGGTGGCGGAGATCCTCACGGAACTGCGGAACCGCAACCCGTCGTTCCAGGGGACGAGCGCCGCCAAGTTCACGGCACTCGCGGCCGCGCATTACTGCCCCGAGTACATGAGCGGCGGGGGCTTGAGTGACGGCGCTGCCGGGCGGCCCTAGTCGCGGCCGCGGCCGTCGGTGAACGCTACGAACTGACCGAGTCCGCGCAGGGCATCTAATCCGACGACTTGTCGGAGTCCTCGGAGCCGTCGGTGTCGTCGGAGCTGTCGAGCTTGTCGGCGTACTTCGTCAAAAGCCCAGCTAGTTCGCGCGCCTCCGCAGGTTCTAACGAATCGTCGAATAACCGCTCGTCGCTCTCAGAGATGCGCTCCAAGTAAACGGCGTCGTTCTTGGTACCGACGTCCCACCGGCCCCCCTCGTGACGAACCATCCGATGCCGCCTTCCGACTAGTGACCTGATTCCAAATCTGGCGCGCCCTTCGCTACTGCGTTGTTTACCCATTTCTGCTGTAACAACCCGCCACGGTAATTTTCACAAATCTCGATGTAACTAACCGCGCAAGCGTTTACACCGTCGATCAGCAAATACCGGGTCTCGCATACCGACCGTCAGGGCAGCCCCTGCTCCCCTCGGGGACCCCGCGCTTTGCGAGCAGGAAGACCTTCCTCGCTCTGAACCTCCCAGGAGGCTGCAGCAAAGCTGGTCGGATCTCATCCAGCTAGATATCTCATCCATACGGATGACGTAATGCCCACGCCATGGTGCTTGTCTTCGAAGTGTTGGAAGCCGCGGCTCCCGATAAGGAGCCAACAACTGGACTCCACTCGTGTGCCCAGGGCGGCCCGGCCCGACACCCGGCGAAACATCCGATACGCAGGAAAGGATCGACCAATGTCACAGGAAGAACAAAACATCGAGCTCATCAAGAAGGGCTACGACGCCTTCAACGCTGGTGACGGTGACACGGTGATGAGCCTGTTCGACGACAACATCGAGTGGATCCAGCCGGGCGACAGCGCCATCAGCGGCACCTACCACGGAAAGCAGGAACTAGCAGAGCTGATGGCCAAGATGGGTGAGAAGCAAACATCCGTGTCTCCCAGTCGCTTCCTCGCCGACGGCGATCTTGTGGTGGTGCTCGGCCAGTCGACGGTCGCGGGCGAAACCACCGACCAGGCGCAGGCCATCACTGTCCGCAACGGCAAGGCCGTCCACGTGCAGAGCTATGCCGACACGGCGACGCAGGAGCGCATCTTCGGCAGGAAGCAGGTCGCGACAGCCTAGTCGGTCAGCCTTGGACCAGCTGTCCGACGAGACAGTCGGCCCGTCGTCCCTGATCGGGTGGCGGGCCGACTGCTGTTTTCGGGCCGACCAAGGCGAGCATCCGCATTTTGAAGCGGGACGTTCCGTGGGGGTCGCTCAGTCCAGGTAGTCGCGCACTAGGGCCAGTTAGCGCCGCGCTGCTGACCTGTATAAAGAGGCCACGAGCTGCGATTGGTGGCGGCTCGTCGCCGTGCGGCTCGGGAGCGGGGTCGGCGTCGCCAATTTGGGCGGTTAGTGCGCGTTCATGCATCTCGGCAGCTAGGTCATGTATCGATCCAGTTGTCATGGACGCTTGTATCAGACTAGGAGTCTGATGTATTCTTTGGATCCAATCTATTAGTATGTAAGATCTAGCCTGAGTGAACCGTCGGTATGATCGCTCAGGCACGCCGGCCGAGCCACAGGGGCAAACAGACTAGGGCTCCTGCGTGGCCTTCAAAAAGAAGGAGGGCACATGACCGCATCCCAACCATTATCGCGGGGACGTTACATCGGCCCCGTCTGGATCGGCATCCAGGGCGTCCCGCGCGAGCGCGAGCACCGGATCGCCATCGACGTCAACGGCGTCCAACACCTAACTGTGGATCAGGCCCAGAGGCTAGGTGAGGCCGCACTCGCATTGGCTGACGAACTGCAGGCCCGCACTCGCATTTGCTGACGAACTGAGGTGCTGGCGCCGGACGGCCGACCTAAGCTCCGCACATGCGCGACCTCGAGACCATCGACTCCGAGCTGCGGTTGCTGGCGGCTCTTCGCCGTGCGGCTCGGGAGCGGGGGTGGGCTGCTGCTGTCGATAGCCGTGGCGGATGCGCTGCTGGATGAACGCCGTGGATTGGCCGAGCTCGCCCTGTGGTTGGCCGATCCGGAGCCATACGACTAGGGTGGTCGGCCGTGCGTGATCGGGCGGGGGCCGAGCAGGGCGAGGCGGTGCTCGCCCAGGCGCTCGCCGCCTTTCAGGCCGCTCTCGGGTCCCGCCTTGTCGCCGCCTACGCGCTCGGCAGCCTGGCGCATGGCGGATTCAGCCCGCTGGTCAGCGACGTCGACATCGGGCTGGTGCTAGCGGATCCGCTCAAGTTGAAAGCCCGGGTCACGCTTCGCTCCGTCGGCAACGCGGTGCGGTCCGGCGGATCCGAGCTGCACCAACGGCTCTCGGTGTTCTGGGGGACGCCCGGCACCCTGCAGGGTCGGTCTAGGGGCGGCAGGTTCCCGAAGCTGGACCGGCTTGATCTGGTCGAGCATGGCCGACTACTCGCGGGGACCGACGTGCGCTGCGGCATCGCCCGCCCTGCACAAGCCGAGCTCCTCGTGGCGGGCGCCGAGTTCGCGCTCGGCAATCTCGGCGGGGACCCGGACCTGGCTCACCGTCTCCGACACCTGGCCGCGCGCGGCCCGCGGGGCAACGATCCCATGACCGAGTTCCGAACGCCCGCGGTACTGCTGTCCCGCGGGAACCGGCGGGTCACGAAGGTCGTGCTCTTCCCGGTCAGGTTCCTGTACACGGCGGCGACCGGCCAGGTTGGGACCAACGCTGCCGCGGTAGAGCACTACCTCGCCGGCCGACGCGTTCCCGCGGCCGAACTTGTCTCCGCCGCTCTTGCCTGGCGGCGTGAACCGCCGGCCAACGACGCGGCAGTGGCGCTGCTGAGCCAGGAACTCCTGCCGCTATATGCGCACTACATCGACGACCATGTCGAACGCCTGGAGGCGGTGGGGAGCCGCCGGCTCGCTGGCCGCTTCCGCCGCTGGCGGGCGCGCCTGCTGGCCTGACATACGCCCATCGACGGCCCAATTGAACCGTTCGCCATCATCGGCCCGCGCCCGAACGCGCATACAACTCATCGATTCGAATCGCCGCCAACTCACGCGCACACTCTGCATTTTGCGCGCCGCAGCCGTGATGGCATCCACCACGCCCGCGTCGTTTGTCTTGACCCTGGCCCGTCCGCAGCGCGCGGCCTGCTGCTGGCGGTGCATGCGCGACATCGACATCATCGACTCCGAGCTGCGATTGTTGGCGGCTCTTCGCCGTGCGGCTCAGGAGCGGGGCGGGCCGCTGCCGTCGATAGGCGTGGCGGATGCGCTGCTGGATGAACGCAGCGAGCTGACTGCGAGCAACCTGCCACGGCTCTGCGCTTGGTGTCCTCAACTCGCCTTGGGCCACAGGAGCGGGATGCCGTGATCGCAGATAAGCTCTCGGAGCTGGCCGGGGGCTCCGCGCGGCGACGGCCCGCCCACCCAAGCGGATGACAGGCCGGGCGAGCAAAGCCCATGGAAGTGTCGCTCAGTCCAGGTAGTCGCGCAACACCTGGGAACGGCTGGGGTGGCGCAGCTTTGACATCGTCTTGGACTCGATCTGGCGGATGCGCTCCCGTGTCACGCCGTAGACCTGACCGATCTCATCAAGCGTGCGGGGCTGGCCGTCGGTGAGCCCGAAGCGCAACCGCACGACGCCGGCTTCGCGTTCGGAAAGCGTCTCCAGTACCGACTGCAGCTGGTCTTGCAACAACGTGAACGACACCGCGTCGACGGCCACGACCGCTTCACTGTCTTCGATGAAGTCGCCGAGCTGGCTGTCGCCCTCGTCGCCGATGGTCTGGTCCAACGAAATCGGCTCGCGCGCGTATTGCTGGATTTCCAGCACCTTTTCGGGCGTGATGTCCATTTCTTTGGCCAGCTCCTCAGGCGTGGGCTCGCGGCCCAGATCCTGCAGCAGCTCGCGCTGAATGCGGCCCAGCTTGTTGATCACCTCGACCATGTGCACCGGGATGCGGATGGTGCGGGCCTGGTCGGCCATGGCACGGGTGATGGCCTGGCGGATCCACCACGTCGCGTAGGTGGAGAACTTGTACCCCTTGGTGTAGTCGAACTTCTCGACTGCGCGGATCAGGCCCAGGTTTCCTTCCTGGATCAGGTCGAGGAACGCCATGCCGCGGCCCGTGTAGCGCTTGGCCAGCGAAACCACCAGCCGCAGGTTGGCTTCCAGCAGATGGTTTTTCGCGCGGTCGCCGTCGCGGCAGATCCACATCATGTCGCGGCGCTGGGCGGCGGGCAGTTTGTCGCCGCGCTCGGCCAGCTCCGTCATCAGCTGCGTGGCATACAGGCCGGCTTCGATCCGCTTCGCCAGCTCGACCTCTTCCTCCGCATTGAGCAGCGCCACCTTGCCGATCTGCTTCAGGTAAGCGCGAACCGAGTCCGCGGACGCGGTGAGTTCGGCGTCCTTGCGGGCCTGACGCAAAGCCTCTGATTCATCTTCGTCCCAGACGAAATCACCGGAGGCCTTGTCCTTTTCGGTGGGCTCTGCGATCTCCTCGTCCTCATCGGCGGGAGTCCCGGCGGGTGCCGCGGCCGTGGCGGCTTCGGCGTCCTCGGTGTCGCCCGGCTCGAGGTCGGCGTCCTCGGCATCGGCGGCGACGTCCTCCTCCAGGTCGTCGAGGCTGAGATCGCCGGCGTCGATGTCGATGTCCTCGCCAGGCTCACCGTCGATGTCCGGTTCGGTATCGAAGTCCTCGGCGGCGTCGGAGTCGAGGGCCTCGAGATTGGCTTCGGGATCCTCCGGAGCACTCGTGGCGGACGCTTTAGTTCCGCGCGTGGATGCCGCCTTTGCGGTCGCGCTCTTGGCCGACGCGCGGGTCTTCTTCGCGCCGCCCGTCGTCGCGGTCTCCTCGGACCCCGCCGTGGACTTGGCGGCCCGCGATGGTGCCTTGGTGGCCCGCTTTGCCGGCGCAGAGCCATTGGCGGCCTTCGCCGCCGATCGCTTAGCGGGGGACTTGGTGGCGGCGCGTTTCGCCGGCACGTCGGTTGCCGGGCTGGTCTTGGTCGCTGCCACTTACACCCCTTCGGTTGGACTCACTTCCGGTGGGTCTGGGCATGGTGAACCGAAAGTGTCTGCTATGTCGAATGTCGGCGTTGATCTCAGCGTGAGTACTCGCACGCTATCAGTCGGGCGGTCGCCGAAGACCATTGTAACGACAGTGCGGGCTCGTACCGCCCGACCGGGCAAAATTCAGTGCGTCACATCGGCGGTGGAAGCCATCGCCGCGCCGACGATACCGGCGGTGTTGAGCAGGGCCGCGGCCACAACCGGGGTGCGGTTTTCCAGCAGCGGCAGCCATTTGTCGGCCTTACGGCTGATGCCGCCGCCGGCGATGAACAAGTCGGGCCACATCGCGTTCTCGATGGCCACCAGCACCCTGCTCACCTGCTTGGCCCACTTTTCGTAGCTCCAGTCGTTCTTCTCTTTGACCGATGATGCCGCTCGTTGCTCGGCCTCCTTACCGCCGACCTCGAGATGCCCGAACTCGGTGTTGGGTATCAACGCCCCGTTGTGGATGACCGCGGAGCCGATTCCCGTTCCGAACGTCAGCAGCACAACCAACCCAGGTTTGTCCTTGCCCGCCCCGTAGTGCTGCTCGGCCAGCCCCGCGGCGTCGGCATCGTTGAGAACGGTGACCTCCTGGCCGTTCAGCTCGGCGCCGATGATGTCGCGCGCGTTGGTCCCGATCCAGGACTTGTCGACGTTGGCCGCCGTCTGCACGACACCGTGGGTGACGACACCCGGATAGGTCACCCCGAGCGGACCTGTCCATCCGAACCTGTTGACGACCTCGGCGATCGTCTTGGCGACAGCGGAAGGCGTAGCCGGTTGCGGGGTCAATATCTTGATCCGCTCGCCGATCAGCTGCCCGGTGTCCAGGTCGACGATTCCGCCCTTGATTCCGCTGCCGCCGACGTCGACACCGAATCCACGACGTTGCGTGCCGGCGGCCGGATCGGTGCCGGGCATGTCCGTGGTCGAGTCGGTGCTGGTCATCGAATCTCCTCGGCGAGACTTGGGCTGTGAGCTCACCTTAGCCCGGCGACGGTGCCGCTTGGCGCGTCTGCGCGGCCGTGGCGACTGTGATGCGATAGACGCGTGACGCGACGTGACGACGACCCCGCGCCGCTGCGCTCAATTGCCGAAACCCTGGCCGCCGAGGCCGCTGAGTTCGTGCGGAGTCGCCGCGCCGAGGTGTTCGGCGCTCACGCGGGCGGCGCCGGCAGTGGCGCGGTGCGGTCAAAGAGCACCCCGACCGATCCGGTGACGGTGGTCGACACCGAGACGGAACGGCTGTTGCGCGACCGGTTGGCTCAATTACGGCCCGGGGACCCGATTCTCGGAGAAGAGGGCGGCGGACCCGACGACCCGACGGCCACCCCCGACGGCGCGCTCACCTGGGTGCTGGACCCCATCGACGGGACCGTCAATTTCGTCTACGGCATCCCCGCCTACGCGGTGTCGGTCGCGGTGCAGGTTAACGGTGTGTCGGTGGCAGGCGCGGTCGCGGATGTGGTCGCCGGCCGGGTCTATTCGGCGGCGAACGGCCTCGGCGCCCATGTCACCGACGAGCAGGGGACGCACGCGTTGCGATGCAGCACCGTCGACGACTTGTCGATGGCGTTGCTGGGCACCGGCTTCGGGTATTCGAGGCCGCGCCGCACCGCCCAGGCGGCGCTGTTGGCGCGGATGCTGCCGGTGGTCCGGGACGTGCGTCGCATCGGTTCTGCGGCGCTGGATTTGTGCATGGTCGGGGCGGGCCGCTTGGATGCCTTCTACGAGCACGGGCTGCAGGTGTGGGACTCCGCGGCGGGGGCGCTGATCGCGGCCGAAGCGGGGGCCCGCGTGTTGTTGCCGGCGCCGATCGGATCGGTGGGCGGCGCCGGATTGGTGGTGGCGGCCGCGCCTGGAATCGCCGACGAGCTGTTGGCAGCCTTGAAGCGGTTCAACGGCTTAGAGCCGATCACGGACTGAGCCCGCCGGGTGTCCGGCGCGACGATCAGCAGCTGCTGGCGTGGATCTTTTCCAGCAGCGAGGGATCTGATGGCTCGCTCGCGCCCGGGCGCAGGCCGGCGAGCACGGCGTCGATGTCGTCGTTGTGCGCCAGCCCGGAAAAGTCGGTGCCGACGGCGAGGTCGACGGTGTCGTCGGCGCGGTTGTCGTTGAACAGCTCCGTGCACGGCGCCACCAGCCACACCGCGGCCGCGCTGGCTTGCCCGGCCGTCCCGAAACGAATCTGGCCTTGGCAGTTCAGCCGGGTGCCTGTGTAAATCGGGTCGTTCGCGGCGGTGGGCGCAGCGAAGCCCAGATCCTTCATCGCGCCGGCGATGTCGGCCGCCTGTCCGCCCCGGCCGCTGGCGTTGAGGACGCGGACCTTGGTGTCGCCGAGCCGGGCGGGTGTGACGTCTGCCATCGCGGACCGCGACATCTGCTCACCGAGCTGGGGTGCCGACCCGTCCTTCTGCGGAGGGGGATTGCACACCGCGACCTCATGGACCTTCGCCGGTCGCGTCAGGGCAACAGTCCACACCACGCCCGTCACCAACACCAGGAAAACCACCACCACGATGGCGGGCCGTGGATTGCGTCGCCGAAAGGGCCGACCGTGCTTGTCAAAAGCGGTACCCTCGGTGATTTGTGCGACCACAGGTGCACTCTAGTCGCACACTA
>DATKEW010000025.1:0-15996 GCA_035511785.1 Mycobacterium sp.
TTTCGCCGTACACTCGAGGATCGAACCGCCGCCGCCGTGATGGGCGGGCAGCACCGGCTGGCGGGTGGGACCGCAGTCGCCAAGGGTGGGGCCAGAACCGCAGCCCTGACCCCACCCGAGCGGCGCGCTACTCCTTTACCGCATCGCCCAAATCTGCTGGTACACCTCGTCGGCGTCCTTGGCCTTGGTCACGACTTCCTCGACGGGAGCCAGCGGGTAGTCGTTGTCCGCGAGCCAACGCAGGTACTCGCCGCTGCCGACGTGGTGGCCCCACCCGCCCGCGTTGTTACGCCAGGCATCCTTGGGGGTGCGCTTATGTACTGGCGAACACTGTTCACGTTGGATGGGGTAGCAATTGCCGTCTGATTTGAGCTGTCGTGGACGGCGTATGGGTGCGGCGCCAGCAAACAGATGGCAACGTTAGGTGTATCTAGGTAGCCAGCGGGTGCCGAGCCTAGAGCCGGTCATCGTTGGGCCGAGGGGCAGTGAGAAAGACCAGGCGGAACTTGCCTATCTGGATTTCGTCGCCGTTGGCCAGGACTGCCGATTGCACCGGCTCACGGTTGACATAGGTGCCGTTGAGGCTGCCGACGTCGACGACCTGGAATTCGCTGTTCTGGCGCCGGAACTCGGCGTGCCGGCGACTGACGGTGATGTCATCGCAGAAGATATCGCTGTTGGGGTGTCGGCCGGCGGACGTAATCGGCTGATGCAGCACGAACCGCGATCCCGCGTTCGGGCCGCGCTTGACCACAAGCAGTGCTGACCCGCTCGGTAGCTCGTCGATCCCGGAAACTGCGCCATGTGCGCGCGCCGTGGTCGGAGCGTCGGGTTCAAAGAAGTTGGCCCGCAAGGCAGATGTGATGTCCGCGGTGGCTTCGCCTGACGCGTGGTCGTTGTGTTTTTCGGTCACGCGCTGCTCCTTAGATCCTGTTCTGGCGCGGGTACTACGTGAAGGATGAGGTCGAGGGCGGGGAGCAGGTTGACGAGTTCATCGAGGGTGAATTCGTCGATGTTGGCTTGGAGTAGTTGGGTCAGCCTCGGACCAGTGAGATGGAGTACGGCGGCTGCTTGAGCTGCGGTGAGGCGTTGTTGTGTGATACGTCTGGTGATTGCGGTGATCAGTGTTTGGCGTGCTGATCGGATTGCTGGATTGTCCTGGCTGGGTGCACTGTCATCGCGCAGGGGTTTGGTTGGGCCACATGGTTCGACGTGGGGTCGATCGAGGTGATTCGGTGCGGTCTGGACGGTCTTGGAGTCGTTCGCCGCGACGGTGTGTGGATCGGATACGGCAGTCTGGGTTGTTTGGAGAAGCCCTTGAAGCCAGCCGACTAGTTGGGCGTGGGCGAGGCGCAGTTCAGAGTCGGACAGTTCGGTATGACCGGTTAGCGGCAGGGCGAGCCGCTGCAGTTCTTCGCGTAGGTCGGGGGCGAGATCGGTGAGTAACTCGTCGATGATATGTGTGTCGATGATTCCCAGCCGATCACGGCTGGCGGCATCCAGTGTTTGGGTATGGACTTCGTCGAGTAGTTGTCTGGTCATGGTCGCGATCCGCATAACCTTGTCCCGCGGGTTTTTCCGGGTCGCCGCTGTCGCGGTTGGTTGATCGAGTGCGCTGCTGGTGTCGGTGCTCATACGGTCCTCTGTGCGGAATGGTGATTCGGGTTGTGCGCCAAGTTGTTTGGCACACTCGCAGCTATCGGTGCCGGCGCACCGGGCCGGCACGCAATGGTGGCTCTGGAACCTGGGCGGCGGTCGCGGTGGTGGCGCGGTGGGTGATGGGGATCTCGACGCGGCCCGCCGGGGGACGGTCAGCAGGTGTGGGCCTTTGTCGGCGGTGGGCCGGTGGCATGGCAGCGCGGGTGGTTGCGCGGTCGAAGTCGGCGCGGCGAGCGGGGTCACGCAGCAGGGCGTAGGCGGCCAGCACCTGCCGTAGGTGTTCGTCGGCGATTTGCGAGGACGGTGTATGGCGTGTGTCGGGGTGATGGGCACGTAGCCGGTCGCGGTAGGCATGGGTGATCTCGGCCTGGGTGGCGGTCGGCGACACGCCCAACACCAGGTAGGGATCAGGATTGACGCGCACCATCGCTGCTACCTCCGAGAACAAAGTGCGGTGACTCCCGGGCTTGAGGCCCACCGGGAGCCACCGCGGCGAGACGGTCCATCTGACATGGATGCCGATGGGGCCGTCGGTTTCAGCTCATCGAGGCCACGAACCCCCCCGGGGACTGTCACTGATGCTCGGCTTGTGAGGGCGCCCGGGCGGGCCGCAGGGGGCGGGCCGGAAGCTCGTCCCGCGGCCTGCCCGGGCATCGCAACGACGTCGTGCACACTCCACTGCGACATGCCACCTCGAGTGGCGGTGCGTGCGTCGACCGACTCTGGACGCTGGAGCCGGAAGCGGTGACGCGACATCTGACTCATTGTGGGCGACACGAGAGTCGTTGCCTGCTGGTGATCATCGACGGGGGCATCACCTCCCTTGTCCGACAGTGCCTTTCAGCAGGACACCGGGCCCGACGGAGGAGCCCGCTGGGTCGCCCATACCGGCATAGGAGGCCATCGCCGCGTCGGCCACCGGCCACGGTCGCCGGGCATCGGTTGGCCTGACCACCGACGCGCGGTGGTGGTGCCGCCGGCGCGGGGCGGGCGGGGCCGGGGCGCTGGCATCTCGGAGAGCAGGTCAGCGACTTCACGCTCCCACAGAGCCTCGTCCTGCTGCAGGCGCATCCACTCGGCCTCCACGATCGCCGCCGCCTCGTCGAGCAGGCTGGTTGCCCATGCGGTGCTGGTCGCCACGTCACTCACCCCCTTCCCCAGATGCTGCGCCCCTGGCCCAGCGGTTCGGCGGGCCGTCGTTAGGCGTTGATCGCTTGCTTTTCCTCGCTGGCGATCTTGATACGGCGCGGTTTGGCCTTCTCGGCGACCGGGATGGTCAACCGCAGCACCCCGCCGCCGTAGCTGGCCTCGATCTGGTCGGCGTCAAGCGTCTCGCCCAAGAACAGTTGCCGGCTGAATACCCCGCGCGGCCGCTCGGCGGACACCATCTCCCGGTCGGGATCCAGATCGGGTCGCTTGGCGTGCACGGTGAGCACATTGCGCTCGACGTCCAGATCCAGGGAATTCTCGTCCACGCCCGGCAGGTCGAACTCGACGATGAACCGATCTCCCTCACGCCAGGCATCCATCGGCATCACCGCCGGTCGGGCGGTAGTGCCCAGCACCTGCTGGGCGAGGCGATCGAAGTCGCGAAACGGATCGGTGCGCATCAACATGATCTTTCCCTCCTGCCCATTTGGCTGTCTGACAGATCTGTGGGAACTGTCATAGGTTTCTTATAGCACTAGAGCCACTTTTGTGCAAGGATGATTTTGGATGCCGTCTCGTGGTCGAATGGAGCAGCTCAGTGCCTGACGATTTCTTGGCGCGATCTGCGCGCGGCGTGTACGGCATCTCGGTGGCCTCGGAGTTGTCCGGGATTGATCCGCAGACGCTGCGGCTCTACGAGCGGCGCGGACTGCTCACCCCGGCGCGCACCTACGGCGGCACTCGCCGATACAGCGACGACGATCTGGAGCGTCTGCAGCGCATCAACGAGCTCGTCGCGCAGGGCATCAACATCGCCGGGATCGCCCAAATTTTGCACCTGGAACACCGCACCAGTGAACTGGAATCCGACAACAGCGATCTCAAGTCCGAAAACGCCCGACTTCGATCCGAGGAGCCGACCACCAAAACGAGGAGGAGAAACCGATGACGATGTACCTCGACGACATCCCGCTGGCCGACGACGTTCCCGCCGCCGACGCGGCCGAACAGCTCCAGCCCGCCGACGTCAGCGTCGAGGACGCCGGACTCGACACTCGCTACGTGGCCAACCTGATTCAGCGTGACGCCAACCCCGCCGATGTGATCGACCAAGCCATCATCGTGCCGATACCCGACGACGACCGCGACGTGGACACCGCCCTGTTCTAAGCGCCGCCAACACCGTCGTCTTCGCGGCCACATCTCGCGCCGCGGCTGGACCGGGTCGTGTCGAAAAGGTGGCCCCACGCGGCGCGGGCGGCGACCAATGCGGCGTCATCCCCGTCCTGGGGCCCGTGGTTCTGGGTGAGGGCCACCAACGCATCAGCCAGACTCAAAGTGCTCACGTTATGCGCCTTCGCGGTCTGCACGATCTCGACAAATGCCTGGTTGAGACTGCAGCCCCGCAGCGCGATGAGCACGCCTTCGGCGGTGTCGAGGATCCGGGCACCCGCGCGGCGAGGGTCCTGCGACCGGCCAAACGTGTCCAACTCGCATTCACCTCCTGCGGTCATCTCTACCCCAATTACACACCACATAACCTATGGTGAAAACCATATATTTCCTCCCACGGTGTTAGGGGTCGGCTTACGGCAGCGCGACGAACAAGGGGATGCGCCTGCGCTGCGGTCACCGCGCAATGGTCATCGCCCATCGCCACATCACCCGCCTGGTGGGTCGCCCAAACGGTCGGCCAGCCTGAGAGGCAAACCTGTTGAGCTGCCCGGGCAATTCGAGGGCCGGAGGAAACGCTCCTGTCTAGGCCGTCGGGTTCTACCGCGTGTCAGTCGGGCTCTGGGGTAGGCGCCGCGGTACTTTTCGAATCAATGCCGATCTTGGGTTGGCGGGTGCATTTCACCCGTCGACAGTTACCGACGCCGGGCACGCCCAGGCTCACGCTGAAAGGCCTGCCCGAGGGTGTGATCGCGGGCTGGTTGGACGCCGAGGGTATCGAGGATGGCGTGCCGTTCTTGATTTCGCCCGACGGCCACTACGACATCGACCTGAACGCCTACTTCCTGCTGCACCCCGCACCGGAGAACACACAGGCGGCGATCGCCTATGACCTGGCAAGCTTCCTGACATTCCTGTGGCGTAATCGCCAGCCGCTCGGAAAACGTTCGTGGCGCAACGCAACTCCCGAGGATCGGGCTGCCTACCACCGATGGCGGCGAATCGATGAGCGTGGGCCCGGGGTGAAGGGTTCGACCTGGGGGCGCGAAGTTGCCACAGTGAATGCGTTCTACCGGTGGGCGATCGAGTCGGGTCTTGTCGAACAGAACCCGATTTTGCAGCGGCCGGTGCGCAATCGCCGGTGGCACCGGCATCCAGAAGCGGGAATCACTCCGGCCGAAGCGCCTAAGGACGGCCACCGGGAGGATTTGTCGTGGTTGCCACCGGCCTCGTATCGGCGCTGGCGTGACGTTGGCGTTCGCGGGTATCTGCCCACCGGGCTACCCGATCAGTCGTTCCGAGGCGGCAACGCCGCCCGCAACGCCACCTTCTGCGATCTGATGATCCGCACCGGACTGCGATTGACCGAGCAGGCCAGCCTGACGCTGTTCGAAATCCCCGACATCGAAACACATCGCGCCTACTCGCCGACCCGATTGCCATCGGCGATCGCCAAGAATGGTTCAGGCCGCCGGATCTACATCCCGACCACGGTGCTGCGCGAAGTCTGGGACTACATCCGTTTTGACCGCGCCGAGCTGATCGAACAGGCCCGCCGCCGAGGCACCTACGACGAGCTTACGGGCAAGTCGTTGGTTGAGGACCCACACCACGCTGCGATCGCACCGCGCGCCGGCGGCGATCGCCGCCGGCCGGTCGAGACACTCAATCCGCGGCAGCGGCGGCGCCTATTCATCTGCAGCGCCGAAGGTTTGGAACCGGCGTCGCTGTGGTTGAACCGCCACGGGCTGCCGGTGATGCCGGGAACGTGGCAGTCGATGTTTAGCGATGCCAACGACCGCTGTCGACGCCACGAGGTGGAGCTACGCGCCCATCCCCATCTGCTACGCCACACCTACGCAGTCGCGACGTTGGAGCAGCTGCAGCGCGAGCACATCCGCGAACTGGCAGATATGAACCCGGCACAACGCACCACCTATGAGCAGATGTTCGGCGATCCACTGGACTGGGTCCGCCGCCGCCTGGGACACAGATCGGTGGAAACAACCTTCAAGTACCTGCACACGCTCAACGAGCTGGCGATGGAGACCCGGCTAGCGCTGGTACCCGACGAATGGGCCGAGTTCGGGTTCTCGGCAGGCGAATTGGTCCGCGAGGTCGCAGATGAGCTCCCCACCGCCATGACGGCAGACTCGGCGTGACCACTGCTCAGCCCGATCCGGCCCCGCAGCCTCGGCAAGTGCGGACAAGGCGTGGCCGCGCCGCCGAAAGGCCGGCCGGCATCTACGAGCCCAGCGAGCTGGTGCAGCAGACCGCGACCGGATTGGAAGTCACCGTGGTCGGCGAGAACCGGCGGCGGCGCACGTTTGCGTTCAAAACCTTCCCGATGCCGAGCTGGCACCGACCGCTGGCCGAAGCTTTCGCTCGCTGCACCGGAGCGGGCGGAACGTTGCGGACACCCGAGAGTGCAGCGTCAGTGTTCTGGGGCGCTCGGCGCTTCTTTGTGGAATTGGAGGGGATGGTGGATTCGCCGGCGACGCCGGCGGAGCTGACCGTCGAGCACCTAGAGCGCTACTGGCGAAAACGCGGCCCGCAGATCAGACAGCGGGGACTGCTTGGCGAAATTCGCTCCGTAGGACGTCTTTTCGCGGAGATGCCGCCGGGCATGATCGCCGAGGAAGTCGATACGTGGCTGCATCGTCGTCGTTCTGCGGGTGAGCTCCCCACTATCCCAGGGTATTCCGACCGCGAATTCACAGCGATCATGAGCGCGGCCCGTTCGGAGGTTGCCGAGATCCGATCGCGGCTGAGGCGCGGTCAACTCCTACTCACGCGTTATGAGCGGCAGCCCGACACGTTGAGCACCGAGGAGCGTCAGCTCGCCGCGGCGCTGGCCGAGATTGCGGCTACCGGTGAGGTTCCATTTATCGCCCACAATTCGAAGGCCTGGGACAACCACCCCATGATGAAGTTGGCGCGCCATCTGTTTATCACCGGCTTCGATTTGGGCCCGCTGATGACATTGGGGGTCGGAATTTCGGGCCGCAACCCAGAAACCCTCAAGGACCTCACTGTTAAGCATGACGTTTTGGAGGACAAGGCCGTTCGGGTGGAACTCGTGAAACGGCGGCGGGGCCCTGCCCGCATGTTCGAAACCGTGCACTGGGAGATAGGCACACCCAACCAGCAGCTACGACGAGCCGGCGGCTACTACCTGCTGCTGGAGCAGATGATGCGGTTGAGTCGGTCATTCAGCGGCACAACATCACTGTGGTCGGTGTGGGACCCGCCCGACGGCCATGATGGCCCGTTCGACGTGGCATTGCATCTGAAAGACTGGCATATGCAGCGCTGGAAGCAATGCAACCCGCTCCTTGACGACAACGGTCAACCACTGCAGATCACCCTGCCCCGGCTGAAAAAGACCGTCGATATTCGCAATACTCGCGCTGCCGGCGGGCATCTACCCTCCTCGACTCGCTCCAACACCATGCCGGTGTTATTCACGAACTATCTGCGCGGTGACCCCTCGGTGCACGACTGGGCAGGCGAGGTAATCACCGCCGCCCTCTCCGACGCCGAGACCGCGGCCCGCGCATGCCATGCCAGGGTACTGGCCGCATCGGTGACAACGCCGACGTGCGCGGCCGCCGAGCTGGATGTGACCGACGCGACCGCCAAAGACCTGCTAGCGGGGAACCTCGATACCGCAGTGGCCGCCTGCGCTGACATCGACCACGGACCCTTGGACGGCGGCGGGCGCTGCGCTGCGTCGTTCCTGTCGTGTTTCGGCTGCCCGAACGCCCTCGTTACTCACAACCACATTCCGAAATTGAAAGCCTTGCTGGACTGGCTGATTGAACAGCGCAACAAGATCGATCTCGATCTGTGGTGGCAACTATACGGCACGCCATGGGCGGCGATCACCGAACACATACGACCGAAATTCACTGCGGCGGAATGGGATCAGGCGCAACCCGCCGACGGTCTGCCCGAGCTGCTCGCGCTGCTGGACGGCCCGAGGGAGCCGCGGTGACACAGCCGCACGCAACACAAACCCCGGTGTTCATTGCTCCAGACGCGTTTGTGCTTCAGGGACATGAACTACGCGAGGGAATTGGGCTGGCCGCCACGTCGCGGTTCGGTGACGACGTGTGGGACCTTGACCCCATCAACCACCAGGATCAGCTGGTCCGCAACATCTTGAACTTCCCTACCCTGCCTGAGCAGTTCCGCGTCGTCACCAAAGAGCTGTTCTACGCCTTGCTGGTTGGCGAATTGCCACCCGGGGAGGTTCGCCTCAAACAGTCCTCCATTCGCAGCGCCTTCACCCACGTGAAGAAGTCGATGGACTGGGCGCACGAGCGCGGCTGCCGAACGTTGGCGTCAATCACCCAGGAGGACTTGCTCGAATACCACCAGTGGTTGCTCAACACGGATTTGGCCCCGTCACAGCGGGGCATGCGACGGCGAGCGCTCCGGCTGTTCTGGGTATTTCGCGACAGCCTGCACACCGACCGTCTCACGCTTGACCCCCAACGGCTGCAGTCATGGCAGGTCGACAACACCCAGCCGCCCCGCCGCATCGAGAACGCCACCGATCGAATCCCCGAGGAAGTAATCAGCCCACTGCTGGTCTGGGCCTTGCGATGGGTCACCAACTTCAGCGAAGACATCCTCGCCGCCCGTGAGGAATGGTGGGCGCTCTACGCTGCCCGTCACGCGATGGAGCAGCGCAAACCCTTCGCCGGCGGACAGGTGTCAGCACGACTCGCCGCGCTGCAGCAGGTGCTAGACGACTACCGCACGGCACGACGACCACTGCCAACCAATGGTGACGGCCAGGTCAACGCGAACTTCCTTGCCCGACAACTACGCACGGAACCCAGCTTCATCAGCCGACCGCAAGGCCGAGCGATGGTCGCGACAGCCGTCGCGGAGCTCGGCCTGGCAGACGGGTCGTATCTGTTCACACAAGCACAGGTGCGCCTCGACGGGGCACCGTGGCTGCCCGGGTTCGACTATCACCGAATGCCTCAGCTGAGCCGAATGCTCCAAACCGCGTGCTATGTGGTGATCGCGTATCTCTCCGGAATGCGCGACAGCGAAAAACGGGCGGAATTGCGTTTGATGCAACATTCGGCAGCCGCTACCACGGGATGAAATCGCAGCTCACAGAGTAACCGTCAGCATCGGCTCGCCAGTTGAAAATGAATCTGCCTGCGGGCCTTGCCGACGTGTGGCACACTCTCAACAATGTTGCATCAGATGTAACGGAGGCGAGCGTGGGTCGAGCAGCGGATTTGTCGGGTGCCGCACACCTGGTGATGGCGCAGGGCGTGGTGCATCTGGACCCGGCGACGGCGGTGTTCGAGGGGATGCTTGAGGGCTGGGCGCGGCAGCAGCGCACCCGATTCCTGAAGTGGGACTCCACGATCAAACCGCGGATGTCACTGGTGCGCCGCCTGGCAAGGTTCTCCAACCAGTACCCGTGGGAGTGGCAGCCCGCCGAGGTGGAGGCGTTCTTCGACAATGTGCGGGCGAACAACCCGAACTTCAGTGTCTCCACCGCGCGGCAATATCAGAACTCGCTGCGGATGTTCTGCGACTTCATCTGCGATGCGCGCTACGGCTGGCTCGCGACGTGCCAGGACAGGTTCGGGCGGGTTCCGGTGCAGATTCTGCACGAGCACAACAGCATTGCCCATGTCACCGAGTTCGAAGGGCAGCCGGGTCGGCGGCCGCTGACCTATGAGGAGGTGCAGGCATTGTTCGACGCGGCCGACGGCCGGGTGGAACAGATCCGGGCGCGGCGACGTAAGGGCACGTTGTCCGCGATGCGGGACTCGGCGCTGCTGAAGACTTACTACGCCTTCGGCCTTCGCCGCCAGGAAGGATGCGGGCTGGACCTCGCCGATCTACGGCGCAACCCGAAGGCACCGCAGTACGGCAGGTATGGGGCGCTGTTCGTGCGCTGGGGTAAATCATCCAACGGCAGCCCACCTAAACGCCGAACGGTGTTCACCGTGCCGGAGATGGACTGGATCGTCGACGTGCTCGACCATTATGTGACCGAGGTCCGGCCCCGCTTCGAGGTCGGCAATCATCCCGCGATATGGGTGACCGAGCGGTGCGGCCGGCTCTCGAAGCGCAGCGCGAACGAAGCCTTCGAAACCGCTCGCGAGGCTGCTGGGCTACCCGTCGAGCTCGACCTACATTCGTTGCGGCACAGCATGATTACGCACCTCGTCGAGTTCGATTACCCGGAGAGATTTGTCCAGGATCAGGCCGGGCACGCCACCGCGAGTTCGACGGCAATCTACACCGGGGTCTCCGACGAGTACCGCAATCAGCTGCTGCGCCGCAAGCTGTCCGAGCGTCATGCGAGCCTATGGGAGGAGGACGACGAGTCGTGATCAAGAAGATGGGTTACCAGTGGCATCTGCGTCGACTCATGGCTGGCAAGGATCTGTGGCAGACCACAGATCTGGTGCCGTTGCTGGCCGAGCGCGGCATCACGCTGTCACGTGAGCAAGTGTTCCGGCTGGTCACCCAGCCACCCCAGCGGCTTTCGATGGACACCCTGGCTGCGTTGTGCGACATCCTGGACTGCACACCCAACGACCTGATCGAGATCGAGGCCGTCAACGCCGAGGTGCGCAAGACGGCCGGTGAGAAGCGAGGACCACGCCCGGCGGTGCGGCGCACGTCGATCCGCAAGCCCAAAGGCCCGTGACGCCACCATCAACCGCGGCACGGCTTGCCCGCCAAGCAGCGCGGATGGACACCGCGGTGAACTCCGCAATCGCCCACCTTCTCGCTGCAGTACCCACGTTGGACGCGAACGAGGCCAGCAGTGCGCTCGACGTGGCGGTCCCGATCAACGTGCGTGGCGCGGCGCGATTCCTGGAGGAACTGGTCGCACACCTGTCCACCCACCCCGACGCGATGGGCTCCGGTGATTCTCGATGCCCGCCCGTCCTGATTCGGTTGACGCACGTTCTCCACGACAACGGCCATGAGGTCATCCGGCCAGGTTGTGCGCACTGCGGCAAAACCGTCACCGAATTGCGCCAGCTGCGGCCAGAGGGCCGGATCTGCGGGTCTTGCGATTCGCGTTCGCGATTGGCTGTCTGTTCGCGATGCGGTCAGCAGAATGCGCGCATCGCGGCCCGGCGGCTCGACGGCAAGATCTGCTATCGCTGTTACAACCGTGATCCGGAGAGGTTCAAGGAGTGCAGCCAGTGCGGCCGTCTCGATCGGCCTGTCGCGCGTCTGGACGACGAAACCGTTGTCTGCCAACGCTGTTGGAAGCGCCCCGAGCGTCCGTGCATTGCGTGCGGTCGGGTCAAGCCATCTGCGGTTGTCGACGACGACGGCGCCTACTGTCACCCGTGCTACAGCAAGTTTCGCCGACCACGTCGGACGTGTGGCCGATGCGGAAAGCTCCGTCATATTGCCCGCAACGCCACCGAAGACCAGCCGGACTTGTGTCACGGCTGCTACCGGGGGCCGGAGATGACCTGCTCGATCTGCGACAGATTCCGCGCATGCAAGGGCTACACCAAAGGCAAACCGATATGCCAGGCGTGCTACCGCCGCCCGGCACACACCTGCAGTCGCTGCGGCAGGCAACGCGGAATCAACGCTCACTGGCCGATGGGCCCCGTATGCGACCGCTGCTATGACATGGTCCTGCGCTCCCCGGCCGAATGCAGCAGATGCCGAACCTTCCAGCCACTGATTGCTCGCGATGAGGACGGCACCGGGATCTGCGGTCCTTGCGCCGGAGTCGTTCTCGACTACAGGTGCCGCCACTGCGGACGGACCGGTAACCCCTACGGGCACGATGGTTGCGCATACTGCGTGCTCGCCAACAAGGCCCGCCACCTGCTCACAGGTTCTGACGGCGAAGTCTCCGATCAACTCCTGCCAGTGCTCGACGCCCTGCTACAGACCGCGAGCCCCTACAAACAGATCCACTGGATCGAGAAAAGCCCGAACGCACGGCTGCTCGGCCAAATCGTCGCCGAAGGCCGACCCGTCAGCCACGACCTGCTAGACGAAATCCCGCCGAGCCGGAACGTCCACTACATCCGGCAGATGATGGTGCAAACCGGCGTGCTGGTCGAACGGCATGAAGACCTCGAGCGGCTGCCGGCCTGGCTCGACCATCACCTCCTCGCCATACCCACCGACCACGCCAACTTGATCAGGCCGTACCTGCACTGGTTCCTGCTGCGACGGGCCCGCCGCCGCGCCGTCAACCGCAGTTTCCCGGCATCTGCAGGACGCGAGCTACGCAGACGCATCCTCGTTGCCCTCGAGCTCCTGGACTGGCTCGACGGCAACAGGATCACGCTGGATCAGCTGCAGCAGGACGACCTGGATCGCTGGCTCAGCGAGCAGAACACCCAACGCCGTCATCTCGTCCGTTACTTCTTGAAATGGACCCACCAGCGCGGTCTTTCACGAAAACTGGTCGTGCCCACCATTCCTCGTCAGCAGCCAGCCAAGCTGCTCGATGACGACGAGCGCTGGCGACTCCTGCAACGATGCCTGACAGACACGGCCCTTCCGGTCGACGTCCGCGCGGCAGGCGCGCTGACCCTGTTGTTCGGACTCCCGACGGAACGGATCCGGCATCTCACCGCAGACCAGCTCAGCTGCCAGGGCAAACACACTTACCTGACCGCCGGGCGACGACCAGCTCTACTTCCACCCCGGCTGGCCACCCTTCTCCAAGACCTGGCCACAAAGCCCGAGCCGCAACGTCGCCTCTCAGTCCACGCCGACCGCCGCGCGGCACAATGGCTGTTCCCGGGCCTCGTGCCGGGCCAGCCAATCGCCAACCATGCCTTGACCACTCGGCTCAGCCGACACGACATCAACGTTCGAATCGCCCGCAACGGCGCCCTCGCCGCCCTGGCGGCCGATCTGCCCGCCGCCGTCCTGGCCGACCTTCTCGGCATGCACATCAACACCGCCGTCCGATGGGTCAAGTATGTCGGACGCGACTGGGCCGACTACATAGCAGCCCGTGCCATTGAGCACGGGTAACCCCGGACAGGACGAGGAGAATAGTGCACGGGTGAAATGACGCCCCTCCGCCAGTAGTCAAGCATCTACAACGCGGCTGCCTGAGCCGCCATCGAGACAGCGACGGCAACGTCTACCGGCGAACCATCACCAGCCGCGCTTTCAAAGGCGAAACACCCAAAGGAGTCACGGCGTCGTGGGTCGTGTCTGAGTCAGTTGAGCGCGCCGTCGCAGTCCTCGAGAACCTTCAGCCCGCAGACGCGAAATATCTATTCACCACTCTGGTCGCAACCCAAGGCTGGCAGGGATCCGATCGCTCCATGACGAACAAGTGCACCAACACAAACTTGAACGAGATGGTCCACTGGGTCAACACCTACTGCGCCTCCCACGGGCGGGTCGACGGCATACCGCTGGTGCGGCGGCAACGATGGCGGTTAAACACCAGCCAGTTCCGTCGCACCCTAGCCTGGTTCATCGCCCGCCGCCCCGGCGGGACCATCGCCGGCACGATCCAATACCGCCACCACAGCATTCAGATGTTCGAGGGCTATGCAGGAACATCGGAGTCAGGGTTCCGCGGCGAGGTCGAAGCTGAACAAACGCTGCAACGCGGTGAGCGACTCCTGGCCATGATCGAAAACCACGAGCACCTGGACCTGCGCGGCCCCGGCGCGCAAGAAGCTCAAATGCGGCTCACCAACCTCCAACGCAGCAGCGCCTACACCGGCAGCGTCGTCACCGATAGGCGACGACTCCAGCGGATCATGGACCGCGAAGATCCCCATATCTACTTTGGTCACTTCGTCACATGCATCTACAACCCCGAAAAGGCGCTCTGCCGACGCCAGCTCAGCAACGACGGCGGTCAGACAATGCCCGATCTGGCAAGCTGCCAACCTCTACAGTGCCGCAATGTCGCGCTCACCTCCGAGAACGTGAAAGCCCTCGCCACCCAACTGCACAAACTCGATACCCACCTCGCCAAGGCGGACCTCCTCGCCCCCTACGTTGCCCACCGCCTCGAGGAGCAACGCCGCAACCTTGCCGCGCTGCTTGACTCCGCCACTGGCGTCGTAACGGACGACCAATGAGCCGGCCCGCGCTCCCAACCGACGACGTCGTCCGCGCCGCCGCCGATGAACTGCTCAACGCGCATCGCGCGGGTGGCGCATACCCGAGCGCTTCGTCGCTAGCCAAGCGGTTTCACCTCAACCGCACCACGTTCTACCGTCACTATTCCGCGATCACCGACGCAATGTTGGACACCGCCGCCCAGCAACACGCCAATGGCCCAAAACGACGACGGCCGCACCGCGAAGATGACCACAGCGACCGCGCGCTCCAGCGCCTACGAAGCGAAAACCGAGATCTACGACGGCATCTCGAAATATACGAAGAGCACATCCGGATGCTCACCATCGAAAACGAACGACTGAGGCGACAACTCGAGCAGATGGCTGGGCTAGCAGACCTGAACGATCGACGGACGCGCTGACCACACCCCGCGCGCAATTCCACACATCAACGCTCTTGTCGACGAGCGCGCCACGCAAGCCGCTCCTGCCACGAGACGACGACGAACTGACCACGATCCCTCAATTTCAGCGAAGTTCCACCCATCGCTCAGTCTGCGCGTTGAGGGGCTTAGCCGCCTGAACAACGAACACTTTTAGATGCAGCACATAAGCGCGCCTCAAGGGGCCCGAGCACCAAAGCCAAAGTGATCACCTGGGCGCGGCCATCGCCGTTGGCGGGCAGATCAGCGGCGAGCTTGGCCACCGCGTGGATGACGAAATAGCAGATTTGCCTCGGGGCAGGCGCGATTTCGCGTCGTCCTCGAGATGCAAGTCCAATCCGAGTGATCTGCTTCGTGACCTAGTCGGTGAAGGTACAACCCTGTCGCAGTCAACGGGAGCCAGGCAACTAAAATCCCAGTTCATGGCTATCCAGCGCGGCGTTCTCCTCATTGCCGACATCGGCGGATACACGCACTACATGAATTGGAACCGGAAGAACCTGGCCCATGCGCAGCTGACGGTGGCGGCGCTGCTGGAGTCGGTCATCGACGCCGGCAAAGGCCTGAAGCTGGCGAAGTTGGAGGGCGACGCCGCGTTCTTCTGGGCACCGGGCGGCGACGCCAAAGTGCTGGTGTGGGACGGGCTGTCGCGGATGCGCCAGTCGTTCCTCGCGCGGCGCGAGAGGATGAAAAAGGCCGATCTCTGCGACTGCGCGAGCTGCGCACAGCTGGATAACCTATCGCTCAAGTTCGTTGCCCACCAGGGCGAGGCGGCGGAGCAACGGGTGAAGCGCAACGTCGAGCTCGCCGGCGTCGATGTCATCCTGGTGCACCGGATGCTGAAAAACCAGGTACCGGTATTGGAATACGTGCTGATGACCGACACCGTGGCACAGTGCCTTGACGAGTCGGTGCGCCAGCTTTGCAAGCCGCTGACTCACGACTTCGAGGGCATCGGACAAACGTCGACTCACTACATCGACCTCGCCACGTGCGAGGTGGCACCGACAGTGCCAGAGCGCAGCTCGTCCGGCCGGCTGGGGGCGAAGCTGAAGTTAGATCTGAGCACGTTACCGTTCGTCCTGGGCATCAAGGAAGCCTGTGTGGGCTTCCGCCACCTGAGCCGCGGCACCAACCAGGAGTCGCAAATGAGCCACGGCTAGGGCGGCGACTTGGCTACTGGACGTTTTGCAGCGCGCGACCCATCCGCGATACGGCCTCGACGAGGATGGCTTGAGAAGTCGGCGCAGGCCGCGCGGCGCGCCCCGCTCGGCGAGCGCCACGCGACCGCATGGATGACGAAGTAGCAGAATTCCCCCAGGCATGACCATCACCGCCCGGCCGCTATCCGCAGCACGGGGGTCCGCCAGCGCCATAGCAAAGAGCCCAAGACTACTGTTCTAGTACTTGTAACCCGCCGGGGTGGGACGAGTCTCGCACCCCGGCCGCGCCGACAATCCGACCGTCGGTCGCCAAAGCGCCGCATCAACCGCGCT
>DATKEW010000026.1:0-2101 GCA_035511785.1 Mycobacterium sp.
CTGGGCCGCGACCTGAACCGCTAAGCGTGTCTTGCCTGCGCCGCCTGTTCCGGTCAGGGTGACGAGTCGATTGTGGGCCAGGATTCGACGGACCTCACGGATCTCGGCCTCGCGACCCACGAAACTTGTCAGCTCCGCTGAAAAAGGTTCCTCAGCAAAAACATTCAGCGTTTGAAGCGGCGGAAACTCGTTGGGAAGGTCGGGGTGGCAAACCTGCACGACCCGTTCTGGGCGCGAGAGATCCGGCAAGCGATGCCGGCCGAGATCCATTAGCCACACATCAGCGGGGAGCCGGTCGGCTGCCACATCGCGGGTCGTGCCCGACAGCACGATCTGGCCGCCGTGCGCCAAGTCGCGCAGGCGCGCGGTGCGGTTCATCGTTGGACCCAAGTAGTTGCCGTGGTCGAGCAGCTGCACCTCGCCGGTGTGCAAGCCGATGCACAGCCGGATCGGCACCGGCAGCGCCATCCGCTGCAACTCCACAGCGCAGGCCAGCCCGTCGCTGGCCCATGTGAAAGCCGCCACGAAGCTGTCGCGCTCGCTCCCGTCCACCGGCCGCACACCGCGATGGGTGGCCACGATGTCCCACACGGCGTCATCAAGTAGCGCAACGGCGCTCATCTGACCAGGCTCAGCCTCCCGCGGCCGGGACGAATCCTCGACTTTGGCCGCGAGCAGCGTCACCGTCCCGGTGGGCAGAAGCCCGTCGACGTCCCGGCCGCTCTGGTTCACCGCCGACCTGCCCCCCATGACGCCGTCATGTTTGCCGATACGCCGTGACCAGCTGGACATCGGTGTCATCTCTCTTGGGTCCGTTGCCCGCGCCCGATGGTCGATCCGGTCCGAACTCCGACCGTTGCGCGCGTGCCGATGTGAAGCCCACATGTGGCCGCAGGAAGGGTGACCTGGGACCGGTGCTGGCCCTGTCGGCCAACACCTGGATCAGTTGTCTGCAAACTAAACATCTTGCACCTACGTCCTGAGGGGCACGTCGGACTGTGGGTCTTCGGGCGTCGGTGCCCTGCAAGGCGCTATACGCCGAGTGTGGAGCACTCACAGCGGGCAGGCATGCGTAGTCCACTACTCCATTTGCTCGCGCACTACCCCACTCGTCTCACGCCGTCACGCGGGCGGACGGGTCAGCTGCGCGTCGCGTCCGCTTGTTCCAGCGCAGCCCGCGCCAACGACACTTCCGGCATGGCGCCACCTGTGGGCATCCGAGAGACCGCCGCGACAAGTGCAGCGCGGGCAGGCTGGCCGCGCAGTTCGAAATCGTCAAGCGTGGCGCGCAGTTCGAACAGTGCCGCGCCCTGGCGGCGGGCCAACTCGGCCGCCGCGGTGAACCCTGCTGTCCGTGTGTCCGGATCGACGTGCGTATGGGCGCGAATCCGCAGCAGTTCAGCGTCGTAAAAGTGCTCGTCGTTGTTATCGGCCTTGTGGAGGGCGGTGTCGAGGTTGCGGCGCGCCTCGTCACGTTGGCCGGCTGAAACCAATCGCCGCGCGCGAATGGACTCAAGAAAGCCGTGGTAGATACCGGCTGCCGCACAGGCCGCATCGAGCAACTTGGTGTGGGGTGTGATGCCTGCCGATGAGGCGGTGGGGTCGCCATTCCCGTCCTCAACCGCGACCAGTGTTTCGATCGCCGCCCGCACGACCAGGCCCATCTTCCGCCACTGCTCTATGCCGTACCGTTCGGAGCGCTCCATCATCTCGGTGGTCAGCCTCGCGGCGTCATCGAGCTGGCCCGCTTCGATGTGCACCCAAATCTCGAAGAAGCTGACGTAGCCACGGCTCCACGGGCCCTCGGGAAACCCGTGGCGATCCGTCCTGGCCGCCGCTCGCGCGAGCTGCACGCGCGCGCCAGCCAGATCACCCCGGACAAGGCAGTCCAAGCCCAGGAACTGAAACGCCTCCGCGATGGGATCCCCCGGTATGAACCACCACGCCAGGTAAATCTCGTCACTGTCCGATGTGGCGAAGTCCTCAATGGCCTTATCGATGCCGCGGCGACCCGCATCTAGTTCCCCGCGAAGCCAGGCCAAAATCGCCAAACAAGAGTTGACTACCGGGCGGAAGAACTTTCGCCCTTCGTCCGGTGCAT
>DATKEW010000027.1:0-5392 GCA_035511785.1 Mycobacterium sp.
GATCTGCCGGTTCGCGGCAACATCCTCACGATCCCGATGTCGGTCCGAAAAGCCGACGACGGCCGGATCCATGGCTGGGCCCGCTTCGCCCGATTTCATCTGGGCCGCAATGGCGCCGTGCACGGCGGGGCGCTGGGGATGGTGTTCGACACCGTGCTCGGGTTGACGTCGTCGGTGCTCACCGGTGGCCCGTATCAGCGCACCGCTTACCTCAAGGTCAATTACCGCCACATCGTCCCGATCGAGAAGGAACTGCAGATCGACACCGGAGTCGACCGGGTAGAGGGCCGCAAGATCTATGTGTCGGGCCGATTGAGCGACGGCGACACACTGCTCACCGAAGCCGACGCGCTGTTCGTGCGGCTCAAGCCCGGCCAGCCGTAGCCCGGTCGGCCCAGCGCCCGGCCGGTAATCGCTTGGGCCCTTCGAGGCCCGCCCCGATAGCATGGCAACGACTGTTCACAGACGACGAGTCGCCCCCAAAACAACTATGCCTTGGAGACCCAACCCGATGAGCGCCCCTGCAAACCCCTTCCCAGCAGCCCCGATCCGGGTGCCTGCCGGGACGACCGCGGCCGCCGCGGTCGGCGACGCGGGGTTGCCGAGGCGGGGCGCACCCGACGCGATCGTGGTGGTGCGCGACGCCGAAGGCAAGCTGCGCGACTTGAGTTGGGTGCCCGACGCCGATGCCGAGGTCATACCGGTGGCGGCCAACACCGACGAGGGTCGCAGCGTCATTCGGCATTCGACCGCGCACGTGCTGGCCCAGGCCGTCCAGGACGTGTTCCCGCAAGCCAAATTGGGCATCGGGCCTCCCATCGCCGATGGCTTCTACTACGACTTCGACGTGGCGGAGCCGTTCACGCCGGAGGACCTGCAGGCGCTGGAAAAGCGGATGCGCCAGATCGTCAAGGACGGACAGCTTTTTCACCGCCGCGTCTACGAGTCCAAAGAGCAGGCGCGCGAGGAGCTGGTCAACGAGCCCTACAAGCTCGAACTCGTCGACGACAAGTCCGGCGACCCCGACGTCATGGAGGTCGGTGGCGATGAGCTCACCGCGTACGACAACCTCAATCCCCGCAGCCGGGAAAGGGTCTGGGGCGACCTGTGTCGTGGACCGCACATCCCGACCACCAAGCACATCCCGGCGTTCAAGCTGACCAGAAGCTCCGCGGCCTATTGGCGGGGTGACCAGCAAAACGCCAGCCTGCAACGCATTTACGGCACCGCGTGGGAGTCGCAGGAGGCACTCGACCGTCACCTGGAGCTGATCGCGGAGGCCCAGCGCCGCGATCACCGGAAGCTGGGTGTCGAGCTGGACCTGTTCAGCTTTCCCGACGAAATCGGTTCCGGCCTAGCGGTTTTCCACCCGAAGGGCGGCATCGTGCGCAGGGAACTGGAGGAGTATTCGCGGCGCAAGCACATCGAGGCCGGATACGAGTTCGTCAACACCCCGCACATCACCAAGGCGCAGCTGTTCCACACCTCGGGCCACCTCGACTGGTACGCCGACGGCATGTTTCCGCCGATGCACCTCGACGCCGAATACAACGACGACGGAACGGTGCGCAAGCCGGGTCAGGACTACTACCTCAAGCCGATGAACTGCCCGATGCACACCCTGATCTTCGCCTCGCGCGGGCGCTCCTATCGCGAGCTTCCGTTGCGGCTCTTCGAGTTTGGCACGGTGTACCGCTACGAGAAGTCCGGCGTGGTGCACGGGTTGACCCGGGCACGCGGGTTCACCATGGACGACGCACACATCTTCTGCACACGCGAACAGCTGCACGGCGAACTGGCCTCGCTGCTGCGGTTCGTCCTCGAGTTGCTCGGCGACTACGGGCTGGAGGACTTCTACCTGGAGCTGTCCACCAAAGATCCCGACAAGTTCGTCGGCTCCGAGGAGGTGTGGGAGGAAGCCACGGCCACGCTGGCCGACGTCGCCCGGGAGTCGGGCCTCGACCTGGTTCCCGATCCGGGCGGCGCAGCGTTTTACGGCCCGAAGATCTCGGTGCAGGCCCGCGACGCGCTGGGCCGCAGCTGGCAGATGTCGACCATCCAGGTGGATTTCAACTTCCCGGAGCGCTTCGAGCTGGAGTACACCGCCGCCGACGGTACGCGGCGGCGGCCGGTGATGATCCACCGGGCGCTGTTCGGATCGATCGAGCGGTTCTTCGGCATTCTCACCGAGCACTATGCGGGGGCGTTCCCGGCGTGGTTGGCACCCGTTCAGGTGGTCGGCATCCCGGTCGCCGACGAGCATGTCGCGTACTTGGAAGGGGTTGCCGCTCAACTGAAGTCGCACGGAGTGCGGGTCGAGGTGGACGCCAGCGACGATCGGATGGCCAAGAAGATCGTCCATCACACCAGCCATCGGGTGCCGTTCCTGCTGCTGGCCGGTGACCGCGACGTGCAGGCCGGGGCGGTGAGCTTCCGCTTCGGTGACCGCACGCAAATCAACGGCGTGCCCCGCGACAGCGCGGTCGATGCCATTGTCAAGTGGATAGCCGATCGCGAGAATGCCGCTCCCACAGCCGAATTGGTGAAAGTGGTGGGCGGTGACTGACCGCGAGGGGGCCGAGGATCGCACCGACGACACCATCCTTGACAGAGGCGTCGGCGAGCAAGACCACCTGCAGCGGTTATGGACGCCATACCGGATGTACTACCTGGCCGAAGCGCCGCTGAAGCGCGACAACCGCGAAGCCGATCAGCCGTTCAGCGAGATCCCGCAGCTGCCCGACGAGGACGGCCTGGTGGTCGCTCGCGGTGAGCTCGTCTACGCCGTGCTCAACCTGTATCCGTACAACCCCGGGCACCTGATGGTGGTGCCGTATCGGCGCGTCGCCGAACTCGAGGACCTGACCGACGCGGAGAGCGCGGAATTGATGGCGTTCACCCAGAAGGCCATTCGCGTCATCAAGAACGTGTCGCGCCCGCACGGCTTCAACGTCGGCCTGAACCTGGGTACAGCGGCGGGTGGCTCGTTGGCCGAACACCTGCATGTGCACGTGGTGCCGCGGTGGGGTGGTGACGCGAACTTCATCACCATCATCGGCGGCTCGAAGGTGATCCCGCAGCTGCTACGCGAAACTCGCCAGCTGCTGGCCACGGAGTGGGCGAAGCAGCCATGAGCCGCTCATGAGCCGCGGCGGCGACGATGCAGAGCGCAGCGATGAGAAGGAGCGGCGCTCATGAGCAAGGTGCACTTCCTGTCCCGGGCCGCGTTCACACGGCTCACCGCTCCGACGGCCAGGGCATTTCTGCGAGTGGGCTTGACGCCGGATATCGTCACCATTTTGGGCACCATCGTGGCGGTGACGGGGGCGCTGACGCTTTTCCCGACGGGCAAGTTGTTCGCCGGCACGCTGGTGGTCTGCTTCTTCGTGCTCTTCGACATGCTCGACGGCGCGATGGCGCGCGAGAGGGGCGGCGGCACCCGCTTTGGCGCGGTGCTCGACGCGACCTGTGACCGCATCAGCGACGGCGCGGTGTTCTGCGGGCTGTTGTGGTGGATTGCCTTTGGCCTGCACGACAAGCTGTTGGCGGTGGCGACCTTGATCTGCCTGGTCACCTCCCAGGTCATCTCCTACCTCAAGGCCCGGGCCGAGGCCAGCGGGTTGCGTGGCGATGGTGGCATCATCGAACGGCCGGAACGGTTGATCATCGTGCTGCTCGGCGCCGGTCTGTCGGATTTTCCGGTGTATTCGTTGCCGTGGGCGCTGCCGGTGGCGATGTGGCTGCTGGCCGCGGCCAGCCTTGTCACCTGTGCGCAGCGGCTACACACGGCGCGGACTTCACCCGGTGCGACCGATCCGATGCCGATGAGCGACGGGACCGATCACGCCAAGCCCGGTCCGGGAAATCGGGGAACGAGCGAGCCGTGAACCCCACCCAGGCGGGCCTGAAGGTGATCGACTTCCCGCGCCGCCTCATGACCCAGACGGCGACCGACTGGGCGTTCGCCGCCGGCTGGAGGGTGGTGCGTGCGATGCCCGAATTCGCTGCGCGCACCGCATTCGACGCCGGCGCGCGCTACGCTGCGCGCCATGGCGGTCCGGACCAGCTGCGCAAGAACCTGGCCCGCGTCATCGGTGTACCGCCGGCCGACGTGCCGGACGCGCTGATGCGGGCCTCGCTGGCGTCCTATGGCCGCTACTGGCGGGAGGCGTTCCGCCTGCCGACGATGGACCTGCGCGCGCTGGCCCGAGTGCTGCACGAATCGTTTGTGGGCATGGACAACCTGGACGCGGCCTTGGCCGCGGGCCGCGGAGTTGTGCTGGCGCTGCCGCATAGCGGTAACTGGGATATGGCGGGGGTATGGCTGGCGCAGACACACGGCACCTTCAGCACCGTCGTGGAGCGACTCAAACCCGAGTCGCTGTACCGGCGGTTCATCAGCTACCGCGAAGGGCTGGGTTTCGAAGTGCTGCCGCTGTCCGGTGGCCAACGGCCACCCTTCGAAATCCTGTGCGAGCGGCTGCGGGACAACAGGGTGGTGTGCCTGATGGCCGACCGTGACCTCACCCGCTCCGGGGTGGAAGTCGACTTCTTCGGCGAGGCGACCCGGATGCCGGCGGGCCCGGCGAAGCTCGCGATCGAGGCCGGGGCACTCCTGTGTCCGGCGTACTGCTGGTTCACCGACGACGGATGGGGCATCGAGGTACACCCGGCACTGGACACCACCAGCGGTGACGTCCGCGCGATCACCCAGGCGCTGGCCGACCGGTTCGCCAAGGACATCGCCGCCCACCCCGCCGACTGGCACATGATGCAGCCGCAGTGGCTGGCCGATCTGTCCGATGCCCGTCGGGCCCAGCTGAAGGAAGCCTGATGCGGATCGGGATGGTCTGTCCCTACTCGTTCGACGTGCCGGGCGGGGTGCAGTCGCATGTCTTGCAACTCGCCAAAGTGATGCGCGCACGCGGGCACGAGGTCAGCGTGTTGGCGCCGGCTTCACCGCATGTCTCTTTGCCCGACTACGTCGTCACGGCGGGCAGGGCTATCCCGATTCCCTACAACGGTTCGGTGGCGCGGCTGCAGTTCAGTCCGGCGGTACACGGCAGGGTCAGAAAGTGGCTCACCCAAGGTGACTTCGATGTGCTGCACCTGCACGAGCCCAATGCGCCCAGCCTGTCGATGTGGGCCCTGCGGGTGGCCGAGGGCCCGATCGTGGCGACATTTCACACCTCGACCACCAAATCGCTGACACTGTCGGTCTTTCAGGGCGTGCTGCGGCCCTGGCACGAGAAGATCGTCGGCCGCATCGCGGTGTCCGACGTGGCGCGGCGCTGGCAGATGGAGGCGCTGGGCTCCGACGCGGTGGAGATTCCCAACGGGGTCGACGTCGGTGCCATTGCCTCCGCCGCGCCGTTGGACGGGTATCCGCGGC
>DATKEW010000028.1:0-4750 GCA_035511785.1 Mycobacterium sp.
GTCGGCACCTGTTAGCGCGGTGCAGATGATGTGGGCTGTCTGCCGGTATATCGTGGGACCGCGCAACTGTGTCGGCTGTGCCGGCTGACGCTCTCTGCCGGGTTGAATCATGACACTCCTTGGCGGCCGGCGGCCGGCGAATCGATTGACGATTAACGTATTTTGTCAGTCTTCACCCAGTGAGACCTGGTGTCAAGATGCGGGTAGTCCAGGGCCGCCAAAGAAATTTGTCATCGGCCGCCTGACGTACCGTACCCGCCCGCTGTGGACGTGCCACGTCATCGAGGGGCTGGATCACAACCGCTTTGCAGTGTACCTCAAGGTTCACCACGCTCTCACCGATGGCGTGAATGGCATGCGTCTGACAGGCGGTGCCCTGGCAAGCCAACCAGATGGTGTCTCCAGGGGGTGGCCCCGAGCAAGCTGTACGCCGCCGATGACGGCGCCCGGCGATACGCCGAACAGCTCAGTGTCGATGCCGGTTACGAACCGGTGTATGTGGGCCCACCGGACCCAGGTGCGCGTCTGCTCGAAGACAGTTCCGGACTGACGCGGGCGCTGGCCGCCCAGCTCGGGCCCTTCTTCTACCGATACGCCCAGCCGGGGCAATTGTGATGCGGGCGGTGAAGTTCACTGGGTACGGCGGGCCGGATGTTCTCGACGTCGTCGAAATTCCCCGCCCTAAAGCCGGTCCCGGGCAGGTCGTGGTGGCTGTGGTGACCGCGGCCACCAACCCCGGCGAAATCGGCATTCGAGAAGGACGTTTCGCCGCCGTCTGGCCGGCCCACTTTCCCGAGGGACAGGGCAACGATTTCGCCGGGTACGTCGCCGAGATTGGTTCCGGTGTCGATGATTTCGCGGTCGGAGACGAGGTCATCGGGTTCGCCCCTCGAGCAGCGCAGGCGGAATACGTCGCGGTCGGCGTCGGCGCGGTCGCAGCCAAACCCGACGGGCTATCGTGGGAGGCGGCCGCGACGGTCGCCGGAGCAGGGGCCACCGCGTGGGCATCGGTCGCCGCGGTCAACCCACAACCCGGTGAAACCATCGTGGTCTCCGCCGCGGCCGGCGGCGTCGGAATCTACGCCGCCCAGCTGGCCCGGCTGCGCGGGGCCGATGTGATCGGCACCTGCGGCGCAACAAACTTCGACCTGCTGACATCACTGGGCATCCGGCCCGCACAGTACGGGTCGGGATTGTCCCGCCGGCTGCGTGACCTCGCACCCAACGGCATCGACGGCTACATCGACACTTTCGGATCGGGCAACGTCTCGCTGGCAGTCAGCCTCGGCGTTGAACCCGACCGCATCAACACCCTCATCGACCAGGAAGCGGTGCAACGCTTCGCGGTGCATTCCGACGCCCAGGAACAGGCCGATACACCGCAACTCTGGGCCGAACTCGCAGCCCTGGTAGCCCGCGGCGACATCACGGTCCCCATCGCCGCGGTCTACGACTTCACCACCGACCAAGTTCGCCAGGCCTACCGCGACGTCGGCACCCGCCACGTCAGTGGCAAACGCGTTCTGCGAATCATGCCGGCAAACAGTCAAATCCGTCACGTATGACGTTCGATGCCGGTTCGACGCCTGGCCCGATTGCGGTTGGAGCGCCGCTCAACGCGATCGACTTCCGCGGGCGGCTGTTCGGCAGCGTATTGACGGATCGCGGCCAGCATCCGGTTCAGCGCCACGCCCAACGCGTCAAGCTCATCATCGGACAGCGGGTCAAAGAACAGTTTACGAACCGGTGCAACGTGGTTGGGGGCAGCCTTCTCGATGGCCGCCCTGCCAGCCCGTGTGAGGCCAACCACCGAACCGCGAGCGTCGTCTTCGCAGAACTCGCGAATGACCAAGCCCCGTTCGACCATTCGGGTGACTTGATGGGAGGTGCGGCTGCGATCCCACCCCAGTGCAACACCGAGATCCTTGGTCCGCAACTGCCCGTTCGGGGCCTCCGACAGGGGCACCATGACCGCATAGTCGGCCGCCGACATGCCTTCCTCGCGGGACAGCTGGAGATGGAACGCCCCTTGCAGCTCGCGCCGCACATCTCGGTAGGACTGCCAGATCCGCGCTTCCCGTTTAGTGAGCCATCCATACCTTCTCACCAGAGCACTCAAGCTAGCAGGGCGTGGTCCCCATCAGTGTCGACGGAAAGGCAGGTACGAAGTGCCCCATCCAGATAACCCCGACGTAACGACGTCGCCCCGCAGTGAAGGCGAAGCCCTCAAGGCGATCGTCCGCCGCAACACCGAACAAGTCCAGGTCGGCCGCTATGGATCATGTGGTTGGTGGGCGTCGTAGCTTTCCCGCCAAGATCGCGCGTGGTCGGTGTCTTCGTTGAGGTGGGCGCGCAAACGTGCGTCGGCGAGCGCGGCGAACCACGCCTGGACGACATCCGATAACCGGGTGGTCTGCATCCACGCACCCTCGACCGAACGCAGGCCACCCAGTCATACAGTCAGATCGTCAGCCGGTCGCCTTGCACAACGGACCTCCGATGAGTAGTGGGCGTTACTCCCCCACCGCACTTGCTTCCAGCGCGGCTCCGAGAGAAGGTACGGCAACTGATCCGCCAGGTGTAGCGGGACAATGTTGGCTCGTGCCGTCTCGTAACAGTTGGCGGTCGCCAGCAACCATCCGCCAAGTAGAACGGGACCGGACAATGGACAGCGCTGTGCACTCCCCCAACCGTTTACGAGCCGCCGTCCCAGCGTGTGGCCACGGGTGAACGGGCGGATGTCGAGGATCGCGAGGTAGTTGTCGTCTTCGTAGATCGGGATGGCCGCGGCTTCCCCGGCGACGATCGCACAGAACACCCAGGACATGTCGTCACGGTACTGGTTCCTGAGTCGACGACGTCATCGAAGTACCGCGGCGGCGATCGCCTCGATCGCCCGATCGAGGATTGCGCGGGTGGTGCCGAAGTTCAGCCGCGCGAATCCAGAGCCCACCGCGGCGCCGAACGGGATGCCGGGGCTGAGCGCCACCTTCGCCTTCGAAAGCAGGTACTCCGCGGGTTCGGCCGGCAGGTTGAGCCCACGGAAGTCCACCCAGGAAAGGTAGGTGCCCTCCGGGGCGTTGACCTTGACCCCGGGAACTAACTCCGGCAGTGCCCGCACCAGGTGGTCGCGGTTTGCCCGCAGATACTCGAGCAGCTCGTCTAGCCACGGCGCGCCATGTTCGTAGGCGGCAATGTTGGCACGGATACCGACGGTCGATGTGCCCATCCGGTGCAGCATGTTGATCCGGTCCCAGTCCTCGGCGTCACGGCGGTTGGACAGGATTACCTGGGCGCACATCAGGCCGGGCAGGTTCCAGCCTTTGGAGGCCGACACCAGCGTGACCACCGTTTCGGCGGCCACGTCGGACACCGAGGCGGCGGCGACGTGGCGCCGTCCGTAGACCACCGGTCCCCAGATCTCGTCCGCGATGACCCGGGCGCCATGGCTGGCGGCAATATCCACGATCGCACGCAGCTCGGCTTCGGTGAACGCGGTGCCCAGCGGGTTGTTCGGATTGCAGACAATCACCGATCCGGCCCCACGGACGAATGCGGCCTCGAGAGCGTCCAGATCCAGCGCGTACCGTCCCGAATCTTGCTGCACTGTAGGGATTTCCACTCGTTGGCGGCCAGTGACATGCAGGACGTCGAAGAACGGCATGTAAGCGGGAACGGGCAACGCCACCGTACTCTCCGGCCGGGTCAGGAAGTTGACGACGACTTCCATTCCCTTGAGGACATCCGGAACGACGCGGATCCATTCGGGTTGGACCTGCCAACCGTAACGTTGCCGGCACCAGCCGGCGGTCGATCTGGGCAGGGTTTCCTCGCCGAACGCTGGGTAGCCGAACTCCTCGTTCTCGACGCACGCCCGTACCCCCTCGAGCACCGGCGGTGCCGTGGGATAGTCCATCTCCGCCACCCACAGCGGCAGCACATCGGGCCCGAAGAAGTTCCACTTGATCGTGTTGCGGCCGCGGAGCTGTTTTTCGGTCAACAGATCAAAGACGCTGTCGTGCATTTCAGTAGTCCGTGCCCTCTCACCGCCCACAGGGTGTCCCCGCTGAATATGCACCACTTCTTCGCGCCTCACACCCGCGGGTCGCCTGGGCCAGCTCGATATGCTGCCGTCTGTCATACGACGCGTTTGGTTCGCAGCCGAAAAGCTCACTGGTGATTTGCCAGAACGCATTTCGTGGATTGGCGTAGTACTGGTGCGCCGCCAGCGATAGGGCGCTGGGCAAGGAGCCGAGGATCAGCACCCTGGCATCGTCGTCGACGATCGGCGGGAATCCCTGCAGAAGCGGTGAGGTCATCCTGGGCTTGCCCCCCATTGGTGGATATGGTCGCTGTATCTTTACCGATGACAGCAGCATGCATTTTGAAAGACTGGCCGTATTGCGGTCCGCAAGGCGTCGTCGCCGCACCCTGATTCCCGCAGAGGTTCGACCGTGACAGCAGGACCGTTGGGACGGATCGCGATTCGCGCCGATCATGTATTCGACGGGTACCGCTTTCACAACGGACCAGTGATCGTCGTGGTCGAGGACGGTCGGATCAGCGCAGTCGATTTTAAAGGCACGGTCTGCCCGCAGGACATGACACCGGTTGATCTGGGTGAGTTGACGTTGTTGCCGGGGCTGGTGGATGCGCATGCGCATTTGTGCTGGGACCCCGGCGGTGAGGCAGAAGATCTGGCCGGCGACTCGTATGAGGCGCTGCTGGGGCGGGCACGACGGCACGCTGA
>DATKEW010000029.1:0-26169 GCA_035511785.1 Mycobacterium sp.
GGGTAGCTGCCGCATCTCTGTTGGAAGGGAGACGTCATGCGGAAGCTAGTCCTCGTGGTGTGCGTTGTCGTGGTTTCTGGGTTTCTGGCAGTGCCTCCGGCGCACGCGTTTCCGCCCAGGCTGCCACCGGGCAGGTCGAAGCACGTGTGCAACCTGCCGAACCCGGGTGAAGCGCGGTGCCATGCGATCGTTCGAACAGACGACAACCTCAACCCACTGGCGACCAACGGGCCCGCCGGGTACGGCCCGGCTGACCTGCGGAGCGCTTACGCGATCAGCGCGAACGGGACCGACGCCATCGCCGTCGTGGATGCCTACGGGTACCCCAACGCCGAGGCCGATCTGGCCATCTATCGGGCGCAGTTCGGGTTGCCACCCTGTACGACCGCTAACGGCTGCTTTCACAAGCTCAACCAGCTAGGCAAGCCTTCGCCTCTACCGGCGAACGATATCTCCTGGAGTCAGGAGCAGGCTGTCGATTTGGACATGGCCAGCGCTATCTGCCCGGGCTGCAAGCTGATATTGCTCGAGGCCAACACGGCCAGCATTGCAAATCTGAGTACCGCGGTCGTGGCAGCTCGACGATTAGGCGCGCACGCGATCAGCAATAGCTACGGTGGGACCGAGCAGAGCGCGACATTCTATGCGGCGAGATACGTCGCCCGGGGAGTTGCGGTGACGGCGAGCAGTGGCGATGCCGGATACGGTGTTGAGTTTCCCGCGTCGTCGCCGTACGTGATCGCCGTCGGCGGCACGAGTTTGGCCCCGGCGAGCAATGCGCGTGGGTGGGACGAGACCGCGTGGAGCGGAACCGGGAGCGGCTGTAGCGCCATTTTCGCGAAGCCGTCATGGCAAACCGATCGCGGCTGCAGACACCGCACTGTCGGCGACGTCTCGGCCGTTGCCGATCCGAACACCGGGGTTGCGGTGTATGCGCCTGGGTCACTCGGCGTCAGCGGGTGGTACGTCTTTGGCGGCACAAGCGTGGCCTCACCGATGATTGCTGCCGCCTACGCGATCAATGGCGCTGCGGTGAAGTACGCAGACGGGATTTATACGCACGCAAACGATTTGAACGACGTCACTTCTGGGGCGGACGGAACCTGTACGGTGACCTACCTCTGTACGGCAGAGGTAGGGTATGACGGTCCGACAGGACTCGGCACTCCCAGAGGGACTGGTGCCTTCGGCGGTACCACCGCATCCCCACTGGACATCTTTGGATAGCCCGAGACGGACCCGGCAATCCGCACGACCATGGCCAATCGGCCTACCCTGGGCCATATGCCGAAGCGGCGACCGACCGGGTAATTCCCCTGGTGGTGTGCGAACCGTGTTAGGCCCCGTAGACCGGGACCGGCGGCCGCGACTTGGTCAGCAGGTCGGCCACGACCGGCCCCAGTTCGGCGGGATCCCAGCGCGCCCCCTTGTCGATCTGCGGTCCTTGCGCCCAGCCCTCTGCGACGCGGATCTTGCCGCCCTCGACCTCGAACACCTTCCCGGTGACGTCGCGGGATTCGGTGCTGCCCAGCCAGACGACCAGCGGCGAGACGTTCTCCGGCGCCATGGCGTCGAAATCCTGGTCCTGCGTCGCCATCATCTCGGCGAAGACGGTCTCGGTCATGCGGGTTCGGGCTGACGGTGCGATGGCGTTGACGGTGACGCCGTAGCGACCCATCTCGGCGGCGCCGACCAGTGTCATCGCCGCGATGCCCGCCTTGGCCGCGCTGTAGTTGCCCTGCCCGACGCTGCCCTGCAGGCCGGCACCCGAACTGGTGTTGATGATCCGTGCGTCAACGCTTTTGCCCTCCTTGGCAAGCCCGCGCCAGTACGACGCGGCGTGCCGCATCGTGGCGAAGTGGCCCTTGAGGTGCACGGCGATGACGGCGTCGAACTCCTCCTCGCTGGTGTTGGCCATCATCCTGTCGCGGACGATGCCGGCGTTGTTCACCAAAACATCCAGACCACCGAACTTCTCGACGGCGGTCTGGATCAGGCCTGCCGCTTGATTCCAGTCGGCGATGTTGGACCCGTCGGCGATGGCTTGACCACCGGCTGCGGTGATCTCGTCGACCACGCCCTGCGCGGCGCTGCCGCCGCTTGCGGGCGAACCGTCCAGACCAACACCGATGTCGTTGACGACGACGCGCGCACCCTCGGCCGCGAAGGCCAGCGCATGCGCGCGACCGATACCGCCGCCCGCTCCGGTGACGATGACGACACGGCCATCGACCACGCCCATACCGTTGCTCCTTACTCGTTACTTGTTGGCGCTCGAGGCGGCCAGGTACGGCGGCGGCTCACCGCCGCCGTGCACCTCGAGCGTGGCTCCGCTGATATACGACGCCACATCGGAAGTCAGAAACGCTGCGGCCCAGCCGATGTCGCTCGGTTTTGCCAACCGCCCGAGTGGCACGGTGGCGGCTACGCGCGCGATCGACTCGGCGTCACCGTAGAACAGCTCGGATTGTTCGGTCTCGACCATGCCGACCACCACCGCATTGACCCGAACCTTGGGTGCCCATTCCACGGCCAATGTGAGAGTGAGGTTTTCCAGGCCTGCCTTGGCCACACCGTAGGCGGCCGTACCCGGGGTGGGACGGCGACCGCTGACACTGCAGACATTCACGATGGACCCGCCATTGGGTTGTTCCTGCATCAGCGCGTTGGCATGCTGCGAAACCAGCAGCGGTGCAAGCACATTGAGCTCGACGATCTTACGATGAAAGTTGTGCGTGGCCTCAGCCGCCAAGGCATACGGCGAACCTCCCGCGTTGTTGACCAGCACGTCGAGGCGGCCATGGCGCTCCTTGATGGCGCCGAGGAGCCGAACCACCGAATCCTCGTCGCGCACGTCGCAGGCATGAAACTCATGGGGCAAACCGTCGACGGCACGTCGTGCGCAGGTGATCACGGTCGCGCCCTGTTCGGCGAAAACCGAACTGATACCGGCGCCTACCCCTCGAACGCCGCCGGTGACTAAGACCACTCGCCCGGCCAATCCCAAATTGATGGCGTCGGCTCCTTCGGCGAGAGTCACTGTGCTAGCGTACCAAGCAAGTGCTTGCTTAGGTAGTCACCCACCAGGAAGTGCAATGACGATCACATCCACCACCACTGAACAGGGCATAGACGCGGTCACCGTCGACTACCCGCCGGTCAACGCCATTCCATCGCGCGGCTGGTTCGAACTCGCCGACGCGATTACGGCCGCGGGCGCCAATCCCGACACCCACACGGTGATCCTGCGGGCCGAGGGCCGCGGCTTCAACGCCGGCGTCGATATCAAGGAAATGCAGGGCACCGAGGGATTCACCGCGCTCATCGACGCCAATCGCGGCTGCTTCGCCGCGTTCCGCGCGGTCTACGAATGCGCGGTGCCGGTGATCGCAGCGGTGAACGGATTCTGCGTCGGCGGCGGCATCGGCCTGGTCGGAAACTCCGACGTTATCGTGGCATCCGACGACGCCACCTTCGGGCTACCGGAGGTGGAACGCGGTGCGCTCGGTGCGGCGACCCACCTGTCGCGACTGGTGCCCCAACACATGATGCGGCGGATGTTTTTCACCGCGGCCACCGTGGACGCCGCCACCCTGCACCACTTCGGATCGGTACACGAGGTGGTGCCCCGAGACCAGCTCGATGAGGCCGCTTTACGGGTCGCCCGCGACATCGCCGCCAAAGACACTCGCGTCATCCGCGCGGCGAAGGAGGCGCTGAACTTCATCGATGTGCAACGGGTCAACTCGAGTTATCGCATGGAGCAAGGCTTTACCTTCGAGCTCAACCTCGCCGGGGTATCCGACGAGCACCGCGACGAGTTTGCCGGTACGACGAAGGGCAAGAAGGAGTGAGTGACAAGCGATCCACCCTCGACGAGGCCGTCGCGCAATTGCGCAGCGGCATGACCATCGGCATCGGCGGCTGGGGGTCGCGGCGTAAGCCCATGGCCTTCGTGCGCGCGATGCTGCGCACCGACGTAACGGACTTGACGGTGGTCACTTACGGTGGCCCCGACCTGGGGCTGCTGTGCTCGGCCGGCAAGGTGCGACGTGTCTATTACGGGTTCGTCTCGCTGGATTCGCCTCCGTTCTATGACCCGTGGTTTGCGAAGGCGCGTACCAGCGGCGCCATCGAAGCCCGGGAAATGGACGAGGGCATGCTGCGCTGTGGGCTGCGGGCGGCAGCGCAGCGGCTGCCGTTCCTGCCGATCCGCGCCGGACTGGGCAGTTCGGTGCCCGACTTCTGGGAGGGCGAATTGCAAACCGTAACCAGCCCTTATCCGGCGCCGGGCGGCGGACGCGAGACGCTGATCGCCATGCCCGCATTGCGATTGGACGCCACCTTTGTGCACCTCAATCTCGGTGATAGCAAGGGCAATGCCGCCTACAGCGGCATCGACCCCTACTTCGACGATCTCTTCCTGATGGCCGCGGAGAAGCGCTACCTGTCGGTGGAGCGCGTCGTGCCGACCGAGGAGCTGATCAAGGCGGTGCCGCCACAGGCGCTGCTGGTGAACCGGATGATGGTCGACGCGGTGGTGGAAGCTCCGGGTGGAGCGCACTTCACCACCGCCGCACCGGATTACGGCCGGGATGAGAGGTTTCAGCGGCACTACGCCGAGGCCGCCTCGACGGAAGATGGCTGGCAGCGATTCGTCCAGACCTACCTCTCGGGCGATGAGGCCGACTACCAGGCGGCCGTGCGCGCTTTCGGTAAGGAGGCCCCGAAGTGACCGGCACCACGAGCACCCGGGCCGAAGTGTGTGCGGTGGCCTGCGCCGAATTGTTCAGGGACGCGGGCGAAATCATGGTCAGCCCGATGACGAACATGGCCTCGGTCGGCGCGCGGCTGGCCCGGCTGACCTTCTCCCCCGACATCCTGCTGACCGACGGCGAGGCGCAGTTGCTGGCCGACACCCCGGCGCTGGGTGCGTCCGGGGCGGTCGAGGGCTGGATGCCGTTCGGCCGCGTGTTCGAGACGCTGGCCTGGGGCCGGCGGCACGTGGTGATGGGCGCCAATCAGGTTGACCGCTTTGGCAATCAGAACATCTCTGCGTTCGGGCCCCTGCAGCATCCCACGCGGCAGATGTTCGGTCTCCGGGGCGCGCCGGGCAACGCGATCAATCACGCGACCAGTTACTGGGTCGGCAACCACTCCAAGCGGGTGTTCTGCGAGGCGGTCGACGTGGTCTGCGGTATCGGCTGGGACAAGGTGGATAGCGACAACCCGGCGTTCCGGTTCGCCAATCCGTATCGAGTCGTGTCGAATCTCGGCGTGTTCGACTTCGGCGGCGCGGACCGGACGATGCGAGCGCTGAGCCTGCATCCCGGCGTTTCGCCCGATGACGTCCGCGAATCCACCTCGTTCCAGGTGCATGGCCTCGAGGAGGCCGACGAGACCAGACCGCCCACCGACGATGAGCTGCGCCTGATCCGCGAGGTCATCGATCCGAAGGGGTTGCGCGACAGGGAAATACGTTCATGAAGTTGCGCACGCCGCTAACCGAGCTGGTCGGTGTCGAGCACCCGGTGGTGCAAACCGGGATGGGCTGGGTCGCCGGGGCGCGGCTGGTGTCAGCCACGGCCAACGCGGGCGGCCTTGGCATCCTCGCCTCGGCCACCATGACGCTGGACGAGTTGGCGACGGCTATCGGCAAGGTCAAGGCGGCCACCGACAAGCCGTTCGGCGTGAACATCCGCGCCGACGCCGCCGACGCCGGTGACCGGGTCGAGCTGATGATCCGCGAGGGCGTGAAGGTGGCGTCATTCGCATTGGCGCCCAAACAAGAGCTCATCGTCCGGTTGAAAGATGCAGGGGCGGTGGTCATCCCGTCGATCGGTGCGGCCAAACACGCGTGCAAGGTTGCGGGCTGGGGCGCCGACGCGATGATCGTGCAGGGCGGCGAAGGTGGCGGACACACCGGGCCCGTCGCGACGACGCTGCTGTTGCCGTCCGTGCTCGACGCCGTCAAGGGCACCGGTATCCCGGTGATCGCGGCGGGCGGGTTCTTCGACGGACGCGGGCTCGCGGCGGCGTTGTCCTACGGCGCAGCCGGCGTGGCGATGGGCACGCGGTTTCTGCTCACCTCCGATTCCACCGTGCCCGATGCGGTCAAACAGCGCTATCTGCAGGCGGCGCTGGACGGAACGGTGGTCACCACACGAGTCGACGGCATGCCGCACCGAGTGCTGCGCACCGGGCTGGTCGAGAGGCTGGAAAGTGGCTCACGGGCAAGGGGTTTCACCGCGGCGGTTCGTAATGCGGCCAAGTTCAAGAAGATGTCGCAGATGACCTGGCGGTCGATGATCAGCGACGGCCTGGCGATGCGCCACGGCAAGGAGCTGACCTGGTCGCAGGTGGTGATGGCGGCCAACACCCCGATGCTGTTGAAAGCCGGTCTGGTTGACGGCAATACCGAGGCCGGGGTGCTGGCGTCGGGACAGGTGGCCGGCATCCTCGACGACCTGCCGTCGTGCGCCGAACTCATCGAGTCGATCGTGCGCGACGCGATCGAGCATCTGCAAGCGGCGTCCGCGCTGGTGGAGGACTAACCCACTACGCCGAGTGTGAATCTGGCGACGCAACACGCTGGCGGCGTGACATGTGGTTCACACTCGACCATCACGGTCGCGGGCGCCATCCCGCTGCCTGCATTGCAGCAACAACGCGAGCGACCAACGTGCCCTGTCGGTATCGGAGCAGCTCGCTACTGACCCTGATGATCGCCCAGCCCAGATCGGGCAATGCGCTATACCGGTCGATATCCCGGTCGCGCTGCTCACGGTCTGTCCAGTGTTGCGGTCCGTCGTACTCAATGCCGACCCGCAAATTCTCGTACCCCATGTCGATGCGGGCAACGAAGTCCCCGTATTCGTCGAACACCTGATCTGCGTTTGCGGCCTCGGGAGACCCGCGTCGATCAACACCAACCGGGTTCGCGTCTCCTGCGGAGATTCCGTACCTCCGTCGACTAGCGGCAACACCCGTAGTAGCCGGACCAGACCGCGCGCCCCGGAATGCTCGGCGATGACGGCCTCCACATCGGTGAGCTTGACGTCGGTCGCATTCGTCAGCGCATCGAGCCGCTGGATTGCCTGCAGCCGTGAGGTTGTCCGCCGCCCAAAAGCGGTGCGGGCGGGGGTTGTGACCGCGATGCCGTCAACTACCTGGATCTCCCGCGGTGCCAACGTATCGGTCCGCACGAGGATCCGTGCGGGAGGCTTTCGATTGTCATGCACCAACTCGGCATCGAGCGTCGGGCTTACCCACTTCGTGCCGAGTAGCGCTGCCGCCGAGTTTCCGGCGACGACGGCTCGTCGCCGCGACCACAACCATGCGGCGCATGCGCGTTGGCGCGCCGTCAGCTCGACACCCCACGGCACGTAAACACCCGGCTAGACCTCGGCTAGACCGCCTCATATAGCGCTCGCATCGCGCGCTCGGGAACGGCCTTCGCGGCCAGGGCTTCAGAGCCGAGAAATGGCCACTCCAAGTCCAACATGGCCCGACGATGCCACCGCCCACCGACAGCTCCGCCGAGTGTGAATCCTGCGACGCAACACGCCGACGACGCGTCGTATGGTTCACACTCGCGCCTTGGTGGGCGAAGCGCCGAACGAGTTATAGCCGTTCGATGATCGTGACGTTGGCCGTGCCGCCGCCCTCGCACATCGTCTGCAACCCATAGCGGCCACCGATGCGCTCCAGCTCGTTGAGCATGGTGGCGAATAGCTTGGCCCCGGTGGCTCCCAGCGGATGACCGAGAGCGATCGCCCCGCCGTTGGGGTTGACCGTCTCCGGATCGGCCTTGATCTCCTTGAGCCAGGCCAGCACGACCGGCGCAAACGCCTCGTTGATCTCGACGGTGTCGATGTCTCCGATGGACAGCCCGGTCTTTTCCAGCGCGTAGCGGGTGGCCGGGATGGGACCGGTCAGCATGAACACCGGGTCGGCGGCGCGGGCACTGATGTGGTGGATGCGCGCCCGCGGAGTCAGCTTGTGTTCTTTGACGGCCTGCTCGGAAGCCAGCAGCACCGCACTGGCGCCGTCGGAGATCTGACTGGCCATCGCCGCCGTCAGCCGGCCCCCCTCGACCAGCGGCTTCAAGCCGGCCATCTTCTCCAGCGACGACTCGCGTGGGCCCTCATCGACCCGAAACGGCCCGGAATCGGTTTCAACAGTCAGGATTTCGTTGTCGAAGTGGCCGCCGCGGATCGCGGCGAAGGCGCGCTCGTGGCTGGTCAGCGCGTACTGCTCCATCTCTTCACGCGACAGGTTCCACTTCTCGGCGATCAGCTCCGAGCCGCGGAACTGTGAAATCTCCTGATCGCCGTATCGGTGCAACCACTGCTTGGACTCGTTGGTCGGCGAGGTGAACCCGAACTGCTCGCCGACCGTCATCGCCGACGAGATCGGGATCTGGCTCATGTTCTGCACACCTCCGGCCACGATGAGGTCGGCCGTACCGGCTAAGATCGCCTGCGCGCCAAACGAAATCGCCTGTTGGCTGGAGCCGCACTGGCGATCCACGGTAACGCCGGGAACCTCTTCGGGATAGCCGGCGGCCAACCACGAAAGTCGGGCGATGTTACCCGCCTGTCCCCCGATGGCGTCGACACAACCGGCGATCACGTCATCAACAGCGCCGGGGTCGATGTCGGCCCGGTCGAGCAGTCCGCGCCACGCCAACGCACCCAGGTCGACGGGATGTATCCCGGCCAGCGCGCCGTTGCGCTTGCCGACCGCGGTACGTACAGCGTCGATGACGTACGCCTCGGGCATTTCAGACTCCTTCTTTGATGATTCCGCCAAGGACGATGGCGAGGTATTGCTGACCGACCTGCTCCGCGGTGAGCGGTCCACCGGGCTGATACCAGCGCACCGACACCCAGGTCGTGTCACGGATGAAACGGTAGACGAGGTCGACGTTCAGGTCGGGCCGGAAGTAGCCCTCGTCGATGCCCTGGTTGAGCACCTCGACCCACATCTTGCGTTGCTGGCGGTTCATGTCCTCGATGTAGGAGAACCGGGGCTGCGATAACAGCCGTTTAGCCTCGTCCTGATAGATGACGACCTGCGCGTGCCGATGCTCGATCGCCTCGAACGACGCCATGAACAGCCCCTTGAGCCGCTCGAGCGGATTGGCTTCGCTGTCCACGATCTCGCGATAGCGGGCGAACAACCAGTCCAGGAAACTGCGCAACAGCTCGTCGACCATCTCCTCTTTGGAGGAGAAATGGTGGTACAGACTGCCGGACAAAATGCCGGCACTGTCGGCGATATCGCGCACGGTGGTTGCGCGCAGGCCACGCGCGGCGAACATGGTCGCGGCGAGCTCCAGCAACTCGTTTCGCCGGCTGTTCGCCTGACCGGTCACTCGGTCCACCCGATCAGGGTATCAACCAAGCGCTTGCTTGGCCAGTCGGCGGGCTCACGGATGCTGACCGGAGACGGAGATGACCTCACCGGTGAGGTAACTGGAGTAGTCGCTGGCCAGAAAGGCGATGGTGGCCGCGACTTCCCACGGCTCGGCGGCCCGCCCGAACGCCTCGCCGGCCGATAGCCGGTCGAGCAGATCGGCCGACGTGGTCTTGTCCAGAAATTTGTGCCGGGCGATGCTCGGCGACACCGCGTTGATTCGCACCCCGTACTCGACGGCTTCGATTGCGCTGCAACGTGTTAACGCCATCACTCCCGCCTTGGCGGCCGCATAGTGCGACTGCGAGTGTTGCGCACGCCAGCCCAGCACACTGGCATTGTTGACGATCACGCCGCCGTGCCGCGCCTCGCGGAAGTACCGCAGCGCCGCGCGGGTGGCCCTGAACACCGACGTCAGCGTCACGTCCAGGACGCGGTCCCACTCCTCGTCGGTCATGTCGACAACCGGCGTCTGGCCGCCCAAGCCGGCGTTGTTCACCAGCACGTCGATGCGTCCCAGCCGGGCGGTGGCCGACGCGAACAAGGCATCGACTTGAGCCGTGGACGTGACGTCGCACAGCACGCTTTCGACCCGGCCCTGTCCCAAAGCGGACAGTTCGTCGGCGGTCTCCCCCAGCCGACGTTCATGGTGGTCGGAGATCACCACGTCGGCGCCCTCGGCCAGGGCCCGACGCGCCGTCGCCGACCCGATGCCGGTGCCCGCGGCGGCGGTCACGACGACCACCTTGCCGGCCAGAAGCCCATGTCCGGCAATCTCTTTCGGCGCTTCGGCCAAACTCATGCTTCCTCCTGTGCCTTCGCGCATGCGCTCATCCACGAACTTCCCGGGGCAGGCCGAGCACCCGCTCGGCGATGATGTTGCGCTGGATCTCGTTGGATCCGCCGTAGATGGTGTCGGCGCGGGTGAACAAAAACAACCGCTGCCACTCGTCGAATTCGCCGTCGGGCAGGGTCATGCCGGGCTTGCCGATGACGTCCATCGCCAGCTCGCCCAGATCACGATGCCAGTTGGCCCACAACAGTTTCGACACGTTGTCCTGGCCTGGCTGCTCGACGTCCATGGTGGCCAGGGCGTAGCTGCGCATGGCTCGCAGGCCCGTCCACGCCCGTGTCAGCCGCTCCCGGATGAACGGATCATCGGCGGCGCCGTTGCGCTGTGCGAGTTCGGCCAGATTGGAAAGTTCACGCGCGTAGACGATCTGCTGCCCAAGCGTCGACACGCCGCGTTCGAAGGTCAGCGTTCCCATGGCGACCCGCCAGCCGTCGCCCGGCTGTCCGACCACCAGGCTTGCGTCGGTGCGGGCATCGTCGAAGAACACCTCGTTGAACTCCGCGGTACCGGTGATCTGGACGATGGGCCGGACCTGCACACCGGGCTGGTCGAGCGGCACCAGCAGATACGACAGTCCGGCGTGCCGCTTGGAGCCCTTCTCGGTGCGCGCGACCACAAAGCACCATTGCGACAGGTGCGCCAGGGACGTCCACACCTTCTGGCCGTTGATCACCCATTGGTCGCCGTCAAGTTCGGCGGTGGTCGACACGTTGGCCAGGTCGCTGCCGGCGCCCGGCTCCGAGTATCCCTGGCACCACAGCTCGGTGACGTCGAGGATGCGCGGCAGGAAACGCTGCTGTTGCTCGGGCGTTCCGAACGCGATCAGCGTCGGACCGAGCAGCTCTTCGCCGAAATGGTTGACCTTGTCCGGCGCGTCGGCGCGGGCGTACTCCTCATAGAACGCCACCCGGTGCGCGGTCGAAAGCCCCCGTCCGCCGTGCTCGACCGGCCACCCCAGACACGTCAGTCCCGCGGCCGCGAGACGCTGATTCCATGCCCGGCGCTCTTCGAACGCCTCGTGCTCGCGCCCGGGTCCGCCAAGACCCTTGAGCGCTGCGAATTCGCCGACCAGATTGTCGGCGAGCCAACCGCGGACCTCCGCCCGGAACTCCTCGACGTCCTGCATGCCCTGTAGGCTAACCTACCAAGCACTTGCTTTGTAGCGCGGTGACGATGCGCGGCGGCGGAGCCGCGTGAGGAGGAGCTGCGCAATCGAGGTGGAGCCCGGGCGATCAAACCCAGAGGAGCATCATGACGAGCGATCCCCGCACCGTGCCCGCGGCGCTGGATCGTTTCGCGCGCCAGCTCCCCGAGCACGCGGCGTTGATTACCGAAGACCGCTCCGTCACCGCCGCCGAACTGCGCGACGAGGTACACCGGGCGGCTGCCGCGCTGATCACGTTCGGCGTCAAGCGCGGAGACCGGGTTGCCATCTGGTCGCCTAACACCTGGCACTGGGTGGTGGCGTGCCTGGCGATTCACCACACCGGCGCCGCGATGGTGCCGTTGAACACCCGCTACACCGCATCGGAAGCCAACGACATCCTGGCGCGCACCGGTGCGCCGGTGCTCTTCGGAATGGGTCAATTCCTCGGCAACGATCGTGTCGCCGAGCTGGACCGCGCCGCCCTGCCGCGGCTGCGGCACGTCGTTCGGATACCGGTAGACACCGACGACGGAACCTGGGACGACTTCATCGCCCAGGGTTCCGAGGCAGCCGTCGCTGACCGCGCTGCGGCCGTCGCACCCGACGACGTCAGCGACATCCTGTTCACCTCCGGCACCAGCGGCCGCAGCAAAGGCGTGCTGTGCGCGCACCGGCAATCGCTGTCGGCCTCGGCGTCATGGGCCGCCAACGGCAAGATCACCAGCGACGACCGCTACCTGTGCATCAACCCGTTCTTCCACAACTTCGGCTACAAGGCCGGCATCCTGGCCTGCCTGCAAACCGGCGCGACGCTGATCCCGCATCTGACGTTCGATCCGCTGCGCGCGCTGCAGGCGATCGAGCAACACCGGATCACCGTGTTGCCCGGGCCGCCCACGATTTACCAGACGCTGCTTGATCACCCGGCGCGCAACGACTACGACCTGAGCTCGCTGCGGTTCGCGGTGACCGGCGCGGCCACCGTGCCGGTCGTGCTGGTGGAACGCATGCAGTCCGAACTCGACATCGACATCGTGCTGACGGCCTACGGCCTGACCGAGGCCAACGGCATGGGCACCATGTGCCGTGCCGACGACGACGCGGTGACCGTCGCCACCACCTGCGGCCGACCGTTCGCGGACTTCGAATTGCGCATCGATTCAACGTCTTCCGGCGCGCCGGGAGAAGTCCTGTTGCGCGGTCCCAACGTGATGCTTGGCTACCTCGACGACCCGGAGGCCACCGCCGCGGCCATCGACGCCGACGGTTGGCTGCACACCGGCGACATCGGCGCCGTCGACGAGGCCGGCAACCTGCGCATCACCGACCGGCTCAAGGACATGTACATCTGCGGCGGATTCAACGTCTACCCCGCCGAGGTCGAGCAGGTGCTAGCCCGGATAGACGGAGTGGCCGACGCCGCGGTGATCGGAGTTCCCGACGAGCGACTGGGCGAGGTGGGCCGGGCATTCCTGGTGACCCGGCCCGGTTCGAACCTCGACGAGCAATTGGTAATCGCTTATACCCGTGAGCATTTGGCGAACTTCAAGGCACCCCGCTCGGTGCGGTTCGTCGACGCGTTGCCGCGCAATGCGGGCGGTAAGGTGGTCAAACCACAACTGCGAGAGCTGGCCTGAATTGGATCTGGAACTAGACGACGAAACGCTGGCCTTCCAAGCCGAGGTGCGTGAATTCCTCTCGGCCAACGGCGAGTCGATCCCGACGGAGTCTTACGACAATGCGGAGGGCTTTGCACAGCACAGGCATTGGGACAAGGTGTTGTTCGACGCCGGCCTGTCGGTGATCACCTGGCCGAAGAAATACGGCGGTCGCGACGCGCCGCTGCTGCACTGGGTGGTGTTCGAGGAGGAGTACTTCCGCGCCGGAGCACCCGGCCGGGCCAGCGCGAACGGCACCTCGATGCTGGCGCCGACGCTGTTCGCCCACGGCACCGAAGAACAGCGCGACCGGATACTGCCCAAAATGGCCAGCGGCGAACAGATCTGGGCGCAGGCCTGGTCGGAACCCGAATCCGGGAGCGACCTGGCGTCGCTGCGGTCCACCGCCACCAAGACCGACGGCGGCTGGCTTCTGAACGGACAGAAGATCTGGAGCTCGCGGGCGCCGTTCGCGGAGATGGGTTTCGGGCTGTTCCGATCCGACCCCTCGGCGGAGCGACACAACGGACTGACATACATCATGTTCGACCTGAAGGCCAAGGGCACCACCGTGCGACCCATCGTCCAGCTGGGCGGCGATACCGGCTTCGGTGAGATCTTCCTCGATGACGTCTTCGTGCCCGACGAAGACGTCATCGGAACCCCGAACGACGGCTGGCGTGCCGCCATGAGCACGTCGAGCAATGAGCGCGGCATGTCGCTGCGTAGCCCCGCCCGCTACCTGGCGGCCGCCGAGCGGCTGGTGCAACTGTGGAAAGACAGCGACTCGCCGGCTCAATTCGCCGATCGGGTCGCCGACGCATGGATCAAGGCGCAGGCCTATCGGCTGCAGACATTCGGCACGGTGACCCGGCTGGCCGCCGGCGGTGAGCTGGGCGCCGAATCGTCGGTGACAAAGGTGTTCTGGTCCGACCTCGACGTAGCGATCCATCAGACCGCGCTCGACATCCTCGCCGCCGACGGCGAGCTTGCCGGCCCGTGGACCGACGGCCTGCTGTTCGCGCTGGGCGGCCCGATCTACGCCGGCACCAACGAAATTCAGCGCAACATCATCTCCGAGCGACTGCTGGGCCTGCCGCGGGAAAAGTCCGGGGGCATGAAGTGAAATTTGCGCTCGACGAACAGCAGCACGACTTTGCGGCCAGCATCGACGCCGCGCTGGGCGCGGCGGACTTGCCCGGCGCGGTGCGTGCATGGTCGGCGGGCGATGCCACACCCGGACGAAAGGTGTGGGAACAACTGACCAACCTCGGCGTCACCGCACTGGCGGTCCCGGAGAAATTCGACGGCCTGGACGCCGATCCGGTGGACCTGATGGTCGCGCTCGAACGTCTCGGCCGCTGGTGCGTGCCGGGCCCGGTGACCGAATCCATCGCTGTTGCACCGGTTTTGCTCGCCGACGACGATCGCTGCGCGCAGCTGGCGTCCGGTGAACTGGTCGCCACCGTCGCGCTGCCGCCTGACACGCCGCGCGCGGTTGACGCCGAAACCGCCGGGTTGGTGCTGCTGGCCACCGATGAGGGTGTCAGCGAAGGCGCGGCGGGCGACTGCCACCGGTCCGTCGATCCCAGCCGCCGCCTCTATGACGTGACATCAACCGGCGAGGTCTGGCAGGCAGACGTCAAGCGCGCCTATGAGTTCGGGGTGCTCGCCTCTGCGGCGCAGCTGGTCGGCGCCGCAGAGGCGCTGCTGAACGACGCCGTCGACTACGCCAAGCAACGCACGCAGTTCCGCCGGGTGATCGGCTCGTATCAGGCGATCAAACACAAACTGGCCGACGTGCACATCGCGATCGAAATGGCTCGCCCGCTGGTGTACGGCGCGGCTCTGTCATTGGAGCCCCGCGAAATCAGCGCGGCCAAAGCGGCGGCATCCGACGCCGGACTGCTGGCTGCCCGCTCGGCGTTGCAGACGCACGGCGCGATCGGCTTCACCCAGGAACACGACCTGTCACTATGGCTGCTGCGGGTGCAAGCATTGCGATCGGCCTGGGGTACACCGGAAGCACATCGGAGGCGGGTTCTGGAGGCCCTATGACCCGCGCCGGCGACGATGCAGAGCGAAGCGATGAGGAGGAGCGGCGCTATGACCGAAGAACGGGAGCTACTGCGCGAAACCGTCGCCGCACTTGTCACCAAGCACGCGGGTCCGGCGGCGGTGCGTTCGGCGATGGAGTCCGAGCGCGGCTACGACGAGTCGCTGTGGCAGCTCTTGTGCGAGCAGGTCGGTGCCGCCGCGCTGGTGGTGCCCGAGGAGTCGGGTGGCGCGGGCGGCGAACTCGCCGATGCCGCAACGGTTTTGCAGGAGCTGGGACGGGCCCTGGTGCCCTCCCCGCTGCTGGGAACGACCCTGGCCGAGCTGGCGCTACTGGCCGCACCGGAACCGGACGCCGAGACACTGGCGTCCCTTGCCGAGGGTAGCTCGATCGGGGCGTTGGTACTGGACGCCGACTATGTGGTCAACGGCGATATCGCCGACGTCGTCGTCGCCGCCGCTGACGGCCAGCTGAGCAGGTGGACCCGATTCAGCGCGCAACCCGTCGCCACCATGGACCCCACCCGCCGGCTGGCCCGGGTGCGGCCCGACGAGGCCTCGGAAATCACAGCGTTGGGCCCCGACCCTGGCCTCGCTGACTCCGCGGCCATCCTGCTGGCGGCCGAGCAGATCGGCGCCGCCGAACGCTGCCTGGAGCTGACCGTCGAATACGCCAAGAGCCGAGTGCAATTCGGCCGCCCCATCGGCAGCTTCCAGGCGCTCAAGCATCGGATGGCAGACCTGTACGTCGCGATCGCCGCGGCCCGGGCCGTCGTCGCCGACGCGTGCAATGACCCCACGCCCAGCAACGCCGCCACCGCGCGCCTTGCCGCAACTGAGGCGCTGTGCAAGGTGGCCGCCGAGGGCATCCAGCTGCACGGCGGCATCGCGATCACCTGGGAACACGACATGCACTTGTACTTCAAACGCGCACACGGCAGTGCGCAACTGCTCGGCTCGCCACGAGAGCTGCTGAGCCAACTGGAATCCGAGGTGCTCAAAACGCCGTGAACGCCTCCGTCGCACTGCGTGCCGGCATCCCACCGTTCTACGTGATGGATGTCTGGCTGGCGGCCGCAGAGCGCCAGCGCAGTCATGGCGACCTGGTGAACCTGTCGGCGGGTCAGCCCAGCGCCGGCGCCCCCGAACCCGTGCGGGCGGCCGCGGCGGCCGCCCTGCATACCAACGAGCTGGGTTACACGGTGGCACTGGGCATCCCGGAGCTACGCGGCGCGATCGCGGCGGATTACCAGCGCCAGCACGGAATGTACGTCGAGTCCGATGCCGTGGTGGTCACCACGGGTTCCTCGGGCGGATTCCTGCTCGCCTTTCTGGCGTGCTTTGACGTGGGCGATCGGGTGGCGCTGGCCAGTCCCGGCTACCCGTGCTACCGGAACATCTTGTCGGCGCTGGGATGTGAGGTGGTTCAGATCCCATGCGGACCGGAGACCCGGTTCCAGCCCACCGCGCAGATGCTCGCCGAACTCGACCCGCCGGTGCGGGGCGTCGTCGTGGCCAGCCCGGCCAACCCCACCGGGACGGTCATACCGCCGGCCGAGTTGGCGGCGATCGCGTCTTGGTGCGACGCCTCCGGTGTGCGGCTGATCAGCGACGAGGTCTACCACGGTCTGGTCTACGAGGGAGCACCGCAGACCAGCTGCGCCTGGCAGACTTCGCGAAACGCAGTGGTGGTAAACAGCTTTTCGAAGTACTACGCAATGACGGGCTGGCGGCTGGGCTGGCTGCTGGTGCCGCCGGAACTGCGCCGCGCGGTGGACTGTCTGACGGGCAACTTCACCATCTGCCCGCCCGTGCTGTCGCAGATCGCCGCGGTGGCGGCGTTCACCCCCGAGGCGATCGCGGAAGCCGATGGCAATCTGCGTCATTACACGGTCAACCGCTCGCTGCTGCTGGACGGGCTGCGCCGAATCGGGATAGACCGGCTGGCGCCCACCGACGGCGCGTTCTACGTGTACGCCGACGTCTGCGACTTCACCAACGACTCGATGAAGTTCTGCGCAAAGTTGCTGGCCGACACCGGCGTTGCCATCGCACCGGGCATCGACTTCGACACCGCGCGCGGCAATTCGTTCGTCCGGCTGTCGTTCGCCGGACCGACCAGCGACATCGAAGAGGCTCTGCGGCGGATCGGGCCCTGGCTGCCTAGCCGATAGTGCGCTCGACGCAAGCTTCAAGCGCTCTGCGGTCTCCGACGTCTGCCACATTTATCCCGAACCGCTCGCTCAGCGCCGCCACGACCGCCGCGCCGTCGTCGAGCAGGATTTTCTCGGTGCCGCCCGGACGGTGAATGGCCAAGCGGCGGCCATCGAGATTACAGCGGGCGCCATCGATGATCAGCGCGACCATCAGGCTGGTGACAAAGATCGACGACGGGTGGGTTGAGACGTACCAGCTCCCCACTTGCAGGTCGATCTGCGGCCGGGTCTCGGTGGTGAATTCATACAGGTCCTGCCAGTTCTCACGGACCAGCGCCTGCAGGACCAGCCCGTCACGGCGGTCTTGCAGGCGGTACGGTTCGAGCGTCGTCGGCTGCACGCTGCCGGTTTCAAAACGGATCGGCGAGGTCGGTGTCTGGCCGCCGAAGCCGACATCGACGAGGCAGGGCCCGTGCGAGCCGGGAAACGTTACCGCCAGCACGGTGTGTGTCTGCGCACCTGGCGGCGCGCCCGGCGGCAGCATCCAGACCACGCGGCCGGCCAGACGTCGTACCCGGAAGCCGAGCTCTGCGAGCACGTATCCCATCAAGCCGTTCTGCTCATAGCAGTAGCCACCGCGGCGCCGGCGCACCAGTTTGTCGGTCAGGGCCTCTGGACTCAGGTCGTAAACCGGTGTTCCGACCAGCGGATCGAGGTTTTCGAACGGAATAGCCCGCGTGTGAGCCGTCACCAAATCCTGCAGTACCTTGAGGGTCGGCTCGGTAGCGCCGCGATAATTGATGCGGTCGAAGTATGCGTCCAGATCCAGCGTCATGAAGCCATCTTGGCCGAGCTTGGAAAAACCCCGGACCTGGCACCCTGGGGTGACGAATTTTTCGGAGCTGCCATCCGCGGATCAGGGATCGGGACGCCGAACCCAACACCGAGGCCACGTCCGAGCACTAGCCCAGGCGACGCTTGTTTGATTCCTGTCAAATATGGGGATCCGGTACGGACGGGCTGACACGCACAACCCCAAAGTCGACAACGGAGCCCATTATGAGCACCAGCACTACCGTCCTGATTGCTATCGCCGTGGTGGCGGCAATCCTCTTGATCGTCGCCGCGGTTGTGGCGATCGCAGCAAGGAATCGTCGCCGCCAGCGGCGCGCCGAAGAGATTCGCGAACGGGCGCGGCTAGCGACAGCCAGGGTCGAGCAGCGCGAAGCGCTTGCTCAAGAAACGGCCGCGAAAGCACGCGCCGCACAGGCCGAGGCTGAGGTCAAAGCCGCCGAAGCCGCGAGGCTGCAGGAGCACGCGATTAGGCACCAGAGCGAAGCGGCCACATCGCGTGAGCAAGTCCAGGAGCAGTGGAAGCAAGCTGAAAGCCTCGACCCGAAAGCCAGGAGCAAGGGGGAAGAAACTGGGGACGGGCGCGCCCCAGACCGCGGTGCGGCGTGGGGCGAAGAGCAGGGCAAGGCTGCGGAAGCCGCTAACCACCGGGACACCGATAGCTATCGCACGACGCCCTGACGACGCACACTGGGACGGCCCGCCCCCTCAGCGGGCCGTCCTGGTGAGCACACTCGACGCCCTATGCCGGGAGGCGACCATGCTTACCGGAGACGTCGCGCACCCTGACGACATTGCCGGGCGATCTGCTGCTCCCGCGCATACAGCATGCCGTAGGTAAAGCCGTTCTCTCCCACGGTTGTTCCCGCTGCTACCGCCATCCTTTGCAGCGCCTCACAGGCGACCACTGTGTCCTGGTGATCACCAAGCAGACTTTGAATGTTCTTGTAGTGCTTGACCGTTCGCTTGGCGTTCTTATCCACCGGCTTGCACAGCTCGGCGGCATAGCGGGCACGCTTTGCGGCTTTGCGCGCCCGATGCAGCCACACGTCGTCGCCAGTTTCCAGCGCCTCGGCCAAGCGTCGATCCGCCTTGTGTTGCGCGCGCCGTGCCCTCTTTTTGAGGGTGCCCATCGCGATGTCCTGGTCGATGGGCGGGGTGGCGCGCCACCTTCGCAGGACCGCCATAATGGCCAGATATCGCTCGGACTCCATCGCTTCAGTCAGCCCGGTGCGTGCGGGCAGCTCGATCGCGTGCAAATCATTGCGGATCCGCGTCCGTACCGGGCCCAGGACGAGCTCCTCAGCCATCCCGTCCAGCGCATCGCCGAAGCGGCGTTGCTGGACCTGGCAATCACGGACATCGCCAAGCGATGCCGCGAACCATTTGAGTTCGCTGTCCAGGTCGCCGATCGCCGACTGGTCAAGCACCTTGCGGAACACGCGCAGGGTGCGGCGCAACCTCCGGATCGCAACGCGGGTGTCGTGGATGGGGTGCTGTCCGCGTCGCAGGCCGATATCCCCCGCCACTATCCGATCCAGCTGTGCGTTCAGATAGTCCGTCAGCGCCCGGCTGGCCGGAGCGGCCGAGTTGGGCGCCGGTTCTGCGGGTACCGCGTGGGCGAGTTTCGAGGGGTAACGCGAAGGCCGGGCCCCCGCCACGCGCAGGCGCTTGGTGAGCCGCTTGGTCAACCTCCGCGCCCCGACACCGGAGTCCACTTTCACCTCGCGCCAGGCCAGCAGGCGTTCGCCTATTGACGCACGAACATGATCGTCGTCGACCTCAATGCATGGCCGCTCCTGTTGCGGCGCACTGATCCGGTAGCGCTCACGAACCGTGTGAATCTTGGCGACGCTGGCGACCTCCTTCCCGAGTGCGAGACCGGCGAGCAAAGTCGTGACCTCGTCGGGCGGGCTGTCCGAATGGATCCAGTGCAGTTCCGTGCGCCCTCCGTCGTCTGGAACCGCCAACTGCCAACCCGTTTCGCCGTCGCCATCTCGGCGCTGCAGCAAGACGCCTTGGGCGCGCAAGTCGTGGTCGGCCGTGTCGTAGTAGTCGTTGGTCGAGTCGATGGTGTCGTGTCGCACCTCGCCGTTGACGACAACGTCCTCGAGCTTTGGCAATGTGAACCGATCATCGACGTCAAACTTGCCGTGGCGTTCCAAAATCTCGCGCATATTGAACGCATTTCCGCATTGGGCAGGTGCCAAACATCGGCGCGCCGTCGTGAGCGTGTTAGAGCCAGGTGTCCTGGGTGGTGGTGGTGAGGAACGCTTCGAGGTCGTCGCGCCACTGTGCCGGCGTGGTCTTGTCCGGTTCGATGCCGGTGTAGTCGCCGCGATAGAACAGCAGCGGCCGTGGCTTGATTTTGGGAGCCTCCGACAGCGATTGGACGGCGCCGAACACCACGAAGTGGTCGCCGCCGTCGTACACCGATGCGACGGCGCAGTCGATGTAGGCCAGTGACCCGTCGATGATCGGCGAACCGAGTTGTGAAGGGTGCCAGTCGATACCGGCGAACTTGTCCGGTTCTTTGGACCCGAATCGGGCCGAGACGTCCTTCTGCTTCTCGGTCAGCACGTTGACACAGAACCGCCCGGTCGCCTCGATGGCTTTCCAGGATCGTGACACCTTCGTCGGGCAGAACAGCACCAGCGGCGGATCCAGCGACAGCGCCGCGAATGACTGGCAGGCAAAGCCGATCGGCAACTCGTCGCGCACGGTGGTGATGATGGTGATCCCGGTGCAGAACTGACCCAGCACCTGCCGGAAGGCACGCGGATCGATCGGCGCCGACATGGCTAGCCGCGCATGCCCACGGTGAAGTCGTGGCCCCACAGGCTCACCGCGGTGCTTTCCCGGGCGATCCAATCGCCGTCGTCGACTTTCCTGCCTTCACAACCGAATTCGACATCGAAGCCGCCCGGTGTCTTCATGTAGAACGACAGCATCAAGTCGTTGACATGGCGGCCCAGCGTGGCCGACATGGGCACCTTGCGGCGCAATGCCCGGTCCAGGCACAGCCCCACGTCGTCGGCCTCCTCGACTTCGACCATCAGGTGCACGATGCCGCTGGGCGTCGGCAGCGGCAGAAAGGCCAGGCTGTGGTGACGCGGGTTGCAGCCGAAGAAGCGCAGCCAGGCCGGCGCCCCGTCGGCAGGCCGCCCGACCACCTGCGGCGGCATCCGCATTGAGTCGCGCAGCTTGAAGCCGAGGACGTCGCGGTAGAAGTGCAACGCCTCGGCGTCGTCGCGGGTGGTCAGCACCACGTGGCCCAGGCCCTGCTCGCCGGTGACGAACTTGTGGCCATACGGGCTGACTACGCGGCGGTGTTCCAGGGCGGCGCCGTGGAAAACTGCCAGAGGGTTGCCCGACGGGTCGGAGAACTGGATCATCTCGTCCACTCGCCGCTCCGCCACATCGGCGGCGGTGGCCTCCTTGTACGGGGTGCCCTCCACATCGAGCCGGTTCCGGATCTCTTGCAGCCCTTCCGCATTCGCGCATTCCCAACCGGCTTCGGCGAGCCGGTCCTGCTCGCCGGGAACGATTACCAACCGCGCCGGGAAATCGTCCATCCGCAAATACAGCGCACCCTCGGTGCCGCCCTTGCCCTCGACCATGCCGAGAACTTTCAGGCCGTAGTCACGCCAGGCCTCCATCTCGGTGGCCTCGATGCGTAGATAGCCCAGCGAGCGGATGCTCATCACGCACCTCCCAGGAAATCGATGGTGAGCTTGTTGAACTCGTCGAACTTCTCCACCTGCGCCCAATGCCCACATTGCCCGAAGACGTGCAGCTGCGCACGGGCAATGGTCTTCAGCGCGACCAGCGCGCCGTCCAGCGGATTGACCAGGTCCTCGCGACCCCAGATCAGCAGCACCGGCTGGCGCAGCCGATACACCTCGCGCCACATCATGCCGAGCTCGAAATCGGCCCCGGCGAAAGACATTCCCATCGCCCGGGTCGCCGTGAGCGATTCCGGCGTGCCGGCCAGGGCGAAACGCTCGTCGACCAGCTCCGGGGTGATGAGGCTTTTGTCGTAAACCATCACGCGCAGGAACGCTTCGAGGTTGGCGCGGGTGGGATCCATGGAGAAGGCGCCAAGCCGTTTGACGCCCTCGGTCGGGTCGGGCGCAAACAGGTTGACGCTGAGCCCGCCGGGACCCATCAGCACCAGGCGTCCGGCCCGGTCGGGGTAGTCGAGGGCGAACCGCACCGCGGTGCCCCCGCCCAACGAGTTGCCTACCAGCGGAACGCGTCCCAGACCCAGCTGGTCGAAGAGGCCTTCGAGCGCCCTTGCCGCGTAACGGTTGAATTGCCCGTGCTCCGCGCGCTTGTCGGAATGGCCGTAGCCGGGCTGATCGACGGCGAGCACGTGGAACCGCCGGGCCAGCACCGGGATGTTGCGCGAGAAGTTCGTCCAGCTCGCCGCTCCTGGCCCGCCCCCGTGCAGCAGCACCACCGTTTGTTCGTTGCCGACGCCCGCTTCGTGGTAGTGCAACTTCAGCGGTCCGTCGACGTCCACCTCCACGAAGCGCGAGGTGGACTCGAACGTCAATTCCTCGGCAGCCGTCACGGCCATCAGACCATGGTGTCGCCGGGCGGCAACCCGAACTCGTGGTTCCCGAAGATCACGTATGCGCGCTCGGGGTCGTTGGCGGCGTGCACCCGCCCGGCGTGCGCGTCACGCCAGAAGCGTTGCACCGGCTGGTCATTGGCCAGCGCGGTGGCGCCGGACGCCTCGAACAGTCGGTCGATCGAGGCGATCGCGCGACCGGTGGCGCGCACCTGGTCGCGGCGGGCGCGGGCGCGCAGCTCGAACGGGATCTCTTTGCCGGCGGCCAACAGGGCGTACTCGTCACCGACGTTGCCGATCAGCTGGCGCCACGCGGCGTCGATATCGCTGGCGGCCTCGGCGATGCGGACCTTCGCAAACGGGTCGTCCTTCGCCCTCTCGCCGGCGAAGGCCGCCCGCACCCGCTTACCCTGATGCTCGACATGCGCGTCGTACGCACCGTAAGCCATCCCGACGATCGGCGCCGAGATCGTGGTCGGATGCATTGTGCCCCAAGGCATTTTGTACACTGGCGCGGTGTTGGTCTGGTACCCGCCGGCGGTGCCGTCGTTCATCGCCTTGTAGGACAGGAACCGGTGCCGGGGCACGAAGACATTTTTGACCACCAGCGTGTTGCTGCCGGTGCCGCGCAGCCCAACCACGTGCCACACGTCGTCGATGCGGTATTCGGTGCGCGGGATCAGGAAGCTGCCGAAGTCCACCGGTCGGCCGTCCTTGATGACGGGGCCACCGACGAAGGTCCAGCTGGCGTGGTCACAGCCCGACGACCAGTTCCACGAACCGTTGACCAGGTAGCCCCCGTCGGTCACGACGCCCGCACCCATCGGGGCATACGACGACGAGATTCGCGTCTTGGGGTCCTCGCCCCAAACCTCTTCCTGGGCCCGCTGGTCGAACAGCGCCAGATGCCAGTTGTGCACCCCGACGATCGAGCTCACCCAGCCGGTGGAGCCGCATGCGCTCGCCAATCGCCGCGTCGCCTCGTAGAACAGCGTGGGATCGCATTGCAGACCGCCCCACTGCTCGGGCTGCAAGAGGGTGAAGAAGCCGACGTCCTCGAGCGCCTGAACGGTCTCGTCGGGCAGCCGACGCAAATCCTCCGTCGCCTGAGCGCGCTCCCGAATCTGCGGAAGCAGATCATCGATGTCAGCCAGAATCGACTGCGCATCACGCTGTTGAATGGACGTCACTTAGGTTTGCCTCCCGGGAGTGCGGATTTACCCAGAAGACTAGAACACGTTCCGATTTGTGTCGAGCAGGGTATTCCTGCGGCTGGTAGCGGTACCAATCGGGTTTTCTGTAACATGTTCTAATTGTGAAGAAAAGGAAGGGCGGGTGTTAACGGAAGCAATTCCCGACGAGCCACTCGGCGACCACGTCCTTGAACTGCAGATCGCCGAGGTCGTCGCCGAAACCGACGACGCGCGATCGTTGGTGTTCGCGGTGCCGGACGCGGCCGGCGACCCCGGCATCCCGCCGGAGCGGCTGCGGTACGCGCCCGGCCAGTTCCTGACGTTGCGCGTACCCAGCGACCGCACCGGATCGGTGGCCCGCTGCTACTCGTTGTGCAGTTCACCGTTCACCGACGATGCCCTGGCCGTCACGGTCAAGCGGACCGCGGACGGATACGCGTCGAACTGGCTGTGCGACCACGCCCACAAAGGCATGCGGATCCACGTGCTGGCGCCATCGGGCAACTTCGTGCCCAAGACGCTCGACGGCGACTTTTTGTTGATGGCCGCCGGCAGCGGGATCACCCCGATCATGTCGATCTGCAAGTCGGCGCTCGCCGAAGGCAGCGGACAGGTGACGCTTCTCTACGCCAACCGCGACGACCGCTCGGTGATCTTCGCCGACGCGCTACGCGAGCTGGCCGCCAAATATCCCGACCGGCTCACGGTCTTGCATTGGCTGGAATCGGTGCAGGGGTTGCCGAGCGCAACCGCGCTGGCGAAACTGGCCGCCCCCCATAGCGATCGGCCCGTATACATCTGCGGGCCCGGCCCGTTCATGGACGCCGCACGCGAAGCACTGGAAGCGCTCAAAGTGCCTGCGCCGCAAGTACATATCGAGGTGTTCAAGTCGCTGGACTCGGATCCGTTCGCGGCGGTCAAGATCGAGGACACCAAAGAGGGCGACGAGCCGCCGGCCACCGCGGTGGTGGAGCTGGACGGCGAAACCCACACCGTGCCGTGGCCGCGCAACGCCAAGCTGCTCGATGTGCTCCTCGCCAAAGGTTTGGATGCGCCGTTTTCCTGCCGGGAGGGCCACTGCGGCGCGTGTGCCTGCACCCTGCGCCGCGGCAAGGTGAACATGGAGGTCAACGACGTGCTGGAGCAGCAGGATCTCGATGAAGGGCTTATCTTGGCCTGTCAATCTCACCCGGAATCTGATTCGGTAGAAGTGACCTACGACGAGTAGTCGCTGAGATATAAGAAACGTGTTCGCACCTGTTTGCTACTGTTCGCCGCTCCCCCGGTCTGCGCAGGTCAAACCCATTTCCGCACAACAGCGAACAACCCCGAACAGGTGCGAACGAAGGGCTGAATCGAACCCAACTGGCGCACAAACTGGCGCACTCATCTCCACACGCCGCGACCCGCGGGCCATTGGCTACGGCATCGCTGGCGTCGTTGAGGTCCGCTGGGAAGACGACCACGAATTCGAGTACCTGCTGAAAAGCGACCTGATGATAGTGGTGCGGTGGTGTCCATCGGTGTCACCGTGGCCATCGTGATCGGCGTCGTCGGCGTGGGGGGTGGCGTGGAGGCGGTCGACGATGTTGCTGTCGGCTGGTGTCGCCGCGGCGGTCGTGATCGGTGTGGTGGGGTGGACGGTGGTCAGCCACAACGACAACGGCACCGGTGGCACGATGGGGCCGACCACGATGCAGCCGACCGCTGTTGCGGCACCTGCTCCGCCGTCCACCGTCACCATCCAAACACCCGCGCCGCCGACGGTTACGGTACAGCCACCTCCGCCGGCCCCCGTAGTCCGTCGACGCCGCCGAGCGCCAAACCGTAGGCATACGGGCGGCCGACTCCTTCGCGCCCAGTGCCAGCGCCTTGATGACATCGGCGCCGCTGCGGATCCCCGAGTCGAACAGCACCGGCAGCCCGTCGGCCGCCTCAACCACCGCCGCCAGGCAATCGATCGCGGGTAGGCCGCCGTTGGCTTGGCGGCCGCCGTGGTTGGAGCAGTAGATGCCGTCGACGCCGCCGTCCTGGGCGCGCTGGGCGTCGTCGGGATGGCAGATGCCTTTCACCAGCAGCGGCAGATCGGTCAATGAGCGCAGCCAGCCGAGGTCGTCCCAGGTCAAAGGACTTCCGAAGATCTGCACCCAGCGCAGCACAGCGCCTTGCGGATCTTCCTCCGGCGGACGTTGCAGGCCGGCGCGGAAGACCGGATCGCTGGTGTAGTTGGTCAGGCAGTGTCCGCGTAGCTGGGGGAAG
>DATKEW010000030.1:0-6385 GCA_035511785.1 Mycobacterium sp.
GCGGGCTGGTCGGTCTCGTTGACGTGGGCGTGCCACATGCCCGGCGGGGTGGTGAAGGCGCCGCCAGCCTGCCAGTCCACCCGGATCGGGTCGACGATGTTGCCACGGTCGTCGAGGCGAGTGCCGAGCAACGTGTAGCACCCGCTGGGTGGGGCATCCAGGATCAGATCCAGTGCGACCGACTGGTGCCGGTGTGGGCGCTGCTGCTGCTGGGGTGGCAGCACACCGAACATGGCCCACAGCACGTGGGTGATGGTCAGCGTCTGCTCCTGGTTCTCGTTGGCCAGCAACACGCTGACCCGGCTCTTCTCGTTGGCCCCGGGGCGGGAGGCGATCTCCTCGAGCTTGGCCACCGCATCCGAACGGCAGAACTTGGTCGCCCGGAACCTCGGCTCGCGCGCTTCGACACCCAGGTAGCGCAGCAACGGCGCGTCGTGCACCCAGTACATGGCGGTCTCGGCGTCGGCGTAGAACACCGAGCGGGCGCCGGCGGGCAGGGTCAAAAAGTCGCCCTTTTCGAACTTGACCAGCCGCCCGTTGACCGCGGCAAAGCCCCGGCCGTAGAGCACGTAGTACAGCTGTGAGCTGGCGTTGACCGCAGTGTCGATCTGCTCACCGGCGCGAATGCGCAGGAAGTTGGCCAGCAGCGCGGGGCTGGTCGCGGCGCCGCTTTTGACGCCCAGCTCCCGGGACAGATCCAGCGGTATAACGCCCGTCGGCTGATCCATGTAGATCTCGGGGCCGAACTGCCTTATCGGGACCTGCGGCGCGTGCCCCGAGCCGATCGGGTTGGCCGCCTTGGAGTACTCGAAGTAGCGGGCGTCGTCGGCCCAGTCTGCAAACCGCCCCTCAAAGCCGTACTCGGCCACATTGGTCATCGGCGCCGGAATCGTCGGATCCAAGTTCACGGTCATTTCAAGCCCCTCACTACTTAGGTACTTCTTATGTTTGAAGAATATCTAATTTGTATCTCAGATGCAAGATGTACCATCATGGACACAGTTGGGATATGACTCAGCTACAAGAAGGGGCGTGCCGTGGCAACGAAGGCGACTGACCCGCGGCCGGGGCCGGCCAAGGACCGCGCACTCGAGTACGTCAAGGCCCAAATACTCACCGGAGCGTTTCCAGGCGGGGAGCTGATCAGCGAGGGCGACGTCGCCACCGCGCTGGGCATGTCACGCACCCCGGTGCGCGAGGCATTCCTGCGGCTCGAGGGTGAAGGGCTGCTCCGGTTGTATCCGCAGCGTGGCGCGCTGGTGGTCCCGGTTTCGCCCGACGAGGTCCGCGCGGTGATCGAGGCGCGGCTGGTTCTGGAGCGATTCGCTGCCACCAAGCTGGTGGGGCGTGGCCCCGCCGCCTGCGCCGCGGCGTTCGAGCGGCTATCGGGCGAGCTGGAACGGCAGCGCACCGCCGCCGCCGCAACCGACTGGCGGGATTTCCTGGACGCCGACCGTGCCTTCCACGCCGTCACCGTGGAAGAGTCGCGGAACGTCATCTTGTCCGGGTTCTACTCATCGCTGCGTGACCGGCAGATGCGGATGATCGGCGAATCGGCGCTGCGCGATCCCAATCGGGTGACGACGATCATGGACGAGCATCGCGGTATCGCCGAAGCACTACGTGACGGCGACCTGCAGCGGGCGCTGCAGGCCGTGCAGACCCATCTCGCCAGCACGGTGCGCGCCATCGGCCTCGCCGTCGACACGGTCTGGACCTGACCCGGCGTTACCGCTGCACCGCTCACCCACCGCCGCTGACCCTCTCGAATTCTGTTAGCAGCCCGTCGATCCGGGGAACCCACAGTCGAAGATGGCGCCCACCCGGGGAGCCGTTACGACAGGAGCTGCAATGCTCGGATCAATAATCCTTGCCATCATCGTCGGCGCGATCATCGGCGTGGTGGCGCGTCTCGTCATGCCGGGGAAACAAAACATCGGCATGATCATGACGGTTGTAATCGGCGCCGTAGGTGGCTTGATCGGCTCGGCAGTTGCGAGCCAATTCGGCTACCACAACGCCAATGGTGGAATCGCCTGGATTCCGTTCTTCATTGGCGTGGGCGCTGCCGTCATCCTCATCGCGATCTACGAAGCCGTGACGGGTCGCCGCAGCGGTACCCGGTTGCGTCGGTAGCCCGGAGGGCGAAAGCTCGCCGGCCCGTTCTAACCGATCAATACCGCGTACCGAGGCTTGATCACTTCGTCGATGATCGCGAGCCGCTCGTCGAACGGAATGAACGCCGACTTCATCGCATTGATGGTGAAGCGCTCGAGGTCGCTCCACCCGTAGCCGAACGCCTCGACCAATCGCTGCATCTCGAGGCTCATCGAGGTGTCACTCATGAGCCTGTTGTCGGTGTTGACGGTCACCCGGAAGCGCGAGCGGGCCAGCAGATCGAACGGGTGGTCCGCGATGTTCTTGACCGCCCCGGTCTGCACGTTCGAGCTGGGGCACAGCTCGAGCGGAATTCGCTTGTCCCGCAGGATCGATGCCAACCTGCCCAAGCGGACGCCACCACCGTCGACGACATCGATGTCGTCGACGATGCGCACCCCATGGCCCAGCCGGTCGGCGCCGCAGAACGCGATCGCCTCGTGGATGGACGGCAACCCGAACGCCTCCCCCGCGTGAATAGTGAAGCGCGCGTTGTGGTCTCGCATGTATTCGAAAGCATCCAGGTGCCGCGTCGGCGGGTTGCCGGCCTCAGCGCCGGCGATGTCGAACCCGACCACTCCCTTGTCCCGGAAACGGATCGCCAACTCGGCGATCTCGCGGGACACCGCGGCATGCCGCATGGCGGTGACCAGGAGCCGCACCACAATGGGGCGGCCCGCGGCTGCACAGGCCTTCTCCCCGTCGGCGAAACCCGCCAGTACGGCATCGACGATCGCGTCGAAAGACAGGCCGCGGTCGATGTGCAACTCGGGGGCAAAACGCACCTCGGCGTAGACCACCGAATCGGCGGCCAGGTCTTCCACACACTCGTAGGCCACGCGATGCAGCGACTCGGCCGTCTGCATCACCGCCACGGTGTGCGAAAACGGCTCGAGGTAGCGCTCCAGCGAGCCGCTGTGCGACCGGGTGCGAAACCACGTGGCCAGCTCGTCGACGTCGGTGGCGGGCAGCCCGTCGTAGCCCGTCTGCGCGGCGACGTCCAGCACGGTCGCCGGGCGCAGCCCACCGTCGAGGTGATCGTGCAGCAGGGCCTTCGGTGCTTTCCTGATCTGCTGCAGATCCAATGGTGTGGTCACGTGGTGATCCGATCGATGATCAGCGGCCGCGGCACCGGTGGTGTGTCGCAGACGCTCCAGCCGCCGTCCAGCTCGGCCATTGCGGCGCCGAAGCGTTCCGGAGTGTCGGTGTAGAGCGTGAACAACGGCTGACCGGCCGCGACCGGTTCGCCGGGACGGCGGTGGATTTTGACGCCGGCACCGAACTGCACCTGTTCGGCCGGGCGGGTTCTGCCCGCACCGAGCCGCCATGCCGCCAGTCCCACTGCCATCGCGTCGATATCGCCCATTGTGCCGCCCCGGCCGGCGGTCACGGTCTCGGACTGTGCACCGATCGGCAACGGTACCGACAAATCCCCGCCCTGGGCCGCGACGAGCTGGCGAAATCGGTCCATCGCGGTGCCGTCGCGCAGCGTCTGCGCTGGATCGGTGCGGTCGATTCCGGCAAGTTCGAGCATCTCGCCGGCCAGCCGCAGCGTCAGTTCCACGACGTCGGGCGGCCCGCCGCCGGCCAGCACCTCGAGGGACTCGGCAACCTCGAGCGCATTACCGACGGTCGCGCCCAGCGGGCGGTTCATGTCCGTCAGCAGCGCGTGGGTGGGCACCCCGTGTGCGGCGCCCAGCTCGATCATGGTGTGCGCCAGCTCGCGGCACTGCGCCTCCGACGTCATGAACCCGCCGGAACCGACCTTCACGTCGAGCACCAGCGCCCCTGCGCCCTCGGCCAACTTCTTGCTCATCACCGAGCTCGCGATCAGTGGCAGGGACTCGACGGTGGCGGTGATATCACGCAGCGCGTACAGCTTGGCGTCCGCGGGCGCCAGCTCGCCCGCGGCGAAGATCGCCGCGCCGACCTCGACAAGCTGTTCGCGGACCCGCCGGGTGGACAGCTCCGCGGTGAACCCGGCGATGGATTCCAGCTTGTCGAGGGTGCCGCCGGTGTGCCCGAGCCCACGGCCCGATGCCTGCGGCACCGCCCCGCCGCAGGCGGCGACGACGGGCACCAACGGCAGGGTGACTTTGTCTCCCACGCCGCCGGTGGAGTGCTTGTCCACGGTCGGCAGTGGCTTTCCGTTCGAACGCAGATCGCTGAAGTCCATCCGTACACCGGACGCCAGCATCGCCGCCGTCCAACTGGCGATCTCGCCGCGGTCCATGCCGCGCAAGACAATCGCCATCAACAGCGCCGACATCTGTTCGGCGGCGACATGGCCGTGGGTATAGGCGTCGATCACCCACTCGATGGCAGCGTCGGACAACCGCCCGCCGTCACGTTTGGTGCGGATCACCGTCGGCGCGTCGAATGCGAAGCCGGTCAAGAACGTTCCCGTGGGAGGTCGGCGGTGAAGGCGTCGGGCAGCAGCTCGTCGAGGCGGCGGGGCCCTGCCGGATGGTCGATCAGCAACTCGGGGCCACCGTGCTCCAAGAGCACTTGACGGCATCGCCCGCACGGCATCAGCGGGCATCCTTGCGCGTCCACACACGCCAGCGCAATCAGCCGACCCCCACCGGTCGAATATAGGGCGCACACCACACCACACTCGGCACAGAGACCAAGACCGTACGAGATGTTCTCCACATTGCAGCCGGTGACCACACGGCCGTCGTCGACCAGTGCGGCCGCGCCCACCGGGAACCGCGAGTACGGTGCATACGCCCCCGCCGCCGCCTGGATCGCCTTGTCGCGCAGCACATTCCAATCGACATCAGGCATATCGCACCCCGCTCACCGATGGGCCGACTTGAGAACAGCCACCCTAACTCTGACACGACACTTCGGTTGGCGGCCTGTTCGGCGTCAGCCGCCACCCCGCCGGGTTAGGCTGTACCTCCCGGTTTGACTGTCCATGAAGGCGGTGAGGGCGCAGTGAGTGTGCAGGTGGTTGGGGTGGATGCGGGTGGTTCGGGTGGGGGGTCGTCGCGGCGGCGGCGGGCGCCTCGGACGTTGTATCGGGGTGATCCGGGGATGTGGTCGTGGGTGTTGCATCGGATCAGTGGTGCCACGATTTTCTTTTTCTTGTTTGTCCATGTGTTGGATGCCGCGATGTTGCGGGTGAGTCCGGGGACTTATAACGCGGTGATTCATGATTATCAGACCCCGGTGGTGGGGGTGATGGAGTACGGGTTGGTGGCGGCGGTGGTTTTCCATGGGCTCAACGGGATCCGGGTGATTTTGGTGGATTTCTGGTCGCAGGGTCCGCGGTATCAGCGGGTGATGTTTTGGGTGGTGGGTGCGGTGTTTGTGGTGGTGATGGTGCCGGCCGGGGTGGTTATCGGGGTGCATATGTGGGAGCACGTGCGATGAGCAGTCCCGATCTTCAGTTGGGCCGGGGTCAGATCGCCCCGGTGCGCCAGCGTAGTTATGACCGTCCGGCCAGTTTGGACAATCCGCGGTCGCCGCGGCGGCGGGCCGGGATTCCCAATTTTGAGAAGTTCGCCTGGTTGTTCATGCGGTTTTCTGGTGTGGCGTTGGTGGTGTTGGTGGTTGGGCATCTGTTCATCATGTTGATGTGGGACCAGGGGGTGTATCGGATCGATTTCAACTTTGTGGCCCAGCGGTGGGCGTCGCCGTTTTGGCAGTTTTGGGATCTGGCGTTGTTGTGGCTGGCCCAGTTTCATGGCGGCAATGGGTTGCGCACCATCATCGATGATTACAGCCGCAAGAATTCCACCCGGTTTTGGTTGAACAGCTTGTTGTTGTTGTCGATGGGGTTCACGTTGGTGTTGGGCACCTATGTGTTGTTGACGTTTGATCCTGGCATCGGAGGCCCGCGGTGATCCAGCAGCATCGATATGACGTGGTGATCGTGGGGGCCGGTGGGGCCGGGATGCGCGCGGCGGTGGAGGCCGGTCCGCGGGTGCGCACCGCGGTGTTGACCAAGCTGTATCCCACCCGCAGCCATACCGGGGCCGCCCAGGGCGGCATGTGCGCGGCGCTGGCCAACGTGGAAGACGACAACTGGGAATGGCACACCTTTGACACCGTCAAGGGCGGTGATTATCTGGCCGACCAGGACGCGGTGGAGATCATGTGCAAGGAAGCCATCGACGCGGTGTTGGACCTGGAGAAGATGGGGATGCCGTTTAACCGCACCCCCGAGGGCCGCATCGATCAGCGCCGGTTTGGTGGGCACACCCGCGATCACGGCAAG
>DATKEW010000031.1:0-9429 GCA_035511785.1 Mycobacterium sp.
ACGCCCATCGGGCACAGGCAGCTGACCCGCACCCCGTGGTCGCCGTAGCTGATCGCAAGCCATTCGGCGAATCCAACGGCGGCGTGCTTGGTGACGGCGTAGGTCGCCGACCCGATCTGGGTCAGCAGGCCGGCGGCCGACGCGGTGCTGACGAAGTAGCCCTCGCCGCGCTCCACCCAGCGGGGGATGAGTAGTTGTGCGGCCCGGATGTGCGCCCGCAGATTCACGTCGATCGACCGTTCCCAGTCCTCCTCGCTGGCTTCGAGGCCGGGTACCCCGACGATCCCGGCGTTGGCGAAGTACAGGTCGACCGGGCCGAACTGCTGCTTCGCCAAAGTGATCAGGCCGCGAATGGCCGCCGTATCGGACACGTCCGCGCCGGACGCGACCGCGTGACCCGGTGATGTGGCGTTGATCTTGTCGGCGACGGCCTGCGCGCCGGCCGCGTCGAGGTCGGCCACCACCACCCGGGCGTCGTGCGCGGCGAGTTCCTCCGCGAGCGCGCCGCCGATACCGCCGCCACCGCCGGTGACGATGGCGACCCTGCCTGCGACCTTCATCGGGTCCTCCGCCCGATTCCGAAGCGTTCGCTGAGCTGCGTGCGGGTGTCGGCGGCGTCGGTGTGCAGCACACCGGCGATCCCGAGGCGAGCCGCCCCGTCGAGGTTTTGCTGCAGATCGTCGACCATGACCGTCTGTACTGGGTCGATGCCGAGCCGCGTGCAGGCGATGGCGTAGATCTTCCGCGAGGGCTTGCGGATGCCGACCTCCGAGGAGATCACCACCACGTCGGCGAGCTCATCGAGGTCGAATCCCGCATAGCAGTCACGCCCGAACGCGTTGGATACCAAGGCAATCGGAACTCCGGCGGTCCGCAGGTCCTCGATCAGCCGCACTGTGTCGTCGTCGCGACGCAGCCCGGCCTGCATCCGCGCCGACAGCCGCTCGGGCTGGACCACCACGCCGTGCGCGGACAGCCTCTCGGCGAAACCGTGATCGAAGACGTCGGCGTCGATGCGTCCGCACTCGTGATCGACCAGAAGCTTTCGGGCGGTGGTGTCGTGGCTGAGCAAATCCAGTACCAGTCCTGGGGGCGCGTCGAGGAGTTCGCCGAACTGCTCGAACGCCTGCAGCACGCTGGTGGTAATCACACCGCCGAAGTCGATCAGCACCGCGGTGCGCGTCATCGGAGCCGTATCGACCGGGCCGCAAACGCTATCGACGGTGGACACGGGGCTCCTCCTGTCCTGGATGTGATGACGGTCACTCGCCGTGCGCCGGCGAACCCGGCGACGGGAAAGGGCTTGATGCAAAGCACGTCTTCCCCCTTATACCCGCTAGTTGAATCCGACGTCAAATTCGAATTCAGGGGGGGTGGTGTCGGGTCTGTAGCCCGGGCTCAAGCGGCGGTTACTGGTCGCGGACTCCTAGCCGGTCGCGGTGATCCGGTGACGGAATCCGAAGGGCGTTCACCCACAACCGGGTCACGATCTGGACGAGGTCCTCCTCGGTCGTCTCTGGCGTGTCGTCGCGGTCCTCGTGTGTGACAAAGTGCCCGAACGCGACGCGGCTCATCATTGCGGACAACGCGCGTGACGCGAGCAGCGGATCCAAATCCGTGTCCGCCTGGCCCTTGGCCTGCAGCTTGGCAATGCTGCGCGCGTTGCGTCGGGCGAACGCATTCGATCGCGACGTGCGCAACTCGCGAAACTCGGGATCGATGTTGGCGACCTGCTCGAGCAGGCCCATCAGCTTGCTGTTGCGTTTGTAGGCCTTCAGGTAGGCCCGGTTGCTGGCCTCGATGACAGCGGCGGGATCGTCATCGCCGGCGACGTGCGGCATGCCGGGATGCAACATGTCTTCCTGAGCGACTTCGAGAACCGCCGCGAAGATGTCTTCCTTGCCGGTGAAGTAGGTGTAGAAGGTGCCGGCCGAGCAGTTTGCCGCCCGCGTGATGTCGATCAGCCGAGCATCCAGATATCCGTGGCGTTCGAACACTTGTCGCGCCGCCGCAACCAGTGCGCTGCGTGTCCGTAGGCCACGCTCGGTAGCCGGTGGCTCACGCAGCAGCGACGACCGCACCATCGACGGGGGAGGGTCCGCGTGGTCGTCCTCGGCGGCAACATTGGCCATGTGCACAGTTATACGTCACATCGGCCGACTGAACCGCCCGCGGTTGTCATCCGCACCTTGCTGCCGACACGGCTGTCACGCGGCATCGTTGTGTGGGAAGGTGACAACGACGCTGTTCTCGCCGAAAAGAAAAGTCACCCCGGCCTCAGATTGCAGCCTCTAAGTCATCGAGGGCTTGCCGGCAATGCTCGGCGAGCCGCTCCACGTCGGGTAGGCGTGTGTCGCACGCTGTGAAAGTGAATTGCAATGTGTCGGTGTAAGACATCGCGACGATGTTAAGGGCCTGGCCGCCGTAGAGTGCCGTGATCGCGCCGAGCCGTTTCAGTGGAGCGCCGTTGTAGTAAAGCGCTTTTCGCGGCCCGGGGACGTTAGAGATGGCCACGTTCGACATTGGCGTGATGCGTCCATCGAGTCCGAGTAGTTGCTCGACAAATATCGGAGTCGCAACGCCGAGCAGGCTGTAGACGGTCAACCCGGTGGGATCGAGCGCGGCCAGCCGGTGTTTGACGGACCGCGTACCGGCGGCGATTTGGTTCGTTCGGCGAGTGCTATCGCTCTCGGTCGTCGCCAGGTCGACCACGGCGAAGGTGACGGCGTTTCCGCCAGCGCGCGTAGCGTCCGTCGTGGCAAGGGAAACGGGTATGGTCGCGAGCAACGAATTCTTGGGTAGGGCTTGATGCTCGGCCAGGTACCCGCGCAGCGCACCGGAGCAAACGGCCAGCACTGCGTCATTGATCGTTGTCCCGCTGGCCTCGGCCACCCGCCGAAACCTTTCCAGCTCAAACGATATGGTGGCGATGCGCCGCGAGGAAGATATCGGCTCGTTCAAAGATGTGCGAGGCCCACTGCGAGGTCGTGCTGACAGGCCGGCCGCCGCCCAGGTGAGTCCCCGCACGATGCCAGTAACTTGTCGTGCCAGTGACGTGGGCCGTTTGGAAGGGGCAGCCGATGGTCGTGGCGGAACAGCCCATATAGGCGGAATGCCATTCGCATCAGACGATTCCGACAGCCACCGCGCCACCAGCCGCGCCGCGTAGACACCATCCATCAGCGCATGGTGCATTTTGCCGACGACGACGAAACCGCCGCCCTGGACGCCCTCGACGACGTGGATGGCCCACAACGGGTGCGCCTTGTCCATCGGGCTGCTGTGCAGGGTGGAGACGAGGTCATCGAGCTGTTCGCGGCCGCCCGGCGCGGGCAGGGCGTGGTGCCGCACGTGGTAGCGGGTGTCGATGGTCTCGACTTGCTCCCAGCGTGGCGTAAGTTGGCCCAGCGCTGAGGTCTTCAGCCCCCGGTCAAAGGGTGCCGTTGCGGTGGTGTAGTTGCGCATCTGTGCCACGAGCTCGCCCACGTAACCGGGCTTCGCACCTGGCGGAGCGCCGAATACACACACCAACGTGGCGTGCATTGGGTGGTTCTCAGACTCCAGCCACAGCCAGCCGGCATCGAGCGTGGGAACCGTCATCGTGCGGGGGGTAGTGGTTCGGTTATCCATGGCTTGTCTTTCCTAGCGGTTCAGGCGTAGAGGCGGTCGATGTCGGTGGCGTACTTGGCGTCGACGACGCGACGCCGCAGCTTCATGGTGGCGGTTAGCTCTTCACCACCTGGACTCCAGACGGTGGGCAAGATCTGGAACCGCATGATCTGTTCGACTCGCGACAACCGCGAGTTACCTTCGGCTACACCAATTTCCACCGCCATTTGCACGGCCGGGTCGGTGGCAAGTACCGCGGGGTCGCTGCTTGGTCGTCCCGCCTCGGCGGCCACCGCGCCCGCCGCTGCCACATCCAGGACGATCAGCGCGACGTTGTAAGGTCGGCCATTGCCGATCGCCACGGCCGAGGCGGCAACGGGACACGCGCTCATGATCGCGTTTTCGATGTTCGCCGGCGACATGTTCTTGCCCGCCGCGTTGATGATGAGTTCCTTCTTGCGGTCGACGATCGTCAGATAACCGTGCCCGCGCCCGCGTGCTGGCCGGCCAGCAGCCGGGCGATGGGCAGCGCCTCGGTCGGGGTGGGTGCGGTCGCCTGCACTGTCTCATTGCTCCTTCGGGGGTGCGGTGCGACCAGCACAACACACTACTTGACACTCTGTCAAGACATATTGATTGACAATGTGTCAAGCCAACGGCACAATGCGCTCATGGCAAATTTCGAAGCGGCTACTTTCGACCGACGACACACGCTCATGTACGTCACGGCATGGCTGCCGGGCCTTGTTCTCGCATCGACCGCGCCGTCTCCTCGGCTGACCGGTTTCGGACTCGGACTGATGCTTCCCGGAGGCGGCATGGCTTTCTATGGACATTGGGCGGAGGCGGCGATATCGCTTGCCGGCGTCGGCTGCCTCGTATTGATGCGGCGGACCGCACTCGCGATGTTCAGCTGGCTTGTGGTGGCGGCCGCGCCGCTGACGCACGACCCGCATCACGGCTATGTGTGGATGGCCGGCCTGTGGATCGTGCCGGCACTCTCGGCAGCCTGCGCGATCGCGATCGCACTCGCCGCGCCGGCGAGGCCGCGATGAACGCGACCGCACTCGCCGGTCAGGTCGTCGTCGTCACCGGAGCGGCTCGAGGGATTGGACGCGTCATTGCCGAATCGTTGGCCTCGCGGGGGGCCCGCGTCGCGATCGGCGACATCGATGAAACGATCCTGCCGGCCGCGGCCCAGCAGTGCGGGGCGGCATTCTGGGCTCGCCTCGATGTCACCGACGCTGCCTCGTTCCGCGACTTCCTGTCCGCGACGGAGGAGCGGCTGGGGCCGATCGCTGCGTTGATCAACAACGCCGGCATCATGCCCGCCGGTCCGCTCCTCGACGAAGACGACGCGGTGACGAAGCGGATCTTCGAGATCAACACGTACGGCTTCGTTTTGGGCACGAAGCACGCGCTCGCCAGGATGGTCCCGCGCGGCCGGGGGCACGTCGTCAACATTGCCTCGACAATGGGAGAGTCATCGGTGCCGGGTCTGGTCTCCTACAACGCGAGCAAGGCGGCGGTTATCCGGTTCACTGACGCGGCCCGGCTGGAGTTCCGGCGCAGCGGCGTCAAGTTTTCCTGCGTGCTGCCCGGCGCGGTGAACACCGAGCTCGCCACCGGTATCAGGCAGCCCCGCGTGATCCGCAGGCTAGAGCCCGAAGATGTTGCCGCGGCGGTGGTTAGCGCGCTGGAGTCCGGACGGTCACGCCGGCGTATCTACGTGCCAAGCACATTCGGATACCTGCTGGTCCTGCTCCGGGTGTTGCCGTTGAGCGTTGGCGAATTCGCCAGCCGGATGCTTGGCGCCGAGCGCGCAGTTCTTCGCGATTCCGACCTCGCCGCCCGCCGCAACTACCAAGACCGCGTCAGCCACAGCTGATCTCAAAGGACACCCGAATGGAAACTCGCCCCATTCCTCCGGCGCTGATCCCGGAGCGCAACACCCCGGACGGGCCGGTGACGACGCAACGGATGCGCCGCACGGTGCTCGGCTACCTCGCGCTGGCGGCGGCCGGTATCGCGATTGCCGGCCGCGCCGCCGGCGGCCGCACCGCGAATCTCGGCGTCGGAATGATCGTCCCCGGCGCCGGCTACCTCAGTGCCGGCAAGCCGCTGCGATTCCTGGCCAGCGTCGTGAGCTTCGTCGTGTCGCTGGTGATGTGGCTGGGGAGCGGGAACGTGCTGGCGCCCGTCACGGTTTGGCTCGCCACCGCGCTGGGCGCACTGCGCCATGACGTCCGCAATCCCAAGGCCAAAGCGATGGTTCCGCTCACTGCCGTGGCGACAATCGGAGTCGGGCTCGCGCTGCGTCGCCGCGCGTTCAGGAAGGCCTTGCGGCAGCGGTTGCATCGCAACGAGTTCCTGAAGACTCTGGGCGCGACGAACGATGGACCGATCGTCGTTGCCGTGAAACGCGAATCCTGCCCGCCGGTTCCCGAATTGAGCGCCGACCAGCTGGAACTTGCGCGATTCGCGCTCGACCGCGCGCTGCAACCGGTCGACGAATTCGAAGGCTATGACAGGATCGAGCAATTCCAGCTCTCCTCGATTCGTTATCAAGTCGCGGTCAACGGCTACGGCCTGACCACGGTTCAATACGCTCACACGCCGGCGTTTCACGGTTATTTGTCGTTGGCACAACGCAATACCATCGCGAAGTGGCAGGAGCGGATCTGCTGGGCATTCTGGTCGAAGGAGAGTATGTGGGGGCATCTGCGCTACAACCCCGACCCCATTCCCCGGGACGACATCATGGTGTCGGGATGGCTCGGCAACCAGATCGCCGGTTACGTGGCCGCCACCCGCGATCACCGTTACGCGGAACCCGGCTCGATCAGCTTTCGCCATCCGCGCGGGATGCGCTACGACTACGACCTGCACTCGCTGACCGAGGTGCTCAGCCGCAATTTCGCCGCATCGAAGTTCGGCCTGTTTCCCTGCGAGCCCAATTGGATCTACGCGCTGTGCAACGGGTTTGGGATCCTGCCGCTGCCGATTCATGACCACCTCTACGGCACCGACTACGTCGAACGGATCCTGCCGAGTTTCCGGCGGGGATTCGAAAACGAATTCCTCAGCGCCGACGGCCGCACGGTCGGTATCAGGTCGAAATGGACCGGATTCTCGATTCCTGCGATGACCTCGATTCTCTCCGACGCCTCGGTGATCTGGCAGATCCATCCGGTGATGCCCGACATCGCGCGCCGGCAGTGGGAGATCCTGAAGCGCGAAATGCTGACGCTGCACAGCGACGGGCGGTTGGACGTGAAGATGTCGGGCTGGGATCGCATCGACACCGGCAATTATCGGCGCAGTGGGGTCAGCGCCCTGCTGTGGGTGCAGGCGGCGGCCACCGAACTCGGCGACACCGACATCGCGGCCGCGGCAGGAGCGAAGATCGCCGAAGAAGGTCAAGCGGTCACCGAAGGGGGCGTGCGGCGACTGGCCAAGGGCTCGGCACAGGCCAATCTGGCATGGCTGATGTCGAATTGTGGTCGGGCGAACGCACATTACGACCGGGTCAATTTCGGCATTCCCGACGCCTGGGCGCGCGGCCCGATCCTCGATGCCGCCGACTACCCCCAGGTCTTGGTGGCGCGTGCGGTAACCGACGGCGCGGCACTCGATCTGGTGTTGCGTCCCGGCGATGGTGGGGGCCGTCGTCGACTCGGGTTCGCCCGGCTGCGACCCGGCATCACCTACGCCGTGCGTGGTGGCGTGGAGGACCGGATTGTCGCGGCCGCGGATGGAACCGGTTCAGCGCACGTCGATCTCGACGGCCGACACGAACTCCATCTCACGCCGACCGCCAACTGAGGACGTCAAGATGTGCCCCTTGTGTTTGAGCGTCGCCGCTGTCGTCGGCATCCTGGTAGGCCGCGCCCGCCGTCGCAAACCGGCACCCGATCCGACGACCTGGCGGTTCACGCCGCGTGGAGCGGCTCCAAATACAGTGTCCGCCAAATGATTTCGGCGAGGGCTGTGGCAAGCTGTTCGTCGTTGTCGGGTGTCGAGCTGCGTACCGTCTGGTAGCAGGTCCGCTCCACCATCCACACCAGCGCGCAGGCGGCTTCGCTTGCGGGAAGATCGCGGACGGTCCCGTCGGCGCGACCCTGCTCGATGATCTCTCGGGTCGCCGCCTCGTAATCGGCCATCAGCGCCTGGAAGTCGGAGGCCACCGCCGCGTCGTAGCCCGCGGTCTCAACCACAGCGGACATCAAGGCCTGATGCCGGCGGTAGCTGGAAATGATCGCATTCATCGCCGCTAGCAAGTTGCGCGGATCGCGCAGCGCAGCGGACTCCCACCATTGTCGGGCGGCCTGTTGAAGCTCCACCATGACGTGCCTGCTGAGCTGGCGCAGCAGGTGTCCCTTGTCCTCGTAATAGACGTAGAAGGTGGCGCGCGTGGTGCCGGCGGCGGCGGCCAGACGATCCACGCTCAGATCGGTGAACGCGTTGCCCTCATTCAGTAGCTTTTCGGTACCGGCCAGAAATCGGCCGTCCCACTCCGCGCGTCGATCGCTTCGACTGCGCTGGTTGGCGCGAGTGACAGATGCCATGACGGACCCGCTTCCTGCTGGCGACCGGCGGTGATGACATTTTCTGCCAGTCTACCCTCGGAGTGTCTTGACGCACCATCCGACACTATGTCTGGAGCTATGCCTCGGGGGCTGGACCGCCGAGGCGGTCGGGCCAAGGACGCCCCCCGGGAACAAGGCGACCGTGTGCGCCGTTAAGATGATCGATAAGTTGAGCGAACCAGACTCAATCCTGGGTTGACAGCATGGCGTCACCGGTAGCAGGCTTGAGCGGGGTTCACTCAGCATAGTGGCACCAAAGAAGCTCTACTCAATCAGGAGGAATCACTATGGCTCGTGCGGTCGGTATCGACCTCGGGACCACCAACTCCGTCGTCGCGGTTCTCGAGGGTGGCGACCCCGTCGTCGTCGCCAACTCCGAGGGCTCCCGGACGACTCCGTCCATCGTCGCGTTTGCGCGCAACGGCGAAGTGCTCGTCGGCCAGCCCGCCAAGAACCAGGCGGTGACCAACGTCGACCGCACCGTGCGTTCCGTCAAGCGGCAGATGGGAACCGACTGGTCCATCGAGGTCGACGGAAAGAAATACACCGCGCAGGAGATCAGCGCCCGCGTTCTGATGAAGCTGAAGCGCGACGCCGAGGCCTACCTCGGTGAGGACATCACCGACGCGGTCATCACCACACCCGCCTACTTCAACGACGCACAGCGCCAGGCCACCAAGGAGGCCGGCCAGATCGCCGGCTTGAACGTGCTGCGCATCGTCAACGAACCCACTGCCGCGGCGCTGGCCTACGGGTTGGACAAGGGCGAGAAGGAGCAGCGCATCCTGGTGTTCGACCTCGGTGGCGGCACCTTCGACGTGTCGCTGCTCGAGATCGGCGAGGGCGTCGTCGAGGTCCGCGCGACCTCCGGTGACAACCACCTCGGCGGTGACGACTGGGACGACCGCGTCGTCAACTGGCTGGTCGACAAGTTCAAGGGCACCAGCGGCATCGACCTGACCAAGGACAAGATGGCGATGCAGCGGCTGCGTGAGGCCGCCGAGAAGGCCAAGATCGAGCTGAGCTCGAGCCAGAGCACCTCGATCAACCTGCCCTACATCACCGTCGACGCGGACAAGAACCCGCTGTTCCTCGACGAGCAGTTGACTCGCGCCGAGTTCCAGCGCATCACCCAGGATCTGCTGGACCGCACGCGTCAGCCCTTCCAGTCGGTGATCAAGGACGCCGGTATCTCGGTTTCCGAGATCGACCACGTCGTGCTGGTGGGTGG
>DATKEW010000032.1:0-5308 GCA_035511785.1 Mycobacterium sp.
TCGGTGGAAAGTCTTGGCGATTGTGCTGGTGCCGCTGGTTTTGGCGGCGGTCTTCGGCGCTCTTCGTGTCAACGGTGCGATGGCCAACTCCAGCGACCTGCGGCTGGCCGCGGCCCGCGCCGACGTGCTACCGGCGATCACGAAATACATGTCGGCGCTGGATGTCGCCCTGATGGCGAGCTCCACCAACCGCGACGTCGAGGGCGCGAAGAAAAACTTCGACGCCCGCAAGGGCGAGCTGGCGGCGCGACTGGCCGACACCGACGTGACACCCGACGTCGGGTCGGCATTGAGCACCCTGCTCAACGGCGGTCAGGCGCTGTTGGACAAGGTGGCGGATAACAGCATCGGTTTGCGGGAGCGGGTGACCACGTATGCGCCGCTGCTGCTGACGGCCGAGGACGTCATCAACGCCTCGGTGCGTGTCGACGACGAAAAGATCCGGGCCGAGGCGCAAGGGTTGAGCCGGGCGGTCGGGGCCCGCGGGCAGATGACCATGCAGGAGATCCTGGTGACCCGGGGCGCCGACCTGCCCGAGCCGCAACTGCGCATCTCGATGATCACCCTGGCTGGCACCGAACCGTCGACGTTGTTCGGCATGAGCGAAGTGCTGGGTGCCGGCTCGCCGGAAGCCAAGACGCTGCAGCAGCAAATGGTGACCCGGATGGCGATCATGTCCGATCCGGCCAGCCCACTGGTCGACAATGCCGAGCTGCTGCGCTCGATACGGACCACCGACGGGATCGCCGAACAGGTCATCACCGACGCCATGGCGTCGGTGATCAAGTCGGTGCACGCCGAGGCCAATGATCGGCGCGACGCCGCCATCGTCGACAGCATCCTGGTGCTGGCCGCCATCGTGATCGCACTGGCCATCGTGTTGCTGGTGGCGCGCGCGCTCGTCGTGCCGTTGCGGGTGCTGCGCGACGGCGCGCTCAAAGTCGCCCACACCGACCTCGAGGACGAGGTCGCCCTGGTCAAGGCCGGTGGCGCCGAGCCGATCCCCGAGCCGCTGCCGGTGTACACCACCGAGGAAATCGGCCAGGTCGCCCATGCGGTCGACGAGCTGCACACCCAGGCCCTGCTGCTGGCCGGTGACGAGGCGCGATTGCGGCTGCTGGTCAACGACATGTTCGAGACGATGTCGCGGCGCAGCCGGTCGCTGGTCGATCAGCAGCTGCAGCTCATCGACCGGCTGGAGCGCAACGAGGAGGATCCCGACCGCCTCGACAGCCTCTTCCGGCTGGATCACCTGGCGGCCCGGCTGCGCCGCAACAGCGCCAACCTGCTGGTGCTGGCGGGCGCACAGCTGGCGCGTGACCAGCGCGAGCCGGTGCCGCTGTCGACGGTGACCAACGCCGCCGTCTCCGAGGTTGAGGACTACCGCCGTGTCGAAATCACGGGGGTACCCGACGTCACGCTGATCGGCGCGGCTGCCGCCGGCGCAATCCATCTGTTCGCCGAGCTGATCGACAACGCCCTGCGCTACTCGCCGCCGCCGACATCCGTCCGGATTTCCGGGGCACCCGGCGGCGACGGGGGAGTTGTGCTGCGGATCGCCGACGCCGGGTTGGGTATGAACGACGCCGATCGGCGCATCGCCAACATGCGCCTGCAGGCCGGCGGTGAGGTCACCCCCGACAATGCCCGCCACATGGGTCTTTTCGTGGTCGGCCGGATCGCCGCCCGGCACGGCATCCGGGTCGGGCTGCGCGGTCCCGCGGCCGATGAAGCGGGCACCGGTACGACGGCCGAGATCTACCTACCGCCGACGGTGCTCGAGGGCGCTCCCGGGGCTCCGACGGGGGGCCCGCGACGGATGGCGGCAGTGTCGTCGCCGAGTACCAAGCTCGCCAACGCCATCGCTACGACGGACCCTGTCGGTGAGGCCGCCGGGCAGGAGGCCGGCCTGGCCACGTCCACACACAATGGTTCCCAAACACCGGTACCACCGATCAGCTTGTTGCCGCGCCGCATCCCGGGTTCCAGCGGTATCACCGAAGTGCCCGCCGACCCCGCCGATCAGCCGCGCCGGCGTGAGCTGGCCAGGCCCTGGTGGGAGAGCCCGAACCAGCCAGAGGGGACACAAACGCCGTCCGAAGCACCCGCAACACCGGCAGCATCGGATACCTCGGCATTCTTTGCCGCGCGGTCGCGGGACGCCGGCGGTCGGGCCGATGCGCCGGCTGTCAAACCCGCGAGCCCGGACGCCGGCGCGCCGGTTACTTCGATCCCGTCTATCCCGGCGGGCCCGACCGCCTCGAGCGACGAGGACGTGATCTACCGGCGGATGCTGTCGGAGATGCTGGGCGATCCGCACGACCTGGTCAACAGCCCCGACCTGGATTGGCAGTCGGTGTGGGACCGCGGCTGGTCGTTGGCCGCCGAGGCCGAGGACAAGCCCGTCGAGTCGCGCACCGCCGAGCACGGCCTGCCGGTGCGCACACCCGGTGCCCGGCTGGTGCCGGGGGCGGCCAACGGTGTCAGTTTCTCCGAGCAGGACCGATCGGACCAGGACGACCAGGGCTCCCTCGTAGGATCGAATGGCGGATCGGGTTCCGGCCGGCAGCCGGAGCGCGCGGCCGCGGCGCGCGACCCCGACGCGGTTCGTGCCTCCTTCAGCAGCCATTTCGGCGGCGTGCGCACAGGACGGTCGCATGCTCGCGAAACGAATCAAGGACCCGATCAGGAATGACGCAACGCGACAACTCATTGGACTGGCTGGTGACGAAGTTCGCCCGCGAGGTCCCCGGGGTGGCGCATGCGTTGCTGGTGTCCGTCGACGGGCTGCCCCTCGCCGCCAGTGAGCATCTCCCGCGCGAACGAGCCGATCAGCTGGCCGCGGTGGCCTCCGGCCTGGCCAGCCTCGCCACCGGTGCCGCGCAGCTGTTCGAGGGCGGGCAGGTGCTGCAATCGGTGGTCGAGATGCAGAACGGCTATCTGCTGCTGATGCGTGTGGGCGACGGCTCGCATTTGGCCACGCTGGCCGCGGCGTCGTGCGACATCGGTCAGATCGGTTATGAGATGGCCATCCTCGTCGAACGGGTGGGCGGCGTCGTGCAGTCCTCCCGCCGGTCCGCTGCACACTCGTGAGCCGCGTGGACAAACGCGAGCCCTTGCAGCCCTCCCGTGAGGCGAGCCTGGTCCGTCCGTACACCCTGACCGCCGGACGGGCCCGCACCGACGTCGACCTTCCCCTGGAAGCGCCGATTCAGACGTTGCAGGCCGGGCTGGCTCACCGGTGGCCACCCAACGATGCGAGAGGCAAGATCATCCAACTGTGCGTCAAAAGCCCGTCCGTCGCGGAAATCTCGGCCCGGCTCGATCTGCCGGTCGGTGTCGCGCGCGTCTTGGTCGGTGATCTGGTGCTGTCCGGATACCTTCGGGTTCATAGAACGTTGACCGAGCATTCGACCCGCGATGAGCGCCACGAACTCATAGGAAGGACGCTGCGTGGCCTACGAGCACTCTGATGGCGGAGCCACCGCCTCGACGAAGATCGTCATCGCGGGCGGGTTCGGTGCCGGCAAGACCACGTTCGTCGGGGCGGTTTCGGAGATCATGCCGCTGCGCACCGAGGAGATGGTCACCGATGCCTCGGCCGGCGCCGACATGCTCGAGGCAACCCCCAACAAACGGACCACTACGGTCGCGATGGATTTCGGCCGGATCACCCTGGACGAGGACCTGGTGCTCTACCTGTTCGGTACCCCGGGCCAGCGCCGGTTCTGGTTCATGTGGGACGACCTGGTCCGCGGCGCGATCGGCGCGATCGTCCTGGTCGACTGCCGACGGCTGCAGGACAGCTTTGCCACAGTCGACTTCTTCGAGCACCGCAACCTGCCGTTTTTGATCGCTGTCAATGAATTCGACGGCGCGCCAAGGTATCCCGTCGGCGCGGTGCGCGAAGCGCTGACGTTGCCCGCACACATCCCGGTGATCAACGTCGATGCCAGGGATCGGCGGTCGGCGACCGACGCGCTGATCGCGGTGAGCGAATACGCGCTGGCCAGCCTGACGGCCAGCTGACGGCTTGCAGCGATGGGCCTACGCCGGACCGAGTTAGCCGGGTCAGCGCTTGAGCCGGGTGTGCCACCACACGACGCCGAAGTAGAACACCGACAACGCGGCGAGCATCCCCATGTCGAGCAGCCATGCGCCAGGCGTGTGCAGCCAGTGGCTGTCCTTGGGACTGAGGGTTCCCGGCACCAGCGCCGGCAGGTTGACCGTGGCGGCTGACGCCGCGAAGCCCCAGCGCGACGGCATCAGCCACGACAGCTGATCGAGGAAGATCCGGCCGGTCACCGGGACCAGGCCACCGGCAAGCACCAGCTGCAGCATGAGCGATACCACCAGCAGCGGCATGATCTGCTCGTTGGAGCGCGCGATCGACGACAGGACCATCCCGAGAATCGCCGAGGCCACACATGTCGCGGCCACCGTGACGAAGAGCTCGACGCTGGCCGCGAATGTGGAGGGGCCCAGCAGCACCGCCGGCTGGGTGGGTGCGCCCTTGCCCACCAGCACGATGCCCGTCGCGATCGCCGCCTGGGCGATCGCGAACACACAGAACACCGTGACCTTGGCGCTCAGGTAGGCCCAGTCCGACAGGCCGACCGCCTGTTCGCGCCGGAAAATGGCGCGCTCGCCGATCAGATCGCGGATCGTCAGCGCGGTGCCCATGAAGACGGCGGCGATGGACAGCAGCGTCAAGATCTGCGCGGATTCGTCCGGCGACTCGCTGGTCGGCTCGGCAATGCCGAACCCGGTGTTGCCGGGAACGGTCAGCGAAAGCGCACCCATGATGAACGGCAACAGCGCCAGGAACACGAAGTACGCGCGGTCGGAGACGACCAACCGGACCTGTCGGCGGGCGATTGTGGAGAACTGGCGGCGCATATTGGTGCGCGCCGGCGCGCCCAGCTCGGCCGGTGCCTCCGCCTCCGGGGGTGGCGGGGGTTGGTTCCGGGCCAGGAAGCGGCGGTTGGCCTCGTTGGGGTCGGCGCCCACCTTCGCAAAAATGTGGGCCCAGTTGGTGGTCCCCAGAGCAGCACCGATCTGGCCGGGAGCGCCGAGGAAGGCGGTCTTGCCGCCGGGCGCCATCAGCAGTACCTGATCGCAGACGTCGAGGTAGGTCAGCGAATGTGTGACCACCAGGACCACGCGACCGGCATCGGCCAGTTGCCGCAGCATCGTCATGACCTGCAGATCCAGCGCCGGGTCCAGACCCGAGGTCGGTTCGTCGAGGATCAGCAGCGACGGTCCGGTGAGCAGCTCGAGTGCCACCGAGGCGCGTTTGCGCTGTCCG
>DATKEW010000033.1:0-8584 GCA_035511785.1 Mycobacterium sp.
CTTTGAGGCAACGGCTCTCCACCACGATCACAGCGCGCCCGGCCCTGTCCTGTTACTCGCCCTCGGTGTGTTCGAGCAGATCGGCGTGGATCTCGCGCATCGCGATGGACAGCGGCTTCTCCTGCAGCCCGGGCTCGACCAGCGGACCAACGTACTCGAGGATGCCCTCGCCGAGCTGGTTGTAGTAGTCGTTGATCTGCCGGGCCCGCTTGGCCGCGTAGATCACCAGCGCGTACTTGCTCGAGACGCGGTCCAGCAACTCATCGATGGGCGGGTTGGTGATGCCCAGCGGGGTATCGTAGGCGCCTTGTCCACCTGACGACGGATCGAACTGATCCATGGCGGGGACGGCGGCCAGCGGCGCGTCGGACTGCGGAATGCTCACTTAAGAAAATCTCCTGGCGGCGTAAAGCGGTTGAAAACGGCTGGAAATGCTTGATCGGGTCTGGATCCGCCTCTGACCAGGCGGCTCAAGCCGGGCCAGGCGCGGTTCCCACCAGCAAGGATACCAATTCTGCACACGCAGACTCCAATCGACTGTTGACCACGACCTCGTCGAAGTCGTCTTGCGCCGCCAGTTCGATGCGGGCCGTGTCCAGCCGGCGCTGTATCACCTCGGGCGTTTCGGTGCCGCGGCCCACGAGCCTGGCCTCCAGGTCTTCCCAGCTGGGCGGCGCCAGGAACACCGCGATGGCTTCGGGCATCGCTTTCTTGACCGCCCTGGCCCCGGCCAAGTCGACCTCGATCAGCACCGGAAGTCCGGACGCGGTGGCGGCCCGCACCGGCTCGGCCAGGGTGCCCGATCGGTGCAGCCCGCCGTGGATCTCGGCCCATTCCAGCAGGGCGCCGTCATCGACGAGTTCTTGAAAGCGGGCGGGGCTGACGAAGTGGTAGTCGACGCCGTCGACCTCCCCGGGCCGCGGCGCCCGCGTCGTGGCCGAGACACTGAAATGCAAGTCCGGAATCCGCTCGCGCAGGCACCGGACCACTGTCGACTTGCCGACCGCGGAGGGACCGGACAGCACAACCACGCGTCCCTTACCGGTTGGCTCGGGACGTGCCCCGTGCTCGACGTCCGATCCCCCGCCCCCGCTCACCGGCGCTCCTGGGTCGGCGCCCCCACAGGCCATCCGGCCTGCATATTCTCAGCTGGGTTAGGAGCCGAACTTTTCCAGCAGGGCCTTGCGCTGACGGTCGCCGAGACCGCGCAGACGGCGAGTCGGCGCGATTTCCAGCTCGGTCATGATTTCCTGCGCCTTGACCTTGCCCACCTTCGGCAAAGCCTCAAGCAGCGCAGAAACCTTCATCTTGCCCAGAACCTCATCGCTCTCGGCGTCCTTGAGCACCTGGGTGAGGCTGGTGCCACCGCGCTTCAGGCGGTCCTTGAGCTCTGCTCGCGCTCGACGCGCGGCAGCCGCCTTCTCCAACGCGGCCGCGCGCTGCTCGTCGGTCAACTGGGGAAGGGCCACGATTCCTCCGTATCTGATCAATCTTCGATCGCAGTCGATCTTTGTCTCTGCCGGGTACTTCGGCCAGCGGAGACGACCGTACTCACGCTTCCTGACGAAATCTAATCCGACCCCCCTGGTTAAGGCGATAAATGGCCAGGTCGACCCGTCGCGTGAATCCGTCCGGCGGGTCGCTCGGCATCCCGGAAAGCGGGTGGACAAGGCGCTGTTTCCGGGCCGGCACCGCCCTCACGTTGACCCGGATCAGGCCCTCTACCAGCGGATTTGCGCTGCCGCGTCGGCGTCGCACACCGTGTCGATGGGCCGCCGCAGTCGGTGGCGCGGATTGGCCTGCGACCCCGTGCCGCGGATCACGCAATTTGCCGGGGCGTGTCGCGCGTGTCGCGCCGGTGGTCAAGTGCATGCCGGCCGCGGTGCGCAGGCGATTTCAGCGGCGTTTTCGCCCGCCGAGGCACCGGAACGCAGAATTCTCTCGCCGTTAACCGACGTCGCCCTCGTCGCCGGACTCACCGGGCTCACCCGAACCGGCGGTCCCCGCCGTTCTGCGCTCGGGTACCCGACACAATCGACACAAGCGGCGGCCACCGAATTCATGGCCGGCATCCCTGGTCGGCCCCGCGGCTAGAGCCGCGGTTCCAGCAAACAAATTGCGGGCCGCTCGGTGGCCGTTGCCTGACCCATAGGGGCGATTGCCCGGCCCGCGTTCCAGCGAATCCGCTCCTCGGGATCGGATACGATCTAGCGGTGCCGAACCTGCGGATCCGTCAGGCGGCTGAGCTGCTGGGAGTCAGCGACGACACCGTCCGGCGATGGATCAACCACGGCACGCTGGCGGTGGGTCTCGACGCGGCCGGCCGCAAGGTGATCGCCAGCGAGGATCTCGCCGAGTTTGCCCGTACCAATGCACCCGCACCACCGCCGGATCCGCTCAGCATCGGCAGCTCCGCCCGCAACCGGTTCGTCGGCCTGGTCACCAAGGTCACTCGCGACGCGGTGATGACCCAGGTCGAGATGCAGTGTGGTCCCTTCACCGTCGTGTCGCTGATGAGCACCGCGGCCGCGGAGGAGTTGAAACTGCAGCCCGGCAGCGTCGCGGTGGCCGTCGTCAAGGCCACCACCGTCATCGTCGAAACCGCCGGACCCAGTACGGCGGTGGCATCAGACTAAATCGCGGCCGCCGCGTTCGAGTGTGCGCTGAGGGCTTCACCGCTGCGCTCGGGGCGAAGAAGCCCAGGCATCTGCGCCGCGGACGCACGGTAAAAACCCCTATCACGCACCCGGTCTACAGCGCGGATAGATACGCGAAGGCGTCCAGCATCCGTTCGCCCGCCGCCCGCAGGTCCGACACGCTCGGTCCGGCCCGCAGCACCTCGCGCGCCACCGCGGGCAGCAGCTGGCCCGGCGCCGCCCCGCCCAGGCCGCCGACCGCCTCGGGCCGTCCGCCCTGCACCCCGACACCGGGCACCAGCACCGGCCCACCCAGGTCGCTGAGGTCCGGCACCTCAAAGGCCGTCGCCCCCACCACCACACCCACGTATCCCGGCTGCGACCCGGCGGCGGACCGGTTGACCACCGCCGCCTGGTCAACGATCAGCTGGGCCACCGTGCGGCCGTCGAAGGCGGCGCGCTGCACGGTCGCACCCTCCGGATTGGAGGTCGCCGCCAGCACGAACACCCCTCGGTCGTGTGCCGCCGCGGCTTCCAGCAGCGGACGCAACGAGCCGAAGCCCAGATACGGTGAGGCCGTCACCGCGTCGGCGGCCAGCGGCGAATCGCCCGCCCAGGCCGCGGCGTACGCCGCCATCGTCGAACCGATGTCTCCGCGCTTGGCGTCGGCCAGCACCAGCACTCCGGCCGACCGCAGCGCGGCGATGGTGCGTTCCAGCACCACGAATCCGGCGGCGCCGTAGGCCTCGAAGAAGGCCACCTGTGGCTTGACGACGGCGAAACCGGCATACGCCTCGATGCAGATGTCGCAGAACGCGGCCAGGCCGTCGGCGGTGGTCGGCAGGTCCCACGCCCGCAGCAGCTCCGGGTGCGGGTCGATCCCCAGACAGAGGGGCCCGCGACTCAACTTCGACGCGGCCAACCGGGCGCCGAACCCGGTCACTGGGCGCCACCCGCGGGCCCACTGGCCCCAATAGCGCTGTGCAGTTCCTGCAGCGACCGGACGCCGATGTCGCCGCGGATCCCGGCCTCGATCCCCTGCACCGCGGCCGACGCGCCCTGCACCGTCGTGATGCACGGGATGTTGACCGACACCGCCAACGAACGGATTTCGTAGCCGTCGATGCGCGGACCGGAGTTGCCGTAGGGCGTGTTGATGACCATGTCGACGTCACCGGCCCTGATCGCGTCGACTGCCGATATCGCGGGACGGCCCGGCTGCGGGGGCTCGAAGTGCTTGCGAACCTCGTCGCAGGGAATTCCGTTGCGGCGCAACATCTCCGCGGTGCCCTCGGTGGCAAGAACGCGGAAACCCAGGTCGGCCAGCCGCTTGACGGGAAACACCAGGGATCGCTTGTCCCGGTTGGCGACCGATACGAACACGGTGCCCTCGGCCGGCAACGATCCGTATGCGGCGGTCTGGCTCTTGGCGAAGGCGCTGCCGAAGTCGCGGTCGATGCCCATGACTTCGCCGGTCGATTTCATCTCCGGGCCAAGCAGTGAATCGATGGCCGATCCGTCGGCCCGACGGAACCGGTGGAAGGGCAACACGGCTTCTTTGACCGCGATCGGGGCATCCTGGGCCGCGTTGGCGCCGTCTCCGGAAGCCGCCAGCAAACCTTCTCCGCGAAGCTGGGAAATGGTGGTGCCCAACATGATCCGGGCACACGCCTTGGCGAGCGGGATCGCGGTGGCCTTGGAGACGAACGGAACGGTGCGGCTGGCGCGCGGGTTTGCTTCCAGGACGTAGAGCACGTCGTCTTTGAGGGCGTACTGCACATTGAGCAGGCCTATGACGCCGATGCCGTGCGCAATGGCCTCCGTGGCGCGGCGCACCTTTTCGATGTCGCTACGGCCCAGCGTCACCGGCGGCAAAGCGCACGCTGAATCGCCGGAGTGGATCCCGGCCTCCTCGATGTGCTCCATGATGCCGCCGATGTAGACCTCGGCGCCGTCGCACAGCGCGTCGACGTCGATCTCGACCGCGTCCTCCAGGAAGCGGTCGACGAGCACCGGGTGCTCGGGTGAGAGCTCGGTGGCGCGGGTGATGTAGCCCTTGAGCGTCTCGTCGTCGTACACGATCTCCATGCCGCGCCCACCCAGCACGTACGAGGGCCGCACCAGCACCGGGTAGCCGATGTCTTCGGCGATCCCGCGAGCCTGCGCGAAAGTCGTTGCCGTGCCGTATTTTGGCGCCGGCAGTCCCGCGGCGGTGAGCACGTCGCCGAAGGCGCCGCGGTCCTCGGCCAGGTCGATGGCCTCCGGCGGGGTGCCCACGATCGGAACCCCGGCATTGGCGAGCCGTTCCGCCAGCCCGAGCGGGGTCTGGCCGCCGAGTTGCACGATGACACCGATCACACCCGGCCCGCCGGCGGCCGACTCCGCTTCGGCCCGGTACACCTCCAGGACGTCCTCGAACGTCAGCGGCTCGAAGTACAGCCGGTCGGCGGTGTCGTAGTCGGTGGACACCGTCTCCGGGTTGCAGTTGATCATCACGGTTTCAAAACCCGCTTGCGACAACGTGGTCGCCGCATGCACACAGCTGTAGTCGAATTCGATGCCCTGGCCGATCCGGTTCGGCCCGGACCCGAGGATCAGCACCTTGGGCTTCTCGGTCTGCGGCGCCACCTCCGTCTCGGCGGCGGGGTCCAGTTCGTAGCTGCTGTAGTGGTAGGGCGTCTTGGCTTCGAATTCCGCAGCACAGGTGTCCACCGTTTTGTACACCGGGTGGATGTCGAGGCGCACCCGCAGCGACCGCACCCCGTCCTCGCCGGCCAATTCCGGTCGCAACGCTGCGATCTGCCGGTCCGAAAGTCCACTGTGCTTGGCCTGGCGCAGCAGGTCGGCGTCGAGCACTGGCGCGGCGACCAGCTCGGTGCGCAGCGTGACCAGCTCGCCGATCTGCGCGATGAACCACGGGTCAATTCTGCTGGCCTCGGCCACCTGCTCTACCGAGGCGCCCAGCCGCAGCGCCAGCTCGATGTCGTAGAGCCGGCCTTCGGTCGGGGTCTGCAGCCGGGTCAGCACCTCGTCGACATCACCGTCGGGGTCCGGCTTTGTCCAGAAGCCGGCGCGGCTGGTCTCCAGCGACCGCATCACCTTGCCAAGCGCCTCGATGAAGTTGCGGCCCAGTGACATTGCTTCACCGACCGACTTCATCGTGGTGGTCAGGGTGGGGTCGGCGCCCGGGAATTTCTCGAACGCGAACCGCGGCGCTTTGACCACGACGTAGTCCAGCGTCGGCTCGAAGCAGGCCGGTGTTTCCTTGGTGATGTCGTTGACGATCTCGTCGAGGGTGTAACCGATGGCCAGCTTGGCGGCGATCTTGGCGATGGGGAAGCCTGTGGCCTTGGACGCCAGCGCACTAGACCGGGAGACCCGCGGGTTCATCTCGACGACGATCAGGCGGCCATCGCGCGGGTTGACTGCGAACTGGATGTTGCAGCCTCCGGTGTCCACCCCGACCTCGCGCAGGATCGCGATGCCCAGATCGCGCATCCGCTGGTATTCCCGGTCGGTCAGGGTCATGGCCGGCGCGACGGTCACCGAGTCACCGGTGTGCACGCCCATCGGGTCGACGTTCTCGATGGAGCACACCACGACCACGTTGTCATGGCCGTCGCGCATCAGCTCGAGCTCGAATTCCTTCCAGCCGTAAATCGATTCCTCGATCAGGACGTTGGCGCTGGGCGAGGCGGCGAGCCCGGCCCCGGCCATCCGGTCCACCTCCCCGGCGGAGTGCGCCATACCCGAACCCAGGCCGCCCATGGTGAAGCTCGGCCGCACCACTACCGGAAGACCGACATCCTGGACCGTCTCACGCACCTCGTCCATGGTGAAACACACTCGGCTGCGGGCGGATTCACCGCCGACCTTGGCGACGATGTCCTTGAACCGCTGCCGGTCCTCGCCGCGCTGGATAGCGTCGAAATCGGCTCCGATGAGCTCGACGCCGTAGCGCTCCAACACGCCGTTCTCGTACAGCGCGACCGCCGTGTTGAGCGCGGTCTGCCCGCCGAGGGTGGCCAGCAGGGCGTCGATCTTGTTGCCGCGTTCGGTCTGCTGGGCGATCACCCGCTCGACGAAGGCCGGGGTGATGGGCTCGACGTAGGTGTGGTCGGCGTACTCGGGGTCGGTCATGATGGTGGCCGGGTTGGAGTTGACCAGGCTGACTTGTAGGCCCTCGGCGCGCAGCACCCGGCAGGCCTGGGTGCCGGAGTAGTCGAACTCGCAGGCCTGCCCGATCACGATCGGGCCCGAGCCGATCACCAGCACGTGGCGCAAGTCGGTGCGACGCGGCACTAGCGTCCCTCCCCTTTCCGGGCGCGAGAGTGCGCAGTTGTACACCATTTACGGCGTGTCGCCGTGCAGACAGACACGCTCGCGCCGACGGTGGGCGCGGTCATCGGTGGCCCGCCATCAGGTCGACGAATTGGTCGAACAGGTACTCCGCGTCGTGCGGGCCGGCGGCGGCCTCCGGGTGGTATTGCACGGAAAATGCGCGCCCATCAACGAGTTTGACGCCCTCGACCACCCCATCGTTGGCGCAGGTGTGGCTGACGACCGCCGGCCCGAACGGCGTGTCGAAGGATTGACCCGCCTCCCCTTCCAGCGCGAAGCCGTGGTTCTGCGCGGTCACCGCGACCCGCCCGGTGGCGTGGTCGATGACCGGAATGTTGATACCGCGGTGACCGAAGACCATTTTGTAGGTGGACAGACCCAGCGCCCGGCCCAGGATCTGATTGCCGAAGCAGATGCCGAACAACGGTATTCCGGCGCCCAGCACCTCCCGGGTGAGCGCGGTGACGTGGTCAGCGGTGGCGGGGTCGCCGGGCCCGTTGGACAAGAACACGCCGTCCGGCGCGATGTCGGCGATCTGCTCGAAGGTCGCCGTCGCGGGCAGCACATGGCTGCGGATGCCGCGGCGGGCGAAGTTGCGCGGCGTGTTGGTCTTGATGCCGAGGTCCAGCGCGGCAACCGTAAAGCGCTGTACCCCTTCCGGTTCCACGATGTAGGTGCCCGCGGTGCTGACCTCTCCGGCGAGATCGGCACCCAGCATCGACTGCTGGCCCCGCACCCGCTCCAGCAGCTCGGCGGGCGCCGCGAGCGCATCACCGGAGAAAACCCCCGCCTTCATCGAGCCGCGGCTGCGCAGGTGCCGGACCACCGCCCGAGTGTCGATGCCGGCGATCCCGACGATGTGCTGGCGGACCAGCTCGTCTTCCAGCGTGCCGGTGGCTCGCCAGTTCGACGCGCGCGGCGACGGGTCGCGAACGGCGTAGCCGGCGACCCAGATCTTGTCGCCGCGACTCTCGGCGTCCTCACCGTTCCAGCCGGTGTTGCCGATCTGCGGCGCGGTGGCCACCACGATCTGCCGGTGATAGCTGGGGTCGGTCAGCGTCTCTTGATAACCGGACATGCCGGTGGAAAAGACGGCTTCCCCGAGCGTTTGGCCGATCTTGCCGAACGGCGTGCCAGTGAAGACGCGGCCGTCTTCAAGGACCAGCAGGGCTTTGCTCATGAGCGCCGCTCCTCTTCATCGCTTCGCTCTGCATCGTCGCCGGCGCGGCTCATGAGCGCCGCTCCTCTTCATCGCTTCGCTCTGCATCGTCGCCGGCGCGGCTCATGAGCGCCGCTCCTCGGACTGCAGCCAGGCGGCGTATTCGTCGCGGTGGTTTGCCCGAAACCCGGTGTCGATCTCGACCCCTGACGGCAGCCGCCATCGGATCGCCAGTACCCCAATGCGGGCCACCACCTTGCCCGCGATGCCACGCTCCATGCGGATAGCCGTGATCGACTCCTGCGGTATCCAAATCGGCTGGGACCGTACCCGTTCCATCATGATCCCCTCGGGGTAGCGGGTGAGCACCGCCCTGCTGCGGTAGCCAAGGTCGCCGGCCGTGATCCGCTCGTTCCAGGCCGGTGCCATGGTGCAGCCGCAATAGAGG
>DATKEW010000034.1:0-21555 GCA_035511785.1 Mycobacterium sp.
GTCCTCGCGAATAGTGACGCCGTCCTTCTCGTAGCCGAAGGGTCGGCGGCCGCCGACCCAGCGGCCCTGTTTGGCTGCCTGGACGGCCGCAGACCGCTGGCGAGAGCCTTTCCGCTCCACTTCGCCCTGCGCCACCGACGACAAAATTCGCGCCACCAGGCGCCCGCCATCGGTGGATGTGTCCACGCCGTCGGACGCGGTGACGATGGCGACTTTCGCGCGCTGGCAGCGTTCTAGCGTGCTCTCGAGCTCGGAGAGGCGGCGCAGTAGCCGGTCCATGTGTCGGGCGATGATGACATCGAACTCCCCCGCGTCGACCCTGGCCATCATCGCCGAAAACTGTGGGCGCGGTTTGCGACTCAGCGCTGACACGTCGTTGTCGACGAACTCGGCGCCGATGGTCCAGCCGCGGGCTTCGATGAGCCGCTTAACCTCTTCGCGCTGTCGGTCGATGCCGAGCGCTTCGCCCGTGCGGTCCTGTGACTGGCGGAGATAAACGGCGGTGCGCACGCCTTCCACTGTAGCAAGAGTTCTGCTATTTTCGATGCCACGCGACCCGCAACGTGCGATCCAGGCCGCGAATGCTGAGCAGTCCGCGCTCCAGCGCCATGCGCAGCGGGGCCATCGGGGCGTTGCCAGGACGGAACTTCCGCCGCAACAGCGACCCACTGACCTCGGCGTTGGTGCGAAATCCGTGTGGCTGCCAACGCGCAGCGGCCGCGTCGCGGGCCGCGGCCACCCGCCGGCGGACTTGCGCCGTCGACTCACCGTCGGAGACCGAGAACGCCCCGGCCCGCACGGCATGCATCTGCACCCGCAGGTCCACCCGGTCGAGCAACGGCCCCGATAGCTTCCCGAGATAGCGCCGTTTTGCCGCCGCCGCACAGATGCAATCTTGGGGATCCGCCGGCGCGCACGGGCACGGGTTGGCGGCCATCACCAGCTGGAATCGAGCCGGGTAGCAGGCCACCCCATCGCGGCGTGCGAGGCGAATTTCCCCGTCCTCCAACGGTGTTCGCAACGCTTCCAGCGCGCTGACGCTGATCTCGGCGCATTCGTCCAGAAACAACACCCCGCGGTGCGCCCGGCTGACGGCGCCCGGGCGGGCCATTCCCGACCCTCCGCCGACGAGTGCCGCGACGCTGGAGCTGTGGTGTGGCGCCACGAATGGCGGCCGGGTGATCAACGGCGTGTCGCCCGACAGCAGCCCGGCCACCGAGTGAATCGCGGTGACCTCCAGGGACTCACCGTCCGACAGCGGCGGCAGCAGTCCCGGAAGACGTTGCGCCAGCATCGTTTTGCCCACCCCTGGCGGACCGGTCAGCATGAGGTGATGTGCCCCGGCGGCCGCGACTTCGACCGCGAAACGCGCTTGCGCCTGGCCCACCACATCAGCCAGGTCTACCGCCGGCTCCGCGGTGGTGGCCGGGGTCGTGATCCTGTCGTCCAGGCGGGCCGACCCGCACAGCCAGCTCTGCAGCTGCCCCAGCGAGCGAACGCCCCAGACGTCGATGCCGTCGACCAGGCTGGCCTCGGCCAGGTTGCCCACCGGAACAACGACGGTCGGCCAGCCATCCCGTTTGGCGGCCAACACGGCGGGCAGCACCCCGCGCACCGGCCTGACCCGGCCGTCCAGCGACAGCTCGCCCAGCAGCACCGTCTTCTCCAGACGTTCCCACGGGGTCTTTCGCTGCGCCGACAGCACCGCCGCGGCCAGGGCGATGTCGTAGACCGATCCCATTTTCGGCAGCGTCGCCGGTGAGAGCGCGAGCGTGAGCCGGGCCATGGGCCAGCTGTTTCCGCAGTTGGTCACCGCTGCCCGGACCCGGTCGCGGGATTCCTGCAACGCGGCGTCGGGCAGACCCACCAGATGCACGCCGGGCAGCCCTGAGGTGATGTCGGCCTCGATCTCGACGATCTTTCCGTCCAGTCCGCATACCGCGACCGAAAACGCGCGTCCCAGTGCCATCAGCCGATCCCCTGCAGGTGCATGATCTCCGGGATGCGGCGGTACGTAATCCGCACACCGATCACATCGATTCGGATCGCCGCCCAACGCTCGTCCTGGCCGGCCAGCCATAGCCCGGCCAGCCGGCGCAGCCGTCGAACTTTCCGCTCGTTGACCGCGTGCGCCAGGCCTCCGTAACCGTCGCCGGTGCGGGTCTTGACCTCGACAAACACCAGGGTGCGGGTGGTCTCGTCACAAGCGATCACGTCGAGTTCGCCATAGCGGCAGCGCCAGTTGCGGTTCACGATCCGCAGCCCCATCCGCATCAGGTGATCCACGGCCAGCGCCTCGCCCATCGCTCCCAACTGGACTCGCGTCATCGTATTTTGGGTCGTCATGCGGCCAACCTGCACGGTGGCCCCGACATGACCTGCCGCAGTGCAAGCCCGGCACATCGGGTTACGGCCGGTTATCCCCACTGGCGTATGTATCCACAGCCGGGCGAGCTTGGCCGCCGGACCGCTGCTACGTGATCCGGTCGGCCCTGGTGTAGACGTTCATCGAGTCCTCCCGCAGGAATGCCACCAGCGTGATGCCGGACTCCTCGGCCAACGAGACCGCCAGCGATGACGGCGCTGACACGGCGGCCAGCACCGGAATCCCGGCCAGCACGGCCTTCTGCGTCAGCTCGAACGATGCCCTCCCGCTGACCAGCAGCACCGTCGCGCTCAGCGGTACCCGCTGGTGCTCCAGCGCCCAGCCGATGACCTTGTCGACGGCATTGTGCCTGCCGATGTCCTCACGCACCGCAAGCATCGTGCCGTCCACACCGAACAACGCAGCGGCGTGCAACCCGCCGGTGCTGTCGAAAACCTTTTGCGCGCTGCGAAGTTGGCCGGGCATCGCCTTGAGCGTGGCCGCGGCCACAGTGGCGGGATCGTCGCCGGGCGAGAACCGGCTGATCACCCGCACCGCGTCCAGCGACGCCTTGCCGCAGACCCCGCAGGACGAGGTGGTGTAGAAGTTTCGGGTGACATCGAGATCGGGCGACCGCACGCCGGGCGCCAGTGTCACATCGAGAACGTTGTAAGTATTCGCGGCGTGCGCGTCCCCGCCATCGCGCCCGCCGCAGTAGCGAATGCTCAGCACGTCCTCGCGGCCCGCGATCACCCCCTCGGTGAGCAGAAACCCTTGCGCGAGTTCGATATCCGAGCCCGGCGTGCGCATGGTCACGGTGACCGCAGCGCCGTTGACGCGGATCTCCAGCGGCTCCTCGACAACCAGGGTCTCCGGCCGGGTGACAGCCCGATCGGCGGTGAAATGGTGTGCGCGCCGACGCGCCGTTACGTGACCCACGAGGCCTTTTCACCATTGGCAGGGACGGCCACCAGCGTGCCTGGCGCCTCGTGTTGACGGGGCCCAACGGCGACCGCGTGTTCGTCATCGTCGGCGGGGATGTCGCCCGACGCGGCCGAGCGGTGAAACGTCACGAATTCAAACTACATTGGCCCGCGGCGCGGCGCGCGGAAGCGATTGTGCGACCCACTCACACCGCCGAAGCCAGCGCTGCCAAGGTCTCAGCCGAGGAGTGCACGGGTCGCCACCCCAGTTCCGTTTTCGCCTTGGCGGTGTCCATCACCACCGACGTCCGCGCGACGTGCAGCCATTCCAGCAGGGAAGGGATGGACGGCAACCGCGAAACCGCCGCCGAGGCAGCGGCGGCGGGGACCGGTACCGGCCGGCCGCCCAGCACCTTCGCCACGTCAGCCACCGTCACGACACCGTCGCCGGCAATGTTGTACGACCCCGGCGGCGTCGGAGCCCTGGCCGCCAGCGCGATCGCGGCCCCGCGACGTCGTCGTGGTGGACCAATTGCAACGGAAAGCCGGGATCCGGCACGACCGACTGCAATATCGGCATCATCTTGGCCCCGGCACGCAGCGGGCCGGGCAACCGGTTCCATGGCATCGAGTCGGCCAGGGTGAGAGCTTCCGGCCCCGCGACGATGCAGGGCCGCAGGATGAAAATCTCCAGCGACGAATCCTTGCTGATCTCGCTGAGCATCGCCTCACACGCCGCCTTCTGCGCGCAGTAGTAGTGCTCGGAGGACCCACGTGGCGGCACGTCCTCGGTGAGCGGAACGGGGTTGTCGGTGTAGTAGCCGTACGCCGCCACGGACGAGGTGTAAACCAAGCGCCGCGGCCGCGTGAAGCTCACCGTTGCCTCGAACACGTTTCGCGCGCCTTGCAGATTGATGCGCGCGCTCTCTTCGCGCGACCCCATGATGATGAACGCCAAGTGGATCACCACATCGGCCTGTGAGACCAGGCCCTCGACCGCCTCGCGATCCAGGATGTCGCCCCGCCGGTAGACGGTTTTCACCCAGCCTCGCGAGGCCGGGTCAAACGGCCGGCGCGCCATCCCGACGATGGTGTCCACCGCGGGCTCGCGCTCCAGCGCCGTCACCGCGGAGATACCGATCCCCCCGGTCGGTCCGGTTACCGCAACGGTTAGTCCCACTTCAGGTGTGCTTCCCTGCTGCGCCGCGCCCAAACCACGATCACGAAAATCGCTGGTCGGTATCGTGATTTCCTGCCGGGACCCCGTGAGGGCGCGAATCCGATGGGTATACCTATGGTCGGCGCGACGCGCTGGTAGACAGGCACCCGGACATCCAGCGCACCAGGTTGATGTTCGGGGCCAGATAATCTACGACGGCCATCGAAGGAGGCTAAGCTACGCGCACCGCCGGAAATGGGGCAGAACATGGCAGACGAATCGAATGCCGGCGTTGACGGATCGCTGGCTGGCGGAGAGAAGGCCGACCCGGCGACGGTCTTCGCGGCTCTCGCCGAGATCATCTATCAGGGCTCGGACGCCAGCGAGATGTACGCAGCTATCTGCATCGCCGCGACCATGACCGTCCGCGGCTGCGATCACGCCAGCTTGTTGGTGCGCGACAACGACCGTTACATCACGGTGGGCGCGAGCGACCGGCTCGCGCAGAAGATCGACGAGCTGGAACGACGCGCTGGTGACGGCCCGTGCATCGATGCGATCGAGGAGGAAACTCCGCAGATCGACACGAACCTCACGACACCATCCCTTTGGCCCAAGCTGGCATCCGTGCTTGTCGCAGAGACCCCGGTACGCGGAGCCATGGGATTTCGGCTCCTGGTCGACAAACGCAAAGGGGCTGCGCTGAATTTGTTCAGCGACACTGCCGACATGTTCGACGCGGAGTCGGCCGGACGGGCGGCGGTGTTGGCATCGTTCGCCAGCGTGGCCATCAACGCGGTCGCCAAGGGAGAAGATGCCGCCAGCCTTCGACGAGGGCTGCTCAGCAACCGCGAAATCGGCAAGGCGGTCGGCATGTTGATGATGCTGAACGACATGACCGAAGACCAGGCGTTCGACCTGCTGCGGCGCCACTCCCAAGCGCTGAACATCAAACTGGCCGACGTGGCACGAGAGGTCATCGACAGGCGCGGCCAACTGCCCTCCGGCGGCGAGAATCAGCCGCCGCCGGGCACCTAGCTCCGGGGGTTTCGGGGCTATTCCGGAAGCCGCAGCTCGGGCTTCTCCACCTCTTCGATGTTGACGTCCTTGAAGGTGACCACCCGCACCTGCTTGACGAACCGCGCGGGCCGGTACATGTCCCACACCCACGCGTCGGACAGGCGCAGCTCGAAGTAGACCTCACCGTCGGCGTTGCGCGGCATCATCTCCACACTGTTGGCCAGGTAGAAGCGCCGCTCGGTTTCCACCACGTAGCTGAACTGGCCGACGATGTCCTTGTATTCGCGGTAGAGCGAGAGCTCCATCTCGGTTTCGTACTTTTCGAGATCTTCGGCACTCATCTGCTCAGACGTCCTTCTCCCTGCCAATTTCCCCGACTTCCCGTTCGGGCCGCGCAGCGCCGGCATCGTCGCCGGGTGGGAAGCCTGGTCCCATCTTTCCTCACGGGTATTCGCCGCCCAAGCCCGGAGGGTCCGGTTTGCACTCGGCCACCAGCCGGGCCTTTGAACCCGTCGCCACCCGCCGGACGTTGATGAATGAATAGCGGTGCTCGGCGCAGGGACCCAGCCGGGTCAGCGCCAAGCTGTGCGCGGGCGTGCTGTAGCCCTTGTGCTCGGCGAAGCCGTAGCCGGGGTGGTCGGCGTCCATCGCGACCATCAGCCGGTCCCGGCTGACTTTGGCCAGCACACTGGCCGCGGCAATGCAGGCGGCCGCCGCGTCTCCGCCGACCACCGGCAGCGACGGCATCGGCAGGCCGGGCACCCGAAAGCCGTCGCTCAGCACATAACCGGGACGCACCGGCAGACCGGCCACGGCACGGCGCATGCCTTCGATATTGGCTACGTGCACGCCGCGCCGGTCGACCTCAACCGACGGGATGAACACGACGTGGTAGGCCAGCGCGTAGCGGCAGATTAGCGGAAACAGCTTCTCCCGCACCTTCTCGGTGAGCCTCTTCGAATCATCAAGGGCCGCAAGGCTTTCCAGCCGTCCAGGACCCAGCACACAGGCCGCCACCACCAGCGGGCCCGCGCAGGCGCCCCGGCCCACCTCGTCGACCCCGGCCACCGGCCCCAGGCCGCTGCGGTGCAGCGCTGACTCCAGGGTGCGCAACCCTGACGACTTGCGGATCACCGTGCGCGGCGGCCAGGTGGTGGCCATGGCTACTGGTTCTGCTGGGGGTTCACCGAACCCACACCACCCCATCGCGACGGCGGCCACACGATGAACCTGGCCTTGCCGATGACATTGGTCACCGGCACCGTCCCCGAATTCGGATCACCGGTGCACAGGATGCCCCTGAGCGCGTCGGCCGGAATGCTGGTGCAGTGGGCACGCGAGTCCGCCGAGTGCGTCCGGTTGTCGCCCATCACCCACAGCCGCCCTCGCGGGACGGTGACCGGCCCGAACTCGCTGCCCAGGCACGGGTACACCGACGGGTCGGCCATCATGGTGGCGGGATTCAGGTACGGCTCCCTGAGCGGCTTGCCGTTGACCGTCAACCCGGTGTCGGCCCGGCACTGCACCGTCTGCCCCCCTACCGCAATGACGCGCTTGACCAGATCGTTCTCGTCGGGAGGCACGAAGCCGATGAACGACAGCCCGTTCTGCACCCAGCGCAACGCGGTGTTGTCCGAACGGATCGACTTGTATCCGACGTTCCACGACGGCGGTCCCTTGAAGACGATGACATCCCCGGGATGCGGTGTGCCGAAGCGGTAGCTGAGCTTGTCCACCATGATCCGGTCGCCGACGCAGCCCGTGCATCCGTGCAGCGTGGGCTCCATGGATTCCGACGGAATCAGGTAAGGGCGCGCCACGAACGTCAACATGACGTAGTAGAGCACCACCGCGATTGCGGCCAGAATCGCCAGTTCCCGCACCGCGGACTTCTTCTTGGGCTCGGGGGCCTTGTCCGGGGGTGCGTCCGGGTCGCGGGTAGAGACCTTCGGCTCTGACTGACCAGCGTCGGGCTGCGGCTCAGGTGAGTCCGTGGTATCGGTCACGAGATCAGCGTAGCCAGCGCAGTTTGTGCCCTGCTAAAGCGCCGAGTAAAGCGCCCTGTAAACCAACCGAGCGACGGGGAAGGGCCGCCAAGGCCCGCCCGGTCAGCGCTTCTCCTTGATCTTGGCCTTCTTGCCGCGGAGTTCACGCAGGTAGTACAGCTTGGCGCGGCGGACATCGCCACGGGTCACCACCTCGATGTGGTCGATGTTGGGCGAATGCACCGGGAAAGTCCGCTCGACGCCGACGCCATAGCTCTCCTTGCGCACGGTGAACGTCTCGCGGATGCCTCCCCCCTGCCGGCGGATGACGACGCCCTTGAAAACCTGGAGGCGCTCCTTGGCGCCCTCGATCACCTTGACGTGCACGTTGATGGTGTCGCCCGGGCTGAAGGCCGGGAGGTCGTCGCGCAGCGACGCCTGGTCGACGAAGTCCAGCCTGTTCATCGTAAGAAGACACTTCCTCGAGGTCGCGGCTTGCGGCGGCTGCCCACACGCGGCTGTGAGCCGGCCGCCAAGCCGGTGGGTTTTCGGGCTTCCGGGCGCATTCCGCAGCGGGCGGGAAGCAGCCCGGCCTGCTGACTGCTTCGAGACAACTGGTCAATTGTGCCAGACGGCCCGCTTGCTTTGAAAATCGCATGTAAACGCGGCGGTTTATGACGAGCCGAAGGCGCTGGTGAATGGTACACATGACTCGGGTCAAAACGCGCCAGTAGAACCCGAACCTCAGCGTGATGCCCGGGCAGATGACGATGCGGCCCGCCCACATGCGCGTTTTCATAACCTTCATAACCCGGAGGAGAGCAATGCGGGCACGGCCGCTCACTGTGCTCACCGCCATGGCGGCGGTGACACTGGTGATGGCCGGGTGTGACGAGGCCATCGTCGAGGCGAAGGTCCCCGCGAAGGTATCCAGCAAGCCGGTGTACGGCGCGCCGGATCGCCCCGCACAGCCCGCGCCGCTGGTCGCACTGCTGCCGGAAACCGTCACAGCGCCCGGGCCACCGCAGGCAATGCCGCGCTCCGGGTTCGATGGACTGCCGGCGCGCATCCAGCGGGCGACCGATGAAGCCGCCGCCGTCGGCGCCACCCTCTCGGTGGCCGTCCTCGATCGCAAGACGCATCAGCTGGTCTCCAAGGGCAACCCCCAGATCGTCGGCACCGCATCGGTGGCCAAGCTCTTCATTGCCGACGATCTGCTGCTGGCCGAATCCGAGGGCAAGACCAGCCTGTCCCCGGACGACCGCCAAGCGTTGGACGTCATGTTGCAGTCATCCGACGACGGCGCCGCCGAGAAATTCTGGGATCAGGGCGGCGGAGACGCGATCATCACCCAGGTCGCGAGCCGGTACGGACTGTCGTCCACGACGCCGCCCGACGACGGGCGCTGGTGGAACACGATGAGCTCGGTGACTGACCTTGTCCACTACTACGACGTGCTGCTCGACGGGTCGGGTGGGCTGCCGGCGGCGCGGGCCAAGATCATCGTCAACGATCTGGCGCGGTCCACCCCGAACGGCATCGACGGGTACCCGCAGCGATTCGGCATCCCCGACGGTCTGTACGCCGAGACGGTGGCGGTCAAGCAAGGCTGGATGTGCTGTATCGGCAGCGCCTGGGTGCATCTGTCGACCGGATTGGTCGGCGCGGACCGCCGTTACGTCATGGTGGTCCAGTCGCTGCAGACCTCCGATGACGCCACCGCGCGCGACACGATCACCCAAGCGGTCAAGACGATATTTCCCGACGGCCGGATCGGATCCACGCCGACGTACTAGTCGCTGGACAGGTCGGGCCGGCGTTCCCGGGTGCGCCGTTGCGAAACCTCCCGACGCCAGGCGGCAATTCGCGCGTGATCGCCGGACAGCAGGACGTCGGGAACCTCGAGGCCACGCCAGCTCGGCGGCCGGGTATAGCTCGGCCCCTCCAAGAGCAGGTCCAGGTCCGGCGAGTGTGAATCATCGCGATGCGACGCAGGATTGCCGATGACTCCGGCCAGCAGCCGCAGCACGGCTTCGATCATCACGATCGCCGCCGACTCTCCACCCGGCAGCACGTAGTCGCCGATCGAGACTTCCTCGACCCGCATCCGCCGGGTGGCATCCTCGACGACCCGCTGGTCGATGCCTTCGTAGCGGCCGCAGGCGAACACCAGGTGCGCCTCGGTGCTCCAGCGCTGCGCCGTGGCCTGCCTGAACAGTGCACCCGCGGGGGTGGGAACAACCAATAGTGTTTCGGCGGAACAGATCTCGTCCAACGCTTCGCCCCACACCGGTGCCTTCATCACCATCCCCGGACCACCGCCGTATGGTGCGTCGTCGACCGAGCGATGCACGTCATGGGCCCAACGCCTCAGATCGTGCACCTGTAAGTCAACCAGACCGGACTCGATCGCCTTGCCCGGCAACGATTGTCGCAGCGGTTCCAGGTATGCCGGGAAAATCGTGACGATGTCAATTCGCATGTCGATACTTACCTGCTACGCCAGATCCAGCAGGCCCTCGGGCGGGTCGATCTCGACAATGCGGTCGTCCAGCGAGACGGATGTGACGATCGCGCTGACGAATGGCACCAGTACTTCCCTCATTTCGCCACCGTCACCCCGCCGCACCGCCAACAATTCACCGGCCGCGGTGTGCAGCACCTCGGCAACGATGCCGACATCCTGCCCCGTCGTCGTCCGGACGCCCAGGCCCTCGAGCTGATGGTCGTAATAGGTGTCCGGCTCGTAGATCGGCGGCAGGTCATCGGAATCCACGACGAACACGCTGCCGCGCAACGCGTCGGCGGCATCACGGTCGTCCACCCCGGCCAACCGCACCAGCAGCCGCCCGCCGTGCTCGCGAACATGAGCGACGACATAGCTGCGCTCCTGGCCTTTCCCAGCTTCACCGCCGCGGGATTGTCTGGCGCGCAACGTACTACCCGACGCGAAGCGGGCAGCGGGATCGTCGGTATGGACCTCCACGACCACCTCGCCGTCGATGCCGTGCGCTTTGACCACGCGCCCGACGAGCAGCTCCATGAGCAGCGCCGGCCTACTGGTCGGTGTCCACCACGTCGACGCGGATACCGCGGCCACCGATACCGGCGACCAGGGTGCGCAGCGCGGTCGCGGTGCGTCCCCCGCGGCCGATCACCTTGCCCAGATCATCGGGATGGACATGTACTTCGACAGTGCGCCCACGCCGGCTGGTCACCATGTCCACCCGGACATCGTCAGGGTTGTCGACGATCCCGCGGACCAGATGTTCGACAGCGTCCACGACGACGGTACTCATTGCGTCGGGTCAGCTTTCCGTAGACGGCTCGGTCGGCTCGGACTGCTCGCCACCCTCGGCCAGTGCCTGAGGCTTCTCGGCCTCGGCGCCGGCCTCAGCGGCGGCCTCGCCGGCGGGCTCCTCGGCGGTCTCGGCAGCCTTGGCTGGCTTCTTGGCCGGGGCCTTCTTCTTCGGTTTCGCGGCATCACTGGTGGGCGCGCCGTCGGCGGCAGCCAACGCGGCGTTGAACAGCTCCAGCTTGCTGGGCTTGGCCGGGGCGGCTTTCAGGCGGCCCTGCGCGCCGGGCAGCCCTTTGAACTTCTGCCAGTCACCGGTGATCTTCAGCAGCTTGAGCACGGGTTCGGTGGGCTGGGCGCCCACGGAAAGCCAGTACTGGGCACGCTCGGAGTTGATCTCGATGAGACTCGGGTCTTCCTTCGGGTGGTACCTGCCGATGACCTCGATCGAGCGGCCGTCGCGCCGCGTGCGCGCGTCGGCGACGGCGATGCGGTACTGGGGATTGCGGATTTTGCCAAGCCGAGTGAGCTTGATCTTCACAGCCATGGTTGAGCGACTTCTCCTGTGTGTGTCACGCTGCAATTCAGCGACCCGGGCGGGGATGCCCGGATCCGGTTTCGCCTCGCGTGTGTGACTGCCGAGCGGCCGTAGTCGCGCGGCGGACAGCCGCCCATTGTGCCAGAACGTGGGTCTCGGGAAGAAATGCGCCAGAATTCGGCTGACCGGCGCTCACATCACCTTTTGGAAAACCTTCGTCTCGACTCGGCGGGTCATTCGCCATCCCTCCCGCGTGCGCAGGAACTCGTCGTCGTACCACAGCCCGCAAAACAGCACCTGGTCGTTATCACCGGGAAGCACCATCGGGTTGAAGCAGATCACCCTCGACGACGCCGTGTCCCCGTCGACGCGAACCGAGAAGTTGCCGAGCATGTGCGCGTACACCGGGAAGCTCGGCAGTACCTCCGACAGCCACTTCTTCACCTCGGGATAGCGGCCATCGATGCCTCCCAGCGCCCGGTAGTCGATGTAGGCGTCAGGCGTGAAGACCTTGTCCAAATCGTCGAATCGGCGCTGGTCAATGGCGGTGGAATAGTCCACGAGCAGCTGCTGGATCTCCAACCGGTCCGAAATCTCTTCCAGGCTCAACATGCCGTCGATTGAACACGATCCGATAGGTGATATGACGACGGTGCGTAGGACTGGTTAAAGCACCGATCTGGGGTCTGCTGGGGTTTCCAGCGGGGCGTGCGGTCTCCCGTCGGTCTCGTAGGCGAGGAAGCCGCGTTCACCTTCCTCCCCTACGGGTGGCAGACCGAGGTTGAACAACGTCTCGTTGTATGTTCGCCAGTCGCTAGACCGCGCCGGGGCGAGGCTGGCCGTCGCACGCCAGCGTGTGGACTGCCTGAAGCTGTGCGCCGCGCGCGGCTGGGAGCCCTTCGAGTAGGTCGACAACGACATCAGCGCGGACACCCGTCGTCCAAGGGAGTCCGGCCGAAGTGGCACGTTCCGGCAGCTAGTGAATGCCATTATGTTGGTGTGAAGGACCTGGGAGTGCACTACGCGCGAAACGGCGACGTCCGTCTCGCGTATCGGGTCTTGGGCGACGGCGACACCACGCTTGTCTGGATACCCGGCTGGGTTAGCAATGTCGACTTGATTGATGAACCGGCATCTCCATTCCGGACTTTCATCGAAGAAGTTGCCGAACAAACGCGGCTCATCGCGTGGGACAAGCGCGGCACCGGGTTGTCGGACCCCGTGACGCACGTTCCACCACTAGACGAGCGGATGGACGACCTCCACGCGGTGATCGACGCCGCCGGGGCCGACCGCCCCGCACTTTTCGGTATTTCCGAAGGCGGGCCCATGAGCATCCTGTTCGCCGCCACCTATCCAGAACTCGTTCAGTCACTTGTCCTGTACGGAACACTGCCGCGCTTCACCCCCGAGTTGCCCGATTATCCATGGGGTTTCACGTCGGATCAGCAGGCCGCCTATCGCAAGGAGATCGAAGCACATTGGGGTGAGGGAGCACTGGCAAGCACATTCTTCGGCCCCATCGCCGACGTGCCGGGCTTCCGCGAATTCTACGGGCGAGCTCAGCGAGCCTGTGCGAGTCCGACAATGGCTTTGATGCTCTGGGAGGCGCTCTCGAACATCGACGTGCGGCCGTTGCTGAACGCGGTCCGGACACCGACACTCGTGCTGGGTAGGCGCGGCGATGAAGTCGCCCCTGTCGAGGCGGCCGCCGCGCTGGCGGCCGCTATCCCGAATGCCGAATTCCGAGAACTGCCTCCCGGGCCGCACGGGCTGCTCGACGAGGCGCTGGGGTCGGCGATCCTGGACTTCGTGTGCGGCAGGGCCACCGACGCCACGAACGAGCGCGTGCTGTCCACTGTTTTGTTCACCGACATCGTCAGTTCGACTGAGCTACTCAGCGCTCAGGGTGATGCGCACTGGCGGCATGAGCTGGATGCCCACGACAGGCTGGTGGACTGGCTGTTGGAGAAGTATGGCGGTCGGCGCGCCAAGCACACCGGCGACGGGGTTTTCGCGCTTTTCGACGGGCCGACCAAGGCGGCCCGCTGCGGTCTCGATCTAGTCCCGGCGCTGGCTGCCCGAGGTATTCGCATCCGCGCGGGGGTCCATATCGGTGAGTGCGAACGGCGCGGAGACGAATGGACCGGGATGGCCGTTCACGTCGGAGCACGGATCAGTGCGATGGCCGGACCCGACGAAGTGCTCACAAGTCGCACAGTGCGCGACCTTTCAGCGGGCTCGGGCCTGCGCTTCGAAAGCCTCGGTACCCATAGCCTCAAGGGCCTTCCGGAGGAGACCGAAGTCTTCCGGGTTACTACGCCAACCGGATGAGGACGCGGGTTCGATAGTTATGCGCTCTGCCGCTCCTGCTTCGCAATGCCGACCGGGTGGATCAGGACGGATAAGCAGTGATTACTCTCTTCAATGAGGTGCCTTTACCTGCCTACTAGTCGATGTAGGCGTCAGGCGTGAAGACCTTGTCCAAATCGTCGAATCGGCGCTGGTCAATGGCGGTGGAATAGTCCACGAGCAGCTGCTGGATCTCCAGGCGGTCGGAAATTTCGGCCAGACTCAACATGCCTTGATGCAACACCGCGGCCCGGCCGCGCCACACGCCAGGGGACAGCCGACACCGCGCTGTTTCCCAGTACCGCGCAAAGCCGCCGGGGTGAATAATCCCAGCTATGAAAGCGGGAGTCGTCGCGTTAGCAACGACCCTGTTGGTGTGGGGCGGTGTCGGTCTGGCCGAGCTGCCCGTACGGTCCGCCCGGGCCGATCCCGCGGCCTGCGCGCCCGGTAAAGCCTGCATGCGGTGGTGCCCCGGCGACCCCGATCCGGCGGGCAGGCCCATTCCCTGGGACGGGGGTGTCTGCCACGACTTCTACTGGGACTCGGCCGGTGTCCACGACGTCGGCACCGGCACGTTCTACGCGTGGTCTTCGCTTCCGTTCAAGCAGCCTCCGCCGCCCGGGCCTGTGCCTACGCAAACCTCCTATCTACCGCTGCCGACCCTGCCTTTCTGCCCGGTTCCTCCCTGGTGCCCGTGACCTGAGCGGGGCGGCGAAATAGGCGTCACGCAAGCCTGGAAGTTAAACTTTGCGCCCATGCGGAAGCTCATGGCCACCGTCGCTGCGCTGCTCGCGATCGGCACCTGCGGTGCCACCGTCAGCCCGGCCACCGCGTCGGCCGACAGTATGCAGCCGGTCGGTTCGGTGCCGATCCCCGACGGCCCGGCTCAGACCTGGATCGTGGCCGACCTCGACAGCGGTCAGGTGCTGGCCGGCCGCGACCAGAACGTGGCCCACCCACCGGCGAGCACCATCAAGGTGCTGTTGGCGTTGGTCGCGCTGGACGAGGTGAGCCTGGACTCCACGGTCGTCGCCGACGTCGCAGACACCCAGGTCGAGTGCAACTGCGTCGGCATCAAGCCGGGCCGTACCTATACCGCGCGCCAGCTGCTCGACGGCCTGCTGCTGGTTTCGGGTAACGACGCCGCCAACACGCTGGCGCACCTGCTGGGCGGCGCAGACGCCGCGGTCGCCAAGATGAACGCCGAAGCGGCCTCACTCGGGGCGACCAACACCCACGCGGCGACCCCGTCCGGACTGGACGGGCCCGGCGGTTCCGGGGCCTCGACGGCCCATGACCTGGCCGTCATCTTCCGGGCTGCGATGGCCAATCCGGTGTTCGCGCACATCACCGCCGAGCCGTCGGCGATGTTCCCCGGGGATAACGGTGACCACCCGATCACCAACCAGGACGAACTGCTACAGCGCTATCCGGGCGCCATCGGCGGCAAGACCGGCTTCACCAACGCGGCCCGCAAGACCTTCGTCGGCGCCGCCGCCCGCGGTGGGCGCCGATTGGTGATCGCCATGATGTACGGCCTGGTCAAAGAGGGCGGGCCGACGTATTGGGATCAGGCCGGGAGCCTGTTCGACTGGGGTTTCGCCCTCAACCCGGAGTCCAGCATCGGTTCGCTGTAGCGGCTCGTCATGAGCCCGCGTCCGGCACTGCCGCGGTCAGCAGCGCCATCAGCACTGGGATCCGCTGCTCGGCGATTTCCGGCCGCGGCAGCACCCCCTCCACCACGGCGGCTCCGTCGAAAACGTTCGTCAGCAGGGTTACGAGGACCGGAAACGTTTCCGGCGCGAAGCTTTCGGCGCCGGGCAGTGCCCGCGCGGCATCGTGAATCTTCGCGGAGTACTGCCCGAGCTCGTGTTGCAAAGTGTCCCTGAGCTTCTCATCGGTGCGCGCGGCAACCAACAGTTCGTAGAGCACGGCGTTGGTCGGGCCGGTGGTGATGTCCCGCAGTATTGCCAGCGCCACTTCGAGCGCCGGCTGGTCGGCGGGAATTTCGGCTACCCGCTTGGTGAACGACTCCAGCTGACGACGCAGCACTTCGGACGCCGTGGCCGCCATGAAATCGCCCATGGTTTCAAAGTGGCGGAACAGGGCGCCGACGGAGACCCCCGCGCGCTTGGTGATCACGGCAGCGGATGCACGGGCGTAACCGACCTCGATGATGGTGGCGATGCAGGCCTCGAGGAGGCGCCCGACGGTCTCCTCGCGACGCTGCTGCTGCGTCCTGGCCATGTCAGGCGCCGACTTTTTGGACACTCAGGGGCGCGTGCCGCTCACCCGCCCGCAAGTACCGGCCCGACTTCACGGTTTGGCCGTAGCCGCCGCGGAATTGGCCCTTCTGGAAGACGACGGCGCCGTTGACACCGGTCGCGACCACGGCCTCGTCGTTGCGATTGACCATGCGCCGCAAACCACCGTAGAAGGGCACATCTTCCTCGTAGTAGCCGTTTACTGCGTCGTTGAGGCCGGCCGGGTCGATCACCACGAAGTCCGCCCGGTCGCCCTTGCGCAGCGTGCCGGCGTCGATGCCGAACCACTCCGCCACCTCGCCCGTCAGGCGTTGCACCGCCCGCTGGGTGGACAGGAACGGCGCGCCGGCCCGGTGGGCGTCCCGCGTGCGCTTGAGGAGCCGCAGCGGAAAGTTATAGAAGGCCATGTTGCGCAGGTGTGCGCCGGCATCGGAGAAGCCCATGTGGACGCTGGGTTCGGCGGCGAGTGCGTTGAGCAGCTTGGGCCTGTGGTTGGCCACGACGGTTGTCCACCGCACGTTGCGCTCGCCGTTTTCGACGAGCACGTCGAGGAACGCGTAAAGCGGGTGCAGTCCGCGCTCGTCGGCGATCGCTCCAAAGCTCCTGCCGATCAAGGACTTATCGGGGCACTCGACGATCACCGCGTCGTGGAAGTCGCGGTGCCACAGCGACGGTCCGAGCTTGACGCGGTCGAACTCGCGCCGGAACCGCCGGCGGTAGGACTCGTCGGCCAGCAACTCGTTGCGCTGCAGTTGGTCGCGCAGATGAAGGGCCGCGGTTCCCGCGCCGAACTCTTCGAAGACCGGCAAGTCGATTCCGTCCGAATACAATTCGAACGGGACGGGCAGATGCTGGAACCGCACGCTGGAACCCAGAAGAGCGTTGAGCAACCGGGTGCCGACCCCGAAAAAATATACGGACAGCGGCATCGACTTGGCGTCGGCCGACACCAGCAGGCTCATCCGCACTCCCCCGCGGCGGCCGAACATCCGGCTGCTGGCCAAGAAGAACAACAGCCCGGACGCAGGCTTGTCGACGTCCGGCGCGCTTTGCAGCATGCGGCCGCGCTTGCGCAACACCTTGATCAGCCTGCGCCGTTCACGCCAAGTCGCGAAGGTGGACGGCAGCGCGCGCGAGCGGAAGCGGTCGCCGTCGAGCTTGTCGATCGCCGCGTCCATGCCGGACATGCCGAGCACCCCGGCCTCGAGCGCCTCGTCCAGCAATGCCGCCATTTTCTCCAGCTCGGCATCGGTGGGCCTGATGGTGGCGTCGGTGGCGCGATCAAGTCCCAGCACCGCGGTGCGCAGGTCCGAATGACCAAGCAGTGAGCCGACATTCGGCCCGAGCGGCAACGCGTCGATCGCCTCGATGTATTCGGCGGCCGTCGACCACGTGCGGTTGGAGTTCAAAGCGCCATGGACGTATTCGCGCGGCACCGCCTCGACCCGGCTGAACAGGTCGGCGGCGTCCTCGGAGTTGGCGTACACCGTCGACAGCGAGCAGTTGCCCAGCAGCACGGTGGTGACGCCGTGGCGCACCGACTCCCGCAGCCCGGGGTCCAGCAGCACCTCGGCATCGTAGTGGGTGTGCACGTCGATGAAACCGGGCAGGACCCACTTGCCCGCCGCGTCGATGACCTCGGGGCAACCGGTCTCGTCCAGTGGCCCGTCTGAGGGTCCCGCCACCGTGGCCACCACGCCGTCGCGAATTCCGAGCGTGCGGGTTTGCGGTGGGCTGCCGGTGCCGTCGAACCACAATCCGTCGCGAATGATCACGTCGTAGCTCACTGTTTTCCTCCGGGTCGGTGGGTTGCGACGACCGTAACATAGAGAGCAAGTACTCGCAATCTTTTTATGGTGCCGCGTGTCCCCGGTAAGTGCGCTGGTCAAGTCCGTTAATCGAGTCAGCGGCCGGGTCCGGTTGGCGCTCTCGTCGGCGTCGGAGTGCCGGTGGCGGCAGGCGCACCCGTGGTTGCCGGCGGGCCGCTCGCTCCCGGAGCGCCGCCGACCGTCACCGGGTCCGGCACATAGACACCGGGCGGCGTGTCGCCGCTCCGGGTGGCCACCGCGGGCACCCGGACTACGGCAGATTTCTGGCCACACTCGTTGCTTTGCACGGTGACGTCCATCTCGCCGATCAGGTCGCCCTGGGGCTCGGGGCGCAGCATCAGCACCTGCGTCATGGTCTGAGTCTGCGCGGATCCGTTTGGCCCGACACAGGGAAACTTCGCCGTTTCCGGCGCAGACTGCCATTGGCCGTCGGTGAACCGCAGGACGACGGGACGAGCGCCCGGCGCGTTCGGCTGCGTGTGGTCCTTGCTATCCAGTTGTATCGCGGCGGCAGAACAGTACGACGGCGTGCACGACGAGCGAAATGCCCACCAGGTGTTCACGTTCGGTGGTTGGGGGTCGGGCGTGTAATCGAACGTCTGCTTGGATCGCTGGACCTCGATGCGATATGTACCATCGAGTGGGGCAGGCGGCCCGGACGGGGTGCTCGGCGGCGGTACGGCGGCCGGGACGGAGGCGCTCGATGGGGGGCTCGCCGCCTGCCTGGCGCTGGTGTCGGTCTTGCGTCCGATCACAAAACCCAGGGCGAGCAGCCCGGCGAGCAGCGCCACCGCCGCGGTGCCGACCAAGATCTTGCGGGGCCTGCGCTTCGTCGGCAGGCGCGCCGGGGCATGTCCGGCGAGCCGTGCCGGCGTCTTGCCCCGGGTGGAGAAGCTGTCCAGCCGCCGCGCCAACGCCGCGGCGGCTGACTGCAGCCGGGTGCTCGGTGGCGCGGGCTTTCGGGCGCGGGACACCGGCCGAGGGGCCGATAGCGTGCGTGGGATGTCGAGATCGGGCCAGACGTAGGCAGGATAGTCGACGGCGAGGACGGCCTCGGGGCTGAGCTGCCCGATCGACAGACCGGCCGCTTCGTTGGCCGCGCCGGCGAACTGGAGACAGCTGTCGAACCGATCGCCGGGTCGTCGGGAAAGCGCTTTGCAGAAGACGGTGTCCAGACGCGCCAGCTCCGGACACTGGTCACTGAGTCGCACCGGCGCAGCGTTGAGAAGCTGGTCCAGCGCCGCGGTCGGATCGGTGTGTTCCACCGGCGGCGCACCGGTCAGCAGGTGAAACGCGGTGGCGGCGAGCGCGTACTGGTCGGCGCGCCCGTCGACGTCGGCGCCCATCAAAGTCTCCGGCGCGGCGTAGCCGACCGTGCCGACCGGCACGTTGCTACCGGGGGGCCCGATGGGGTCGCCGAGTCGGCGAGCTATCCCGAAGTCGGCCAGCAGGATTGTTTGTTCGCCGCGGCCCTTCGTCAGCAGGATGTTGGCGGGTTTGACATCGCGATGCAGCATTCCGCGCTCGTGGGCGTGGTCGAGAGCCCCGGCCACGGCGGTGACGATGGCGAGCACTTCGCCGGCCGGTGAGACCGCGGGGAACCGAGCGGCCATAAGCTGCGCGGCATTGTTGCCCTCGACGTAATCCATCGCGACCCACAGCTGCCCTTCGAACTCGCCGCGGGCGTGCACCTCCACGATGTGCGGGTGATAGAGATTTGCGGTAGCGGTCGTCTCCAGCAGAAATCGTTGACGAAAGTCGCTGTCCGCCGACAGCGCGGGCGACAGAACTTTCAGGGCCGCCCAGCGCGCCGATCGCGGATCCTGGACGAGGTAAACCTCACCCGTCGCTCCGGAACCCAGCTTGCGCGCCACCGTGTAACCGGCAAAGGTAGCGCCGCTGGCTAATGCCATCAGCCGATTTTAACCGCCGTGGCGGTACCGCGCCCGTCCAGCGCCCAGGCCGGCGCCCGGGCCGGTGCTAGGGCCGAAACACCTTGCCGCGCAAGATCACCAGCTCGGGCTGGTTCAACGCAGCGGGACCCGTCCGCGGGTCGCCTGCGTAGCACAACAGATCAGCCGACGCCCCGTGATCCAGACCGGGACGGCCCAGCCAGCGACGGGCATCCCAGCAGGCCGCGCCCAACGCCTCGGTCGGGCTCATTCCGATCCCCTTGAGGGCCTCGACCTCGTCGGCGATCCGGCCGTGCGCGATCATGCTGCCCGCGTCGCTGCCGGCATACAACGGGACGCCCGCATCCAGAGCCGCCGCTACCCGCTCATGACAGCGGGCGTGCAGGTCGCGCATGTGGGCGGCGTAGGTCGGGTAGCGCTTGGCGGCGTCGGCGATGCCCGGGAAATTCTCGCTGATGGTGATCATGGTGGGCACCAGGGCTGTTCCGTGCTCGAGCATCAGGGCGATGGTGTCGTCGATGAGCCCGGTGCCGTGCTCGATGCAGTCGATGCCGGCCGTGATCAGGCCCGGCATGGCCTCGTCGCTGAAGACGTGCGCGGTGACGCGGGCGCCGTGGGCGTGTGCGGTATCGATCGCGGCCGCCAGCACGTCATCGGACCACAGCGGGGCGAGGTCGCCGACGCCGCGGTCGATCCAGTCGCCGACAAGCTTGATCCAGCCGTCGCCGCACCGCGCCTGCTCGGCCACCGCTGCCGGCAGCTCGGACTCGTCTTCCAGTTCGACCGAGAAGCCGGCTTGATAGCGCTTGGGTCGGGCCAGATGCTTTCCGGCCCGGATGATGCGGGGCAGATCATCGCGGTCATCCAGGCTGCGGGTGTCGGTCGGTACGCCGCAGTCACGCAACAGCAGCGCTCCGGCATCGCGTTCGGTCTCGGCTTGGGCGATCGCCTCGTCGAGTTCGATCTCACCGTGGTGACCAAGCCCGACGTGGCAGTGGGCGTCTACCAGTCCGGGCAGAATCCAGCCGCCGTCAAAAACGGTGTCGGCCCCGGCAACGGGTTCCACGCTGATGCGGCCGTCGGCGATCCACAGCTCGATCTCGGTCTCGTCGGGCAGCCCCAGACCCCGCACGTGCATACGCACCGTGCGGCTACTTCTTGCCCGGGAACTTCAGCTTGGACAGGTCGAAGTCGGCCAGCCCGGGCGGCAGCTCGTTGAGGCCGTCGGGCATCTGTGACAGATCGGGGAATCCTGCCGGCATGCCCGGCATGCCGGGCCCGAGCGGGCTCCTGACCTTGGGCGGCGTCGGACCCCGTCCCCCCTTCTTGGCTTTTTTGCCTTTCGCGCCCTTGCCCTTTCGGGTCGCGGACTTGCGGCCGATGCCGGGGATGCCCATGCCGCCGAGCATGGACGACATCATCTTGCGGGCTTCGAAGAAGCGGTCGACCAGCTGGTTGACCTCGGACACCGTCACGCCCGAGCCGTTGGCGATGCGCAGCCGCCGCGAGGCGTTGATGATCTTGGGGTCGGCGCGCTCTTGCGGCGTCATCCCGCGGATGATGGCCTGCAACCGGTCGAGTTGCTTGTCGTCGACCTCGGCCAGTGCGTCCTTCATCTGACCGGCACCGGGCAGCATGCCCAACAGGTTGCCGATCGGACCCATCTTGCGGATGGCGAGCATCTGTTCGAGGAAATCTTCCAGGGTCAGCTCGCCGGCGCCGATCTTGACCGCGGCGGCCTCGGCCTGCTCGGCGTCGAAGACTTGCTCGGCCTGTTCGATCAGGCTGAGCACGTCGCCCATGCCCAGGATGCGGCTGGCCATGCGGTCCGGGTGGAAGACGTCGAAGTCCTCGAGCTTCTCGCCGGTGGAGGCGAAAAGGATTGGGACACCGGTGACCTCGCGGACCGACA
>DATKEW010000035.1:0-7619 GCA_035511785.1 Mycobacterium sp.
CGCATAGTGCTGGAACACGAATCCGATGCTGCGGCGCTGCGGCGGCACCCGGGTCACGTCACGGCCGTTGATCGTGACGGTTCCGGTGTCGGGCTGGTCGAGGCCGGCGATGGTGCGCAACAGGGTCGACTTGCCCGAACCGCTGGGGCCCAGCAATGCCGTCAGCGACCCGGTGGGTACGACGAAATCGACATGGTCGAGTGCGACGAAGTCGCCATAACGCTTGTTGGCGTCGCGCACGATGATCGCCTTTTCGCGCTGGTCGGTCTCGACGGCGCTCATTTCACAGTCCCCTCGTTCAAGCCTGTCTGGTTGCTCGTGCCCGGCGGACATCGACAACCACCTGGAAGATCAACACCACCACGGAAACAACCATCAGCAACGTCGACAACGCGTAAGCCCCGTACTCGGCCCCGCGGTTGTAGCGGTCGGAGACCAACAGCGTCAGCGTCTGCGACCTCCCCGGGAGGTTGGACGACACAATGATGACCGCTCCGTATTCACCGAGCGTACGCGCGATGGTCAGCACGATGCCGTACGTCAGGCCCCACCGGATGGAGGGCAGCGTGATTCGCCAAAACGTCTGCCACCAGCTAGAACCCAGTGTCGCCGCCGCTTCCTCCTGGTCGGTCCCCAATTCGTGCAACACCGGCTCGACCTCGCGCACCACGAAAGGCAGGGTGACGAAAACGCTGGCAAGCACAATGCCGGGCAGGCCGAAGATGATCTTGAACCCGAGGTCTTTTTCGATGAAGCCCAGCGCACCGGCCGATCCCCACAACAAGATCAACGCCACGCCCACGATGACCGGCGACACCGCGAACGGCAGATCGATGATCGCCTGCAACACGCCCTTACCGCGAAACCTGTTGCGGGCGAGCACCAATGCCGTCGGAATACCGAAGACCACGTTCAGCGGCACCACTATGGCCACCACCAGCAGCGACAAGTTCAGCGCCGATATCGCCGCCGGGGTGCTGACCCAGTCGAAGAATTGGCCGAATCCGGGACGGAAGGTGCGCCACAGGATCAGCGTCACCGGAACGACGAGCAGTACAAAGATGTATGCCAGCGCGGCATATCGGATGAGATAGCGAACCACCGAAGACGATCTCATGCGGCCGACTCCTCACGTTTGGCCGCACGCGCACCGACAAGACGCAGCAAGAAAAGCACGACGAACGAGATCAACAGCAGCACAATGGATATCGCCGCAGCACCGGTGCGGTCGTCGTTCTCGATCAGGGTCCGTATCCACTGCGACGAGACTTCGGTCTTGCCCGGCACGGCACCACCGATCAGCACCACCGAACCAAACTCACCGATTGCGCGCGAGAACGCCAGCCCCGCACCGGATAACAACGCCGGGGTCAGCGACGGCAGCACGACCGAGGTGAAGATCTTCGGTCCGGAAGCGCCCAGCGATGCCGCCGCCTCCTCGGTCTCCCGATCGATTTCCAGCAGCACCGGCTGAACCGCTCGCACCACGAACGGCAGCGTGACAAAAGCCAGCGCCACCGCCACGCCCCACGCGGTGTGCTGCAGGTGAAGACCGACCGGGCTGTTGTTCCCATACAGGGCCAGCATCACCAGGCTGGCGACGATGGTCGGCAACGCGAACGGCAGATCGATGATCGCGTCGACGAGCCGCTTTCCCCCTAAGTCGTCACGCACCAGCACCCAGGCGATCAGCAGACCAAAGACCAAGTTCAGGAGGGTGACCCCGGCAGAAATGGTCAGCGTCACCCGAAACGACTCCAGCGCGGCATTCGACGTGACCGCCAGCCAGAACGTGCGCCAGCCGCCGCCCGCGGCTTGCCAGGCGATGGCGGCCAGCGGCAGCAGCACGATCACCGAAAGCCACAGGGTCGCCACGCCAACCCGAAGTGATGTCGTGCCCGATCTGCCAACGCGCCGTGCTCCCGGGGGCGCTTGTCCAACGTCACCGCCGGGATGACCGAGCTCAGCCCAGATCGCCTGAGGGTTGGCGCTTGCGCCTATAGAAGATCGAGTCATCCAGTGGCCCGCATGTAGATCTTGGTGATGCTGCCGGTGTTCTTGTCGAACAGCTGCGGATCCGCTGTGCCCCAGCCACCGAGATCGGCGATCGTCCAGAGCTTGCCCGGCACAGGATAATGATCGCGGAAATCGGCGGCGACGGCTGGATCGACGGGCCGGAAACCGGCCTGCGCCCACACGGCCTGTGCCGCAGCCGTATACAGGAAGTTCTTGAAGGCCCTCGCGGCGGCCAGGTGCGGGCTGCTGCTCACCACCGCCACTGGATTCTCGATCTTGAAGGTCTGCGTTGGGACGATGTGTTGTACCGGTTTACCCGCCCGCTCCGTGGCGATGGCCTCGTTCTCATAACTGATCAACACGTCACCGCTGCCCTGGACAAAGACGTCGGTGGCTTCCCGACCCGATCCTGGGCGCAATTTAACGTGTTCGCTCACCAACTTCCTGACGAACTCGACACCGGCTTGGCTGTCTTGGCCACCACTGCTCTTTACGGCGTACGGAGCGAGCAGATTCCACTTGGCCGACCCCGAACTCAATGGACTGGGCGTGATGACCTCCACACCGGGCCGCAGCAGGTCATCCCAATCTTTGATGTTCTTGGGATTGCCCTTGCGCACCACCAACGCCACCACCGACCCGAAGGGAATGCCCTTGGTGGCGTCGGTATTCCAATCTTTGGAAACCTTGCCGGCCTTGACCAATCGCGTGACGTCGGGTTCGACCGAGAAGTTCACGACATCGGCCGGCTTACCGTCGACGACGCCGCGCGACTGGTCGCCGGAGGCGCCATATGAGGTGATCACCTGAATGCCCTTGCCCTCGTCGGAGGCGTTGAACGCGGGAATCACCTTGCTCCAGCCGGGTTCTGGGACCGAATAGGCGACCAGGGTGATAGTCGAGTTGGCGTTACTCGGTCCGCCGCCTCCTACGACGTCGCTCGGGCCGCCGTGACACGCCGCGACGACACCGACAATCAGGGCGAGCGCCCAGACATACCGGACAGGCCGCCAGCGCGCTGCGCTGCCGATGTTGTTCAACATTTGTGGCCTTCCGGTGCGGGACTATGGATATCGGTCCCGTTTCTGCGGAAAGGCGCCGAGAACTTCAGGAGAATTTACGAACTCCAGACCAGACCGCGCACGGGTTTGGGAGTCAGCGACAACAGTGTTCGAATGCATAGCACTCCAAAACACCGGTTGCTATGTGCATGGCGGGAAGCCTAACAGGAATTCAGGAGCCCGCCACCGGACTGCGTGTCAAGCAAGCTGGCAACCGATGGCCTCAGTGCGTTAGCAGCCACGCGACGATCACCAGTACCACGAGCGTGACGAGAACCAACGTCACGTGTGACCGAGGCATCCGGGTTATCCTTGCGCCCCGTCGGCGTGGCGGACACGGCGCATCAACTCGATGCTCTTGCCGAGCAGGCCGTCCAGCAAAGCCGCCGTGATGTAGGCCACCGCCAGCACGACCGGCATCACCACCATGGCCTGTAGCACGAAGGCGAGCCCGGAAAGCCACAGCTCGTTGCCGTCCCACCAATTGAGGAACGCGTTCATCGGGCTCACACTATTCCCCCCGGCACGCGAAACCAATGTGCCAAGATCGGCGGGTGCCCCCCGCGTCCTCTGAATCTGAGGAAACGACCTGTCTGATTGCCGGCGGTGGACCGGCGGGCATGATGCTTGGCCTGCTGTTGGCCCGCGCCGGCATAAAAGTCACGGTGATGGAAAAACATGCCGACTTCCTGCGTGACTTCCGGGGAGACACCGTGCACGCGAGCACCTTGCGGCTACTTGACGAGCTCGGGCTGGGGCCGCGGTTCACGCAGATTCCGCACCGTCTTATCGACACCGTCCGCATGGAGATACAGAACCAACCGGTGAATCTCGACCTGACCCGTCTTCCCGGCGGGCATCAGCACATCGCCCTGGTGCCGCAGTGGGACTTCCTCGAGATGGTGGCCACCGCCGCCGAGGCGGAGCCCAGTTTCGGCGTTGCTGCGCAAAGCCGAGGTGGTCGGGGTGATCCGGGGTTCGGGACCCTCGGGGCACGAGGCCGACCGCGTCGTCGGCGTCACCTACCGCGACCAGGCCGGCGAGAGGAAAGAAATGCGCGCCGAGCTCACGGTGGCCTGCGACGGCCGCTCGTCGACCGTGCGCTCAGCCGTCGGCCTCAAGCCGCACACTTTCGGCACCCCAATGGACGTGTGGTGGTTTCGGTTGCCTCGCCGGCCCGACGATCCGAGCGGACTGGCCGGTTTGCTCCGCGCCGGGCACGCGACGATCATGATCGACCGCGGCGATTACTACCAGATCGCCTACGTCATTCCCAAGGGAACCGACGCCGAGATGCGTGCCCAAGGCATCGAGGCGTTGCGGCGCGCGGTGGTCAGCATGGTGCCCTGGCTCGTCGACCGCGTTGACAAGCTGACATCGCTCGACGACGTGAAACTGCTTGACGTGCAACTCAATCGGCTCCCCCGCTGGTACTGCGACGCCGTGCTGTTGATCGGCGATGCGGCGCACGCGATGTCGCCGGTCGGCGGGGTCGGCATCAACCTGGCGGTGGCCGACGCGGTGGCCGCCGCACGCATACTGGCCGATCCGCTACGCGCAGGACGGGTCTCGACCGGCCAGCTGGCGCGGGTGCAGAGGCGCCGTTGGATTCCGACAGTGATTCTGCAGGCAGCGCAACGGATGATCCATTCCAACGTGATCGCGGCCGCGGTGGGCGGAAGCGACGCCGCGCCGCGGGGTGTACGACTGGTGGCCCGATCGTTGGCGTTGCGGCGGCTCGTCGGCTACCTGGTGGCGATCGGCCCGCTGCCCGAGCGGGCGCCGAGGTACGCCAGACGGCGCGGGTAGGTCACGGCTACGCGCCACATCAGCAAAATCATGGACGCCGGGCACATCGAGAGTCGATGATGTCGGGATGGTGCTGCACGCTCAACCCGGCGACCGACCGGCCGATGCTGCCCCCGCGGAAGCGTTTGAAACGGCGCAGGAAACAACCCACGAGTCGGCTCTGGCGTCGCCGCTTGACTTCAGCGGCCCCGCGCCCTTTGCGCCCAGCGCAGCGCTGCGCAACCCGTTTCCGCCGATCGCCGATTACGCATTTCTGTCCGACTGGGAGACGACATGTCTGATCTCCCCGGCCGGTTCGGTGGAGTGGCTCTGTCTGCCACGGCCTGACTCCCCAAGCGTGTTCGGTGCGATCCTGGACCGTAGCGCCGGCCATTTCCGGCTGGGTCCCTACGGCGTCTCGGTGCCCTCGGCGCGCCGCTACCTTCCCGGCAGCCTGATCATGGAGACCACCTGGCAGACCCACACCGGGTGGGTGATCGTGCGCGACACGCTGGTGATGGGCCCCTGGCACGACATCGAGCGTCGCTCACGCACGCATCGGCGCACCCCGATGGACTGGGACGCCGAACACATCCTGCTGCGCACGGTGCGCTGCGTCAGCGGCACCGTTGAGCTGATGATGAGCTGCGAGCCGGCGTTCGACTACCACCGCGACAGCGCCTGCTGGGAGTACTCGGCCAATGCGTACGGCGAGGCCATCGCGCGTGGTGGCAAACAACCCGACGCCCACCCGGCGCTGCGGCTGACCACCAACCTGCGCATCGGTATAGAGGGCCGGGAAGCGCGGGCGCGCACCCGGATGACCGAGGGCGACGACGTTTTCGTCGCGCTGAGCTGGACCAAACACCCGGCGCCGCAGACCTACGCAGAGGCCGCGGAAAAAATGTGGCAAACCACCGAGTGCTGGCGGCAATGGATCAACATCGGCAACTTCCCTGACCACCCGTGGCGGGCGTACCTGCAGCGCAGCGCCCTGACGCTGAAGGGATTGACCTATTCGCCCACCGGCGCGCTGCTGGCCGCCAGCACCACGTCGCTTCCGGAAACGCCTCAGGGGCAACGCAACTGGGACTACCGCTATGCCTGGGTTCGCGACTCGACGTTCGCGTTGTGGGGGCTTTACACGCTGGGGCTGGACCGCGAGGCCGACGATTTCTTTGCGTTCATCGCCGACGTCTCCGGCGCCAACAGCGACGAGCGCCATCCGCTGCAGGTCATGTACGGGGTGGGTGGCGAGCGCAGCCTGGTCGAAGACGAGCTGCACCATCTGACCGGATATGACCACGCCCGCCCGGTGCGGATCGGCAACGGGGCCTACGACCAGGTCCAGCACGACATCTGGGGCTCGATCCTGGACTCGTTCTATCTGCACGCCAAGTCACGCGAGCAAGTTCCGGAAACCTTGTGGCCGGTGTTGAAGAAGCAGGTCGAGGAGGCGATCGCGCACTGGCGCGAGCCCGACCGGGGAATCTGGGAGGTGCGCGGGGAGCCGCAACACTTCACGTCGTCGAAGGTGATGTGCTGGGTGGCACTGGACCGCGGGTCCAAGCTGGCCGAGCGACAGGGTGAGAAGAGCTATGCCCTGCAATGGCGGTCCATCGCGGAGGAGATCAAGGCCGACATTCTGAAGCACGGCGTGGACTCGCGGGGTGTGTTCACCCAGCGCTACGGCAGTGACGCGCTGGACGCATCGCTGCTGCTGGTGGTGCTGACCCGATTTTTGCCGCCGGACGATCCGCGAGTGCGCAACACGGTGCTGGCGATCGCCAACGAGCTCACCGAGGAAGGCCTGGTGCTGCGATACCGGGTCGAGGAGACCGACGACGGGCTGTCCGGCGAGGAGGGCACGTTCACCATTTGCTCGTTTTGGCTGGTGTCAGCCCTGGTCGAGATCGGTGAGGTGGCCCGCGCCAAGCGGCTCTGCGAGCGGCTGCTGGCCTACGCCAGCCCGCTGCACCTCTACGCCGAGGAGATCGAGCCGCGCACCGGCCGGCACCTGGGCAACTTCCCGCAGGCGTTCACCCATCTGGCGTTGATCAATGCGGTGGTCCACGTGATCCGCGCAGAGGAAGAATCCGACGGCTCCGGGATATTCCAGCCGGCCAACGCGCCGATGTAACGGATCACCCGCCCAGGTCAGCAGCGCCGCAGGCGCATCGATTTCGGGCCGGGTTGTCGGCGCGTCGCCAGCGACCCGTCCGCTGCACCGCCACAGGCGCTGTGTACGTCCGCCAGGTGATCGGGTTCAGAGGGTGGCAGAGCCCGAATCTCCTGAGAGAAGCCTCTGAAATCAGGCGGACCTTGTTCTCGGGCACAGCGGTCGATGTAGATCGCTGTCAACGATGACATCGACAGACTCAGTGGTTTCTGGCGATGGTGGTGGCAGCGCACGGTTGTAACGCGTTGGCAAGTTCCGGCGAAGGGAAAGGATCGGCGGGGCCATGGTAGGCGAGAAGACTGTCCACGACGTTACCTGCAATCTGTTGCGTTCGCTGGGGTTGACGACGGTGTTTGCTAACCCGGGCTCCACCGACCAGACGTTCTCGCGGAATTTTCCGGACGACTTCACCTCTGTCCCTGTCTCCGTTTCCACCGCTGAAGGTAAGGCTGCGCGATGACGCTGGCAGGAAAGACCATGTTTATCTCCGGCGCCAGCCGCGGCATCGGGCTGTCGATCGCCAAGCGGGTCGCGGCCGACGGCGCGAACATCGCACTGATGGCCAAGACCGCTGA
>DATKEW010000036.1:0-2927 GCA_035511785.1 Mycobacterium sp.
CGTCGCCGCCCGGCTCGCCGCTTACGAGGACGAATCGTTCGACGAGCAGCCATTCCTCACCGAGTGCCTCGAGGTGGGCAAGCAGTGGGAGCTGCAGCGCCGAATCGCCAGCGCCGAGTCGAGGTCGATGGAACTGTTCAAAACCGCGCTGCGCTTGGCGCGGCATCGCGAGCTGGTGGACGGCTTCGAGGACCCCGATATCGCCGAACGACGGCGGCAGTTCGCCGACGAGATCGCCACCGCCATCCGGCGGGTCAACGCCATCGCGGAGCTGGCCAGGACGCGGTAATCGGCCCTTCGCGGTAGACTGTTCGTTAGGAATGCTAACGGGCCGGGGCCCCCACCGCGTACGACATGCGTTATGGGGGAGCGGATTCCAACGTCTGAAGCAGCGGGTATCCAGATGTCAACACCTGACCGGGCGTCTCGATCGAGGCGCTCGCGATACGCGGTAGCCAGCGAATCGAGGATCCGGTGAGTGACGAGCCCAATACGCAAGCCCACCCACTGATCGGGTTCATCACCCGGGATAACGCGCCGCCGATCACCCCGGCACCGATCAGCCGCACGTGGATGTCAGAGATGGCAGACAGGCGCATAGGTTGGCCCAATCGGTGCTTGCCGATGCTCATCGCCAACCAGAGCGGGTGGGAGCTGCGCAATCCGTGCGCGTTCACCGCTACGTGGATCGGTGAGGGAGGAGGCGTGGACGTGATGATCGCACCCGATAAACGCGACGCCGGCCAGCTCCTGCCCGCCAGCCATTTCGGTTACGGCATCCTGACCTGGCATTTGCCGCTGCTGTTTCGCACTCCACCGGGCTACAACCTGTTGGTCCGCGGGCCGGCGAACTATCCGAAGGACGCCGTGTGCCCGTTGGAGGGCATAGTCGAAACCGACTGGGCGAGTGCGAGTTTCAGCATGAACTGGAAAATCACCCGCAAATTGATGCCGGTGCGATTCGAGGTCGACGAGCCGATCTGCATGATCGTCCCGCAGCGCCGAGCCGACCTTGAAGGGTTCGCCCCCGAACTCAGGCGCATCGAATCTGACGAAGATCTGCAGCGCAAGCATGAGCTCTTCCTCCGCTCGCGTGACGAGGAAGGGCGAGCCCGGGCGGCGGCGAAGGTCGCCGCGGGAGAGCGGGTGGATTGGCAAGGCGACTACACGCGGGGCAGGCACAGGGACGGCGAGGCCGGGACACCCGATCACCAGACTCGCCGTCATCTTCGTTCCTTTGTTCAGCCGCAGCACGAGAAGCGGGAATAACGACCGCGGCCGTAAAGTGATGGGCATGCCGCTTTCAGGTGAATATGCACCCAGCCCGTTGGATTGGTCCCGCGAACAAGCCGACAAGTACATCGAATCCGGCGGAACCGACGGCACGGACTTGCAGGGAAAGCCCGTCATTCTGCTGACCACCGTTGGAGCCAAGACCGGCAAACTCCGGAAAACCCCATTGATGCGAGTCGAGCGCAACGGCGAGTACGCGGTCGTCGCCTCACTCGGCGGGGCCCCGAAGAACCCGGTCTGGTACTACAACATCGCCAAGAACCCACGCGTCGAGCTGCAAGACGGCGCCGTCACCGGCGATTACGACGCCCGGGAGGTGTTTGGCGAGGAGAAAGCCGCCTGGTGGGAGCGCGCCGTCGCGGCCTGGCCCGACTACGCCAAGTACCAGACAAAGACCGACCGCCAGATTCCGGTGTTCGTACTGACCCCGGTGAGCTGAGCCGCTTGCCCAGGTCGAAGGCGCAGCATGGCACCATGGACCGGTGTCCGCTGAACTGAGCCAGAGCCCGAGCGCCCCGATGTCTGCGCCGCTCGGCGCAGTGGACGTTGACGCCGCGGCCCGGCGGATCGCGTCGGTGGTCACGCCGACCCCGTTGCAGCTGAGCGATCGGCTGTCGGCGGTCACCGGCGCGCAGGTCTACCTGAAGCGAGAAGACCTGCAAACCGTGCGCTCCTACAAGCTGCGGGGCGCCTACAACCTGTTGGTGCAGTTGTCCGCCGAGGAGTTGGCGGCCGGGGTGGTGTGCTCATCGGCGGGAAATCACGCGCAGGGCTTCGCCTACGCATGCCGGACGCTGGGTGTGCGCGGCCGCGTCTACGTGCCCGCGAAGACGCCCCAGCAAAAGCTCGACCGGATCCGCTACCACGGCGGGGAGTGCATCGAGCTGATCGTGGGGGGATCGAGCTACGACCTCGCCGCCGAGGCGGCGGTGGCCGACGTGGAACGCACCGGCGCCACGCTGGTGCCGCCGTATGACGATCTGCGCACCATCGCCGGCCAGGGCACCATTGCCGTCGAACTGCTTTCTCAACTCGACAGCGAGCCTGACCTGGTGGTGGTCCCGGTCGGGGGCGGCGGCTGCATCGCCGGCATCACCACCTACCTGGCCGAGCGGACGGCGAACACCGCGGTGCTGGGCGTCGAGCCGGCCGGTGCCGCCGCCATGATGGCCGCCCTGGCCGCCGGCGAGCCGGTGACGCTGGACCACGTCGACCAGTTCGTCGACGGCGCCGCGGTGAGACGGGCCGGAACGCTGACCTATGCCGCGCTGGCCGCAGCGGGCGACATGGTATCGATCACCACCGTCGACGAGGGCGCGGTGTGCACCGCGATGCTGGACCTCTATCAGAACGAGGGCATCATCGCCGAGCCGGCGGGTGCGCTGTCGGTCGCCGGCCTGCTCGAGGCCGACATCGAGCCCGGATCCTCCGTCGTTTGCCTGATCTCAGGCGGCAACAACGACGTATCGCGCTACGGCGAGGTGCTGGAGCGATCGCTGGTGCACCTCGGCCTCAAGCACTACTTCCTGGTGGACTTCCCGCAAGAGCCCGGTGCGCTGCGCCGGTTCCTCGACGCGGTGCTCGGACCCAACGACGACATCACCCTGTTCGAGTACGTCAAGCGCAACAACCGG
>DATKEW010000037.1:0-7652 GCA_035511785.1 Mycobacterium sp.
ACGGATGCCTCGTTAGTGACATCGCAAATGTCCATCTGCACGGTGCCGGCCGACGCGGCCGCGACCTCAGCAACGTCAGCATGCTTCCGCGCGCTGCCGTAGACGCGATACCCCTTTTGGGCAAGACCGAGAGCTACTGCCCTGCCGAGCCCGCCACCGGCGCCGGTGATCGCCGCGCTGCGATGTGCACCTGGCTCAGTTTCCATCGTGTGTCTCCCGTCTGATCTGATCAGGCGCCCGCACGGGGCGTTTTTGCAGCGAATGGGGGAGTGTTCGGTGTCCGCGTCAACAGCCTGGGGCGGGCGCGTGGACGGGGTCAATGGGTTCGGGGGTGAAACACCCCCATGGAGTGGGACAACCCACCCCCACGAAGGCCCTTAGCCGTCCCGAGCCGCTGAACTCGCACATCGTATGCGGATTGACCGGAGGCGGTTCAACCAGGAGGAGGAAATCGCAACGACGGCGTCAGCGCCTGACCGGCACTGGCCCGAGTGCGGTCAACATATCTGGGGCAAATTCAACAAGCGGACGCGGCGCACGTGCTCGGTGACCTACCTGCTCGATGACGATATCGACCCATCGAACACCTCCGATGTGCGGTGGGGCGCTGCGTTCCCGCATCCATCTCCGGCGCCGCCAAAAGCAATGGCCGATCCCGATTCTGCCGTGGCATCTGTGCTACACCGAACAGGAGTGACGCCGCGGCCGATCGTGGTCGGCGACGGCTTGCTCCCCCGATGGGCGACAGGCGAGCCCGCCCAACGACGTTCGACGCGCTTTACCCGCTCGAAATCCGCGAACGAGTCATAGCCGCCGAAGCGGACACCACGCCGACACCTGGCTGGGGAAGAGTAGTGAGCACGACCGCACAGCCTGGTTGTGCACGTTCCAGTTGCCGGGACTCAACCACCTCACCCCGCCGCGCCCACACGCGCGCGGAGATGACCGCCTCTTGACGCTCAACCGCCATTCAGACTTTCCAAATACATTGCCACCGCTTGTCCGCGGTGGGCCACGCCGAACTTTTTCAGGATGTGTTTCACATGCCACTTTACGGTTTCCTCGGACAGGAAGGTCGTCGTCGCGATCTCGCGGTTGGTGGCCCCTTTGGTCATCAGCTGCAAAACCTCGTACTCGCGTCGGGTCAGCTCTGCGACGACCTCGCTGCGACTCTGCCACGGCGCCTTCGAGGCCCGCTGATCGGATTCCAGCAGCGGAATGTCACCGCCCACGGCGCCCAGGACGCCGCTTGTCGACCGAGCGAGCTGCTCGGCCATCCTTTGCTGGAATTGCAACAGCTCGATCAGGATCGCCCGTTCCGCGATCTGTCCCAATGACGCGGCGAAGGAGGCGAGGACATCGCGGTCGACCTCGTCGACCACACGATCACTGAAATAGGCATCGCCATGTATCGTCGCGACGACCTCGCCATAGGCAATCACCGGCGCGGCGACGTAGTTTGCGGCCCGCGGCCGCCCCCCGCGGTGATTTCTGCCGGTCCACAGCTTTTGCGTGATCGGCTGAAACGCGTTGGGATCATTCAGTGCATCGGTGACGAGCGCCGGGCGGCGACGACGAATAATCCGCGTCTCGGGACGTTGTGGCACCAGATGGTATCTCGTGCTGGCCGAGAAGGCCTGGCAGTCCCTGGCCCAATCGTCATGGCCGACGAAAACGGTGGCGGCGGCACGCAACACGTCAGCTTCACGCTGAAACACCATCGCGCGATCAAGTCCGGGGAGATCGCAAATCGTGGTGGCCGCGCGCTCGAGCAGGCTCTTAACCCCCGCTGTGGGGGATAGCCGAGCGCTCACCTCTTGGCCGGTGGTCAGCATGTGCAGTCGCTCGTCGTTGACGGCCTGGCGATGGTCGGACCGAATGCCTTGAAGTTCGATGGCGACTTCGTACAACCTTGCCAGCTCGCGGGCGTCGCCTGAGGTGGCGTGGTCACGCATGGCGCGAAGCAGTTGGTCGTGGAGTTCGTTCGCGCGGGCGCCCAGCTCGGTTAGGAATCGGTCGCGCTTGCGATCGACGACGCTGTCGAGTCGATGAATCGGATGCAGGTTGGTCGCCTTTTCGAACGCGCGTTGGTAGCGACGGACCAATGCCCCAGACGCGGACTGCCACGTGTCTCGCGTGTTCTTGCCGCCGGATGACCGCGAGAGATCAACGGGCATCGCTTCCCCTCGAAATGTGCATGGCAACATAATACATGATTTATCATCAATAAAATGGCGGCAGGCAGCCGCAGGACTATAGCCCCTGATACGCTGTTAGACCGGCGGTTAGTTGTGTCACTAATGCATCAATCACACCGAGGCGGTGTGTCACATAGGTGATAGATCATAAATGCTGACATCTTCAGCGGTCGTGCGCGCGGATGGTCATCCTTTTGGGAGTGCTGCGGCAGATACCTCGACCAAAGCGAGCCCATACTTGTGACTGGGCACGGCTGAGGGCCGCGCCACGATTGTGGGGTGGGTTATCCCACTCCATGGGGGCGTTTCACCCCCGAATCCATTGACCCCGTCCACACGCCCGCCCCAGGCTGCTGACGGGGACACCGAACAAGTCCCGATGGTTGCAAAAGCGCCTCGTGCGGGCGCCCAATCACACCGGAGACACACGATGGGAGACCTTCCTCAAAACAAACCACGCACATTCCCCGTCGGAGACGCCCCGCTGATCGGGCAGCGGCACTGCCCGTTGAGGAGGCGACCGGATGACTACATAGTCGGCAACCTCCCAACCAAGTCAAACAATCGCGCGCGGGTTAAGGTGCCATCTCGAAGTTCGCTCTTTATCGCCTCGAAGACGGCGGGTTCGCCGAGATCTGGGACCATGCCGGTGTGCGCGGCGATGTCCTGGGGGCTGGTCGCGGCACCGTTGATGGCCCCTGCTGACGACGCTGGTAGCGCGCCCAGCTGACATCGTCGAACATGTCTTGTCAGTCACCCCGGCATACAGGGGCCACAACGTGATCCACGCGACGTTTGGACCGCTTCCGGGGTCGGCGACCGAAGATCTCCCCGAGGTGTCAACCGGCCCTCGAATTGCCATCGACTATGCGGTCGAGGCGGCCGGAACTTTCGTCCTGGTATTCACCGTCGGCTTAGTCGTGGCGAGCGCCAATCCGTGGGCACCGTTTGCGATCGGGGCTTTGCTGAGGGCAATGGTCGACGCCGGTGGACACCTCCTGGGCGGCCACAACCCGGCAGGGACGCTCGCGGTGCTAATAGCCCACCAGATCGGCGTGAGTGATGCGGTCGCCTGCTGGTTGGTTCAGCTTGGCGCCGGGCTGCCGGCCGGCGTGGTGGCGCGAGCGGTCGTCGACCCAACACAGGTCGCTGCGACGGCGACGATGTCCTTGACCGGCCGGTCCCTTATGGCTGGCTTCGCCGCGGACGTGGCCGCTTTCGTGGCGGAGGGTTTGCGCAATCAAGCAGGTGTGTAGCGATGGATTTCGGGGTGTTACCGCCGGAGATCAATTCGGGACGAATGTATACGGGTCCAGGCGCAGGACCGATGCTGCTTGCCGCGGCGGCCTGGGACGGGCTGGCCGCGCAGCTGCACTCCACCGCGGCTTCCTATTCGTCGGTGATCTCCGGGCTAACCGCCGGGTGGCAGGGTCCGTCGTCGGAGACGATGGCGGCCGCGGCTGCGCCGTATGTGGCATGGATGCGCGCCACTGCAACTCAGGCTGAGCAGGCCGCCACCCAGGCCAGGGCGGCGGCCGCCGCCTATGAGACCGCGTTCGCGGCAACGGTGCCTCCGCCGTTCGTCGCGGCCAATCGCGCTCTGTTGATGTCGCTGGTCGCGACCAATTTTCTCGGGCAGAACACCCCCGCGATCGCGGCGACGGAGTTGCACTATGCCGAGATGTGGGCCCAAGACGCGGCCGCGATGTACGCCTACGCCGGCTCCTCGGCGACCGCCTCGCAGGTGACGCCGTTCACCGAGCCGCCGCAGACCACCAACCCGACGGGGGCGGGCGGCCAGGCCGCCGCGGTCGCCCAAGCTACCGGCACGGCCGCCGGCGGGCACGCGCACACGTTGTCCCAGCTGATGTCCGCGATGCCGCGGTCGCTGCAGAGCCTGACATTGCCCGCGGCATCCGCGGCGCCCCCGGCGCCGGCGGCGGCTGATCCGCCCTCGCTGCTGTCGCTACTTGGCGGCCTCACCGGGCCATTCTCGCCGCTGGCGCTGGTCAATCCTGCCCTCGGCGGTTATCTGTTCGGCGCGGAGCCTTACGGGCTGGCCTCGGTCTCGAGCGCGGTTGCCCAACTCTCCCAGCAGGTGTCGGCATTGCCATCGGCCGGCGGCGCAGGATTGCTGGAGGGTGGGCTGGGTTCGGGCACGCGTCTGGTCGGCTCACCGGCCGGGGTATCGGCGGATATTGGCCACGCCGGTTCGCTGGGGCGGCTGTCGGTGCCACAAGGTTGGGCCGCGGCCGCCCCGGCCATCAAGCCGCTGGCCACGGTGCTGCCGCAATTGGGTCTGGGCGCCGACGCCCCGGCCATCGTCGCCGCAGATAACCAGGGCGGCTTGTTCAGCAACATGGCCGTGTCAAGTCTGGCTGGACGCGCCATGGCCGGCACGGGCGGCACCGCTGCGGGCTGCAGCGGTGCTTACTCGGGGCGCGCGACCACTCCCATCATCATCGTGATCGCGCCAGACGACTGACCGCCGATGGCACATGCTTGGCCGCCTACCCACCCCTTGGAGACATCGTCGATGACGATCAACGACCGGTTCGGCGACCAGCACGCGTGTGGCGTCGCGCTTCGGTCGCGGCCACCGGGTGTATGGGCAATCCGCCAGGCGGTCCTGGCGAAACGGCTTGCCGGTAGCGGATTTTGGGCCGATGCCTAGCCGACAGGCGTTCGATACCCGACTGGTCTGCGAACCGTCGGGCCATCGACGAAGACTCAGACCGACGAGACGAGGAGGACAGATGTCTTTGGTGACTAGGAAGCCCGGACCGCTGACCGCGGCGCAGGTCGCCGCCTACGCACCGATGTATCGGGCGATCAGCGCGCAGGCCGCTGCGATTCACGACATGTTTATCAACACCCTGGCAACCAGCGCCGGGTCGTCCACCGCCACCGAGGCCGCCGACGCGGTCACGGCCGGTTTGGGCCTGTAGCAATGGATTTCGGGTTATTGCCGCTGGAGATCAACTCCGGCCGGATGTATGTCGGCGTGGGGTCGGGGCCGATGGTGTTCGCCGCGGCGGCCTGGGACGAGCTGGCCGCCCAGCTGCGATCCACGGCGGCGTCCTATTCGTCGGTGATTTCGGGGCTGACCGCGGAATGGCAGGGCCCGTCGTCGGCGGCGATGGCGGCCGCGGCCGCACCGTATGCGGTGTGGATGAGTGGCGCCGCCGCGCGGGCCGAGCAGGCTGCGGGACAGGCCAGGGCGGCGGCCGCCGGCTACCAGACCGCGTTCGCGGCGACGGTGCCCCCGCCGGTGATCGCCGCCAACCGCAGCCAGCTGGCGTCGCTGGTGGCGACGAACATTATCGGCCAAAACACCCCGGCAATCGCGGCCACCGAGTCCGCCTACGCCGACATGTGGGCCCAAGACGCCGCCGCAATGTACGGCTACGCCGGCTCCTCGGCGACCGCTACCCAGTTGACACCGTTCATCGGGCCGCCGCAGACCACCAGCCCGGCCGGCGCGGCTGGCCAGGTGCCCGCGGTCGTCGACGCCGTCGGCACGTCTTCCGGCGCCAACGCCCACTCGGCGTTGTCACAGCTGATGTCGGTGGTGCCGCAAATGCTGCACAGCGCCGCAGCACCGGCCGCCGCTGCCCCGCCGTCGGCGATTACCGCGATCGCCGGGGCCGCCGAGCAGATCGGCGGACTGGCGCTTGGTCCCGGGCAGGCTGCCCCCATAGTCACCGTCATCTCGAGCTTGTCGGGGTATTCACAGTATTTGACCGGCATATTGAACGCCGCGTCTGCAACCGGAGCAGCCAGTCCGGGGTTGGCAGCTTTGTCGGCAGGCCTGGGATCAGGGACGTCTGCGCTGGGGTCGGCAGGCGTCGGTGCGGCCGGCTCCGCGGTGTCGGCGGGCATGGGCAGCGCGGGTGGGGTGGGCGCGCTGTCGGTGCCGCCAAGCTGGGCGGCGGCCACTCCGACGGTCAGGCTGGCCGCCGTGGTGCACGCCACCAATGCTGCTGCGGCCCCGGCGGTCACCATCGAGAGCGCCGGGACGGCGTTTAGCCAGCTGGCCCTGGCGGGTTTGGCCGTAAGCGCCCTAGGCGGCACCGTTCCGCGCGCGATCAGCGCGACCGCGACCCGGGGCGCCCGGCCCACCTCCGACAACGACCGCGAGACGCCGGACAAACTCAAACGGGTCCTCGCCGAACTGTCTCAGAAACCGGAGTCGGTGCAGCACTGGCACACCGACAAGGCTCACCTTGAAAGTCTGCTCGACCAGCTGTCGAAGAAACCAGGCATCCACGCAGTGCACTTATCCGCCGCCTCGCCCAAGCCCACACCACCCAAGGCACCGTGGGGATAACCGCGGTCGATCCGATGTCCCACAATCTATTTCACCTACGCAAGGACACCGATCGGCCGGTTGGATAGCAAGCTCATGATTAATCACCGGGGATGGACGGCATCGCCAACGTGGTCGTCGACTGCGATGTCCAGCGAAACGTCCTTGGTCTCACGCATCAGCAACAACGCGATGAAGGTCAGGATCGCCGCCACGATGAGGTACGCCCCGACCCATGCCACGCCGTATTTGGTGGCCAGCCAAGTAGCTATGAAGGGCGCCACTGCCGCGCCCAGGATGCCTGACACGTTGTAGGCGATCCCGGAGCCGGTGTAGCGCACGTTGGTCGGGAAAAGTTCGGGCAGCACCGCGCTCATCGGGCCGAAGGATAAGCCCATCAAAGTCATTCCAATGACGAGGAATAGCAGCACGGAGCCCTTCGTCGCGCTGTCAGGCGCCAGGATGAGACCGAATGACACACCGTAGACGATGATCGCCGTGGTGATGACCAACAACGTTCTGCGCCGGCCGAACCGGTCGGCGAGCGCGCCCGCGATCGGCACCATCGCCGCAAAGAACAACACTGCGATCAACTGGATGTGCAAGAAATCCACATACCCGAAACCCAGCCCGGTCCCGCCCGGTGGTCGCTTGGAGGTGCCGTAGCTCAGCGCCCACGTGGTGACGGTGTAGAAGAGGGTGTAAGTCGCGAGCATAACGAACGTGCCGATAACCAGTTCGCGCCAACTGGTGCGAAACACCGCGGTCAGCGGGGTCCGGACTCGCTCGCCACGCTCGAGTGCCCTGGCGAACACCGGCGTCTCCGTCAATCGCAGCCGCACATAGAGCCCGATCGCCACCATGACCGCACTCAACAGGAACGGGATCCGCCATCCCCAAGTCAGGAACGCGCCCTCCGGGTCGGGCTTGACCTTGCTGTGGCCCAGCCAGCCGATGAGTATGAGGAACAGCCCGTTGGCCAGCAGGAAACCGAATGGTGCGCCCAACTGCGGCCACATCGCGGCCCGCGCCCGCTTCTCGGGTTCGGCGGTTTCCGTGGTCAGCAGCGCCGCTCCGCTCCACTCCCCGCCCAACGCGAGGCCCTGACCGAACCTCATCATCGCCAGCAGCACCGGCGCCGCGAC
>DATKEW010000038.1:0-8833 GCA_035511785.1 Mycobacterium sp.
CGCCTACCTCGGCCAGCAACTGGCCGCTCAAACCAAGCCCGAGAGTCCCTATCGCGAGTGGGTGATGACGTACTCGAGCGCGCAGTTCGAGGCCCTGGCACGACGTCTAGAGGTGCTGCTCGACCGCTACGGAGGCGATCACGACCGCCTGGCCGTCCTTTATCACGAGGCGATGGAACTCGAATTGCGGTTCTTCGACGCTGCCGGCCGATGGGAGAGGCCATGACTGCAGATGCGTTGGTGAGCCGTCACACGGCCGCGTGGCAGGCGGCCACTGTTCACCCGTTCCTCGCGGGCGTGCGGGACGGATCGGTGCCCGAGGATTCCTTCGACCGTTGGCTGGCCCAGGACTATCTGTACGCGCAGGCCCTGGTGCGCGCCCAGTCACGCATCGCGGCCGCGGCGCCCTTCGCCGACGTCGGCCTCCTCGCGGGGGGCGTGGTCGCCACGATTGGGGAGCTCGGCTGGTTTGAGGAGATGGCGGCGCGGCGCGGCGCGGTCCTCGACGTCCCCATGCATCCGGCGACTCGGGCCTACTGCGACTTCCTGCTGGCATTGACCTACTCCGGCTACCCGGCCCAGATCACCGCGATCTGGGCGCTCGAACGCACGTACCTGGAGAGCTGGGAAGGCGCCCGGCCAGGTGCTCAGCCCTACCGGGAGTTCGTGAAGAGGTGGACCACCGACGGCTTCCGGTCCTACGTCCGCGACCTCCAGTCTTCCGTTGATCGCCAGCTCGAGGCTTCCGTCGGCGAGCAGGCGCGAGAGGCTGAGGACGCCTTCGTCTGGGTGACCCACTACGAGCGAGGCTTCTGGGACATGGCGATGTCGGGTTAGATCCGACCGGCATCCAGCTCAGGTAGCGTCCGCCCGGGCACGGCGCGGTTGCCGCTGCCGTCGGCGAGGCGGTCAGACCTCAGACTCGACCAGCATGCGAATCGCGTCGAGCGTGACCGCGATGTCGTGATCGCGCTCGGAACTGTGGATGGTCTCGAGGAACAGCGTCAGCCGCGAGCCCGCACCGTCCGGGTCGACCTTCATCCACCCGCGATAACCGCTCGGCGCGCCCCATTCGATCCTGCGTTCGGACGGATCCGAGTGAAACGACGCCTCGCCGTGTTGCTCATGCCCCTCGTAGCGCGCATCGACCTGCACCCGAGCCTCGCCGGCAGGACGGACGTCGATCATCTGCGGAATGAATCGCGGGAGGTTGGCCACGTCCGAGATGGCCGCGTACACCGCGTCGGGTGACGCGGCAACATGCTCGGTGTGCTCGTGCTGCACCTTGGCTGCTCTCCTCGCGAGAATCGGAGCCGAGCCTTCGCCCTCCGGATCGACGGCTCACTCCTCGGTTCGCCACGAAGCGAGCGGGCTTGGCTGCCCTTGTCGACAACGAGCGCGCAAGCTCCGACATGTACGCAAAGTCAGGCTTTGGTTGTTCAGGAGGCGCCGAAATCGTGGGCCTCGTCGTATCCGTAGTCCCCGCCCGTGCCGAGGTTCACCTTCGGTGGTGGGGAATCGACGCGTGTGGCGCAGGAGTTTCGCCCAGTGGCCCGGACGGCACATCCTGTGCTTGGTTGTACTCATAGTCGTCGCGCTGGTGTTCGCCTCCTCGACACCGAGGTCGCGAGCAGGCCGCGATGGGGTAGATGCGGCGTGATGGCTCGGCCGGGGTGATTGGTCGTGACCTGCACGTTTGAGAACTGCGAATCGGCGTGAAACTGTCACCGGTTAGACATAACCCAGGCGTCGTCGACGATAAATCCAGATGCCTAAGTTGTCCCGAATTTATCCGGTCAGTCCACCGATGAGTGTGTCGACCAGGTGCTCGACGCGGCTTTCGTCAATCGCCTGCCTGATGAGCAGCTTTCTGAAGTGCAGCGGTGCGACAAGCATCTCCATGGCTAGCTCAGGATCGGTTTTGGCGGCTATCTCACGACGATCGATGGCTCGATCGACGATGACGCGCGCAGCTTCGTAGCGCGCCCGCCAGAACTCAGCGCGATTGGCCGCCACGGAGAGATCATCTTCGGTCGCCGCCATGGTCCGCGCCAGTGCCTCGCCGAGTGGTGTGGCGAGGTAGGCGGCGATTGACCGTCCGAACGCGATCAGGTCGCCGCGCAGCGTGCCGGTGTCAGGGATCGGAAGCTTTTCCTGGCTATACGTCAGCAGGGCATCGAGGGCTACCGTCTCGCGCGAACCCCATCGCCGCTGAATCGACGTCGCGTGAACTCCTGACCGCCGGGCGATGTCGCTGATGGTCAGGCCACTGGGTCCGTGCTCCGCCATCGCCTGCAGGGTCGCGTCCAGGACCGCGCTGCGAACCCGCGCAGACCGGCCACCAGTGCGGCGCCGCACTGGCTCGTCAGCCTTTTCAGAACTCACCCCGCGATCTTAACGCATAGATATTGCATTAACGCGAGGCCATCCGTATAGTCGCCTTAACGCAACATCACTGCGTTAAGCAAATCAGACAGGGGAGCCGTTATGTCCTACCAATGGCCACTGAACGCACAAGAGCTGTTCGGCGAGCGGTATGCGCAGATGATCAATACCGGATTACCGGTGGACGACGTCGACGCGGTGCGCTCTGCGATCACCGACATGTGGGCGGACTCCCCTGGCGGATGGGTCTTCGAATGGTCGAGGCTGGCCGGGTCCTACGCCGATGCAGGCTCGCACCAGCAAGCCGCACTGGCCTACGGATGGGCAAAGTTCCCCACCCTGGCCGATGAACCCAAGTGCGTCGCGCTGGCGAATCAACTCGAGCAGTACCAGCTCGCCGCCCCCGGTTTCGGAGTGGGATTCCAGCGACAAGTGCTCGAGTTGCCTTATCGAGGGGGCACAACCGCAGCGCCCGTGCATCTGTTGACTCCATTCGATCTCCCGGCCGATGGGCCCGTCGTTATCGCCAGCGGTGGAGTGGACACCTGGAAGATGGATTTGCACGGTCTCATGGTGATGCTCGCGCTGGGGCTCCGCGTCCGGGTGCTGGCCTTCGACATCGCGGGAACCGGTGAATCTTCGGTGCCGATGACCGGATCCGGCGGAGCGGAGATCGTCCACGGTCTGGTCGCACACGCCCGGACCCTCGGCAACGGCGTGGTAGCGCATGTGGGCATTTCGATGGGCGGGTACTACTCGGCTCGCTCCGGTCTGGCCGGTGAGGTCGACGCCGCCGTCGTTTTGGGCGGACCGGTTGAAGCCGCCTTCGCCGGCGCGGGGCCGAGCCAGTTCGGCATGGATGGAATCATCGGCAACGCACTGGGATTCGACCAGCCGCCCGGCCCCGAGGAACTATTGGCGCGCCTCGCGGAATTCTCGCTGCGCCCATTGCTCGATCAGGGTGGCAATGCTCCGATGCTGGTGATCAACGGCGCCGACGACGTCCACGTCCCGCAGCACGACACCCTGGTGTTCCAGGGCCGCCGCGACACCGCGGTCGAGCTCATCCCCGGCACTGGACACTGTGCGGTAACCAAACTCCCCGAAGTGTTTTCGACGGTGCTCGGCTGGCTCGGCCGCACTCTCGTTGATGCGAAAACGATCACCTCGGCGCAGTAGTTGTTTGCGACGGACGCAGCGCCGAGCGCCTTTATGGGTTCGCTGCTAGCGTCCCCCGAACGGTCCCCGGCGTGGGGGTTCGGTCACGGTTTGAGTGACCGTGCTGGTTTCGGTGCTGGGCGAAACTGTGACAGTGCTCGGCGGGACCGTCGTCGTAGGAGTGTCGGTGCTCGGCGGTGGGGCCGTTTCGGTGACAGTCTGAGTCGGCGCCCCTCCGCCTCCGTGGTGCCGAGGCGGCACGGCAGCCGTGGTAGTCGCCGCGGTGGTCGACGGCGTGGGCGTCGTCGTTGGGGTCGGACTGGGAGCCGGTGAACCGGTCGCGAGCTTGACGACCGCGTACACCACTAGCGCGAGCAGTATTACCCCGACTGCGCCGGCCGCGACCAGCGCCGCGGGCCGGCGGTACCACGGAGTCGGGGGCTCCGGTTCGGAGTCGTAACCGCCATAGCGCGCGGCCTGAGTCGGCTCAGAGTAGTAATCGGGGTTCTCAGGGTAGGGCGGCACGACAGGTGATGGTAGTGGTGGCGCCTGAACGGGCAACCCGGGCGGTCCACCGGCCGCGCTCCGCGACGAATCATAAGTGACCGGTCGGCTAATATCGACCGCATGCCACGGCCATCGAATCCGGAGGTGCGTCGCCGCCTGCTTGATGCGGGGCTCAACCTCGTGCACGCGCGCGGATTCGCCGCCAGCGGCATCCAAGACATCACCAACGCCGCCGGCGTGCCGAAGGGATCGTTCTATGCGTATTTCCCCAGTAAAGAGGCTTTCGGCGCGGCGATCCTCGAACACTACTGGTCCGATATCGAGACGCGGCTGCTGCCGATCCTCGGCGAGGACGGGTCGGCACAGGAGCGGCTCACACGCTTCTTCCATGCGCTCACTGACGACCACGAGGCCGGCGATTTCCTCCTCGGCTGCCTGATCGGCAACCTGTCGCTCGAGCTCGGTGGGTCGAGTGAGCCGGTGCGCGCCGAGCTCGTTCGCATTTTCGACGGCTGGAACGAGGCGCTTACGGCGTGTGTGCGTTCCGGTCAGGATGACGCCCGAGACATCCGAAGCGACCTCGATGCCGACGAGCTCGCTTCCCTGCTGGTCGAGGCGTGGGAGGGCGCCGCACTTCGCGGAAAAGTGACCCGCAGTCGCACGCCGTACGATCGGTTCGAAGCCGTCACGGTCCCGGCACTCCTGCACTAAAGTTGTCGCTCCGAGGAATCCCGAGCTGGCCCCTGCGGTTACATAGACGACTGGTCATCTATTAGCGATTACGAATCGACGGAGGCGCACCACCATGGCAACGAATGACAGTCTGTACCTGAGCGGATTGACCCTGAATAACGGCGCCGGCGTGATTCCGGCGCTCGGGTTTGGAACGTCGCTCTCCGATCGCGGTGAGACCCGCAATGCCGTCAAGACCGCGGTCGAGGTCGGGTTCCGCCACCTCGACGCCGCCGAGCGGTACCGCAATGAAGCCGAGGTCGGCGCGGCGCTCAAAGAGTTGTTCGCCGACGGGACGGTCCGCCGCGAAGATCTGTTCGTCACCACAAAGCTGTGGAACAACAACCACCGACCGGAACGGGTCAAGCCCGCGCTGCAGGCCAGTCTGAACAGGCTCGGGCTAGACACGGTCGACCTGTATCTGGTGCACACACCGTTCGCCTTCAAGCCCGGCGACGACCAGGACCCCCGCGACCCGCACGGGGCCGTCGTCTACGACGACGGAGTCACGTTAGAGGAAACGTGGGCCGCGATGGAGGCTCTCGTCGATGCGGGACTCACTCGAGCGATCGGTTTGTCCGATATCGACGTCGAAGGCACCCGCAGGATCGTCAACACCGCCCGAATCAAGCCGGCGGTCGTGGAGGTCGAGTCGCACCCGTACCACCCGCAGTGGGAACTCCATGAGTATTTGACGGCAGAAGGCATCGTCCTGCTGGCATTCGCTTCGCTGGGACACGCGCTGGAGCCGCGGGTGCTCGACGACCCTCTCGTTGTTTCGATGGCTGAGCGTTTCGGAAAGACCCCTGCGCAAGTGCTTTTGGCCTGGGGCATTCAGCGTGGCACCGCAGTTCTCACGTCGTCCGTCAAGCCGGCTCGCATCAGCGAGAACTTCGCTGTCACGGCGCTTCCCGAGAGCGCGATTCGAGAGATCAACGAGCACCTCGAAACTCGCTACCGCTTCAACTCCGTCGTGGACGCGGGAAAACCGGGATTCGTTGAGGTGCCCGAAGGCAGTTGACGGATTTGTGCGGGCTGAAGCCGGTCAGGGTGCCCTATCGATAAGCGTGACCGCCCGTTCAAAGAGGTGCACCGTGGCCGCGTGAAGTTGGTCACCGACCTCTTTTTCGGCCTTGCCCGCGCACGCCCGGGCCAGCGTGCCCTCGATCACGATGCCGAGCTTGAAGCAGGCAAGCACCGTGTACCAGCTGATGTGGGACACGTCGCGCGCGGTGTTGGCGGCGTAGCGCTCGAACAACTCCTCAGTGCCGGCCAAGCCGTCCTGCCCACCAAGCGCGTGGCTGAACACAGCGGTCCCGTCGGGCTGGCGCCAGGTGGCCAGTAACCAGCCCAGATCCAGCAGCGGGTCACCGATGGTGCACATCTCCCAGTCGACGATGGCGACGACGTCTGGCCCGGTGCGGGAGAACATCACATTGGCGGCGTGGTAGTCGCCGTGCATGATGCCGGGCTTCCAGTTTGTCGGTCGGTGACTTTCCAGCCAGGTGGATACTTCCTCGATGCCCGGGATGTCCGGTCCCGGGTAGCCCTCGTACTCGTTGTAGGACTCCAGCTCCGAAAGCCAGCGCGGCACCTGGCGTTCCAGGAAGCCTTCCGGCTTGCCGAAGTCGGCGAGGCCGACGGCGACGTGGTCAACGGCGCCCAGCTTGGCCAGGGCGTCGGCCATCGACAGCCCCATCTGATGCCGCACACTTGCATCGCCGGCGTGCAGCGGCGGCAGGCCTTCACCGGCGTTGAATCCGTCGATCGGCTCCATCAGGTAGAAGACGGCGTCGCCGAGCACGCTGGGGTCGTCGCAGCCGGCAATGAGGTGGGGGTGTGGCACGTCAGATCCGGCCAGTGCCGCAAGGACTTTGGTTTCGCGAAGGATCACGCTGTTGCTGCGCGGGCGCAGGTGCCGCGGCCCACGTCGCAGCACGTAGGGTCGGCCGGACCTGGTGAAGCGCAGCATGACGTTCTGCGTTCCGCCGGTGACGTCGGAAACATCCTCCAGCGGCCCCTCGCCCAGCCCCTGCCCGGACATCCATTCCGCCACGGCTTTCAGATCCACGTGCTCCACGTGGTGAGAACCTACTCCGCGGTTGCGCGGAGTGGCCCGGACGTCAGCTTTTGGGCTGCGGGGTGTATCGGACGGTCTGCGCCCAGATCATGCCGTCGCGGAACACGAAGGTGTCCACACCGTCGTTGACCCGGTTGACCGCCGAATCGGCGGTCCACTCGAGGAACAGCACATCGCCGGCGAAGATCGGGGTTTTCAGCTCCCACGCCGCGTTGGGCAGGTCGTCGAGTAACGCGACGAAAGCATTGCGTATGCCGTCCTTGCCGCGAGCGACGCCGGCCGGAGTGATGAGCACGGAATCATCGGTGTAATCGACGACGATTTCGTCGAGGTCTCCCGCGGCGAGCGCCTTCCCGTGGTGGGCGAATACTTCCTGCGGCGTACGTGTCATCGCGGCGCTCCTCTGCCAACCTGTGGGCCTTCTGGGAAAAAGCGTAGGCCACCCTCGGTGAGCGGCCAGGGCCGCCGGCGCCTGGAAGAATAGTGAACGGAACCGACTATCAGGTTTGTGGGAGGTAATCAGCGATGCCGCGTACCGACAATGATTCCTGGGACATCACGCAAAGCGTGGGAGCCACCGCACTCGGTGTTGCCGCGGCCCGCGCCGCGGAGACCGAGAGCGAGAATCCACTCATCAACGACCCGTTTGCGCGGGTGTTCGTGGACGCTGCGGGCGACGGGATCTGGAGCATCTACTCGGATCCCAAGCTGCTGGCCAAGGCGATCGAGCTCGAACCGGATATGCAGACGCGGATCCGCTTGATGATCGACTTCATGGCCACGCGAACAGCGTTTTTTGACCAGTTCTTTCTCGACGCGGCCGACGTGGGCGTTCGGCAGGTGGTGATCCTGGCGGCCGGGCTGGACGCCCGGACCTGGCGGCTGCCGTGGCCCGACGGCACCGTCGTCTACGAGCTCGACCAGCCCAAAGTGCTGGAATTCAAATACAACACGCTGCGCGAGCACGGTGCGCACCCGACGGCACAACTGGTGAATGTGCCGATCGATCTGCGCCAGGATTGGCCAAAGGCGCTGCAAGAGGCCGGATTTGATGCCTCCCGACCCTGCGTCTGGTCGGCCGAGGGCCTTGTCCGTTACCTGCCGGCGCAGGCGCAGGACCTGTTGTTCGAGCGGATTCATTCGCTCAGCGTGGCGGGCAGTCGGGTGGCCTCTAACGTGCCCAGTGAGGGCTCCACCGACCCCGACCGGGTGCGGCGCGAGCGTGAGGACATGCAGCGCATGGGGGCCGCGGCCGCCAAGCTAATCAACGCCGAGATCACCGACTACGACGACCTCTGGTACCCCGAAGAGCGCACACCCGTCGACGGCTGGCTACGCGAGCACGGCTGGGATGTCTCGGTGGCAACGTTTGAGGAACTGCTGGCGCGTTACGGCCGCAGCGTGCCGGAAGGCGCCGAGGACTCAATGCCGCCCACGATCTACGTATCCGCGCAGCGTCGAGCGGGCTGACGCGAGCCGATACGGTAAGCATCCCTGGCGATTTCAGCCGCGAGAAGTCGCACGTTCCATCGTCAATGGTAGGGTGCGGCATCCACGCACCTGGTGGGCTACGAATGCAATTGGGCACCTTGGTAAATGAGAACTGACGCGGCGATCGATGCTGCGGCACCACGAGGATCGTGGCGGGCACGCGAGCAACGTTTCGCTTCGCCGCACCAGCAAATGCTGGTGTGCACCGAGAAGACCAAACCCCCGGCGCGACGACCGGGGTGTTGCGAATCCGTTATGTAAGAACAGGGTTCATGTGGGTTGGCCAGTCAGCGGCGGGGTACTAAGAAGGCGTGAAAAATACCTTACTTGTCGCAGCATCAACAGTAGTTATGAGCGCCGGATTAGGTCTGGCCGGCTTGGGGACGCCGGGCGTCGCTGAGGCCCAACCCGCGCCCTTCCCGGAATATCACTGGTGCCCCGGGCAGTGGTGGGATCCGGGCTGGGGCAACAACTGGGACG
>DATKEW010000039.1:0-9668 GCA_035511785.1 Mycobacterium sp.
CACCGCCGGAAGGACCGCCGCCCCCGGCAGACGGCGGGGCGCCGCCGCCCCCTCCGGCTCCGGAGGCACCACCGCCACCGCCACCGCCACCGCCACCGCCGCCGCCACCACCGCCACCACCGCCCGCGCCGGCCGAGCCTCCGCCGGGGGGCTAGCCGGTGGCCGTGCGGATGGATCCGCAGCGGTTCGACGAGTTGGTCTCTGACGCGCTCGATCTGATCCCGCCCGAGTTGACGGCCGCGATGGACAACGTCGTCGTGCTGATCGAAGACCGCCACCCTGAAGACGCCGAACTGCTCGGTCTGTACGAAGGGGTGGCGTTGACCGAGCGGGACTCCGACTACGGCGGATCGCTGCCGGACGCCATCACGATCTACCGCGGGGCGCTGCTGGATGTCTGTGCATCCGACGACGAGGTCGTCGAGGAGGTGGCGATCACGGTGATCCACGAAATCGCCCACCACTTCGGCATCGACGACGACCGGTTGGAAGAACTGGGCTGGGCGTGACAGGCCGCTGACAATCGCCGGCATAAGCATGGCGCGGCAACCCGACTTTGTCCGGGCCCGGTGCTATGAACGCCTTATGAGCGCTGACTGCCGCGACTGCCGGGCAGGACTAGATCACTGCCACGGCACCATCGTTCGCCATTGGCTGCGCCGGTCGGAATGCACCGAGCCGGGCTGCGTCAGCCCCGAGCTGTTGCCGCACGCGTTCGTCATCGACTGCGACGCCGTCGGCTGCGGATGCACCGAAGAATCGGTCAAGCTGGCCGGGTGACCAGTCGTCAGCCCATCGGGTCGGCGCTTGACCGCACCGCGTCCGGGCTGGCCTCGGGCCGAGGGTAGAACGGCGGCGTCAGGGTTCCCCACCGCACACAACTCCACCGCCCGTCGGTGATCGGCGCCAAGACCACCGAGTCGGCGTTGTCCAGGTGGTTGTCCAGCGCGAAGTTCCCGTCCACTCCGGCCAGCACCGCAGAGGCCAGCCGGATCGCCGCGCCGTGACTGACGACGACGATGTCGCCGTCCCACTGGTCGTCGTCGAGGTAGCGCATCCGCAGGTCGGTGAGCACCGGCACGTAGCGGTCCAACACGTCGTTGCCGGTCTCGCCGCCGGGCAGTGGCACATCGAGTTCGCCGTGATGCCATCGGTCGTAGATGGCATTGAACTCCGCGACGGCCTCGTCGTCGCTGCGGTTTTCCAGCGCCCCGACCTGCACCTCGTGAATGCCGACAACCTCGTGGGCAGCCACGTCGAGTTCGGTGCCGATCACCGCGGCCGTCTGCGACGCCCGGATGGCCACCGAGTGCGCGAGCATTCCCGGCCGTCCGTAGCCGAGAGCAAACGCCCTGGCCTGGTCGCGACCCTTCGGTGTAAGCGCTGCCCCCGGCGGCCGGGTGTCCAGCCTGCGCTCGACGTTGCCGTAGGACTGGCCGTGTCGCAGCAGCACCAGACGACCACTCATCGCCCAAACCCTCCGGACCCAAAATCCTGGGCTTGCTCCGGTTTGCCCATCCGCAGCCGCGCCACCCAGCGTGAAGCCTCGTCCGCCGGCGGCGGCACCACCCCGGCCGGCGAGCCCGTCGGCCAGGAGCCCAGATATCGCACATCCGCACAACGACGGTGCAGCGCCTTGAGTGCCTCGGCAACGGCGTCGTCGTCGATGTGGCCGACGCAGTCGGCGAAGAACATGTAAGTGCCCAATTCGGTGCGCGTCGGCCGGGATTCGATCCGGGTCAGGTCGATCCCGCGGATGCCGAATTCGGCGAGCGCGGCCAACAGCGCCCCGGGCACGTTGTCGATGAGCAACACCACCGACGTCCGGTCCGCGCCGGTGCGGGCCGGCGGCGGCCCGGGCAGGCCGGCCAGGACGAAGCGGGTGCGGGCGTTGGGTTCGTCGACGACACCCTCGGCCAGGGCGGCCAGCCCCCAATGGGCGGCGGCCAGCGGCGAGGTCACCGCGGCGTCGGCCTGGCCCTCGGCCACCTGGCGCGCCGCGTCGGCATTGGAGTACGCCGGCCGCAGTTCGGCGCTGGACAGATTGGTGGTGAGCCATCGCCGCACCTGGGCCGCGGCCACCGGGAACGCCGCCACCGTGTGCACGCCGGCGGCGCCGCGACCCGGTTTGACGACGATGCTGAACGCTACGTCCAGCGTTGTCTCGGCGAATATTTGCAAGGCCGAACCGATGGCGAAGCTGTCCAGGGTGGCCATCACCGACCCGTCGATCGAGTTCTCGATCGGCACGCACGCGTAATCGGCATCGCCGTTACGGACGGCGTCCAGCGCCGCGGGCGTGCTCTCGATTGGCAACCGCCGCAAAGCATCCGGACCCTGGTCGGGAACCAACCCGGCCGACGTCATCTGTAGCAGCGCCGCCTCGGTGAAGGTCCCTTCGGGACCGAGGTAAGCAATGCGGACCACGCTCCAACCCTAGCGGCGGCCGTCGCGAACCAGGTCTTGCGGCGCCCATCGATGTGAGTTAACTTAGGCTTACCTAAATACACAGGAGAATAATGTTACCGCCGACCAGCGCCGCGCCGACGACTGCCGAACGCATCCGCAGCGCCTGCACTCGGGCCGGCGGCGCGCTCCTGGCCATCGAGAACGGGGACGGCCGCGAGGAGCCGGTCGCCACCCCGGTGCATCATTTGCTGCACGACGGATCCTTCGCCGTGACGCTTCCCGCCGGCCGCGAGGGCGAGGCCGCCCGGGTCGGTGGATCGCAAGCGCTGCTCGAGCTAACCGACTACGCGCCGCTTCCGCTGCGCGAACCGGTCCGTTCGCTGGTATGGGTCCGCGGGCGCCTGCGACAGATCCCGGCGGGCGCGGTGACGAAGATCCTCGACCTGATCGCCAACGAGTGTCCGGATCCAGCATTGCTGCAAGTCGATACCCCCAGATCCATGCCTCCGGATGGCGCAGAGCCCCGATACACACTACTGCGACTGGAGATCGCATCCGTGGTGGTGACCGACGCGATCGGCGCCGAGTCCGTCAGCGTGGAGGATCTGCTCGCGGCCCGTCCCGACCCGTTCTGCGAGATCGAGTCGAGCTTGCTGTGGCACTTGGACAACGCCCATGGCGACGTGGTCGCACGACTGGTGTCCAGGCTGCCGGCGCCACTGCGGCGCGGCCACATCCGCCTGCTGGGGCTGGACCGGTACGGTGTGCGGTTTCGCGTCGAAGGCGACGACGGCGACCGCGACATCCGGCTGGCCTTCCACAAACCGGTGGACGACATGATTGGGCTCAGCCAGGCGATCCGCACGCTGATGGGGTGCCCGTTCATCAACGGCCTGCGCGCCCGTCGGTAGCCGACTCTGTTCGTGCCCGGATTTCGGCTGGCTGCGCTGAGGGTCGGTGAAGCCACGTAGGTTATCTGCGTGAACGGCGACCGATCCCCGGAACGTCGGCGGCCTCGAAGACCGGCCCCGCCGCGCCAACCGCGTCCAGAGCCGCCGCAGGTGATTCGCCGCGCAACCGGTTCGCCGTCACCGACGGCCGAGACGGTCCCGCTGCAAAGGCCGCCGGCACCGCCGGCCTCCGCGGTCGGTGCGACCCGCGGATCGCCCCCTCCGCCGCGTCGCGTCCCACCGAAGACGGTCCGCAAGCGCAACAAGTGGCGCTGGGCCGGGGTCGCAGCGCTGACTCTGCTGATCGCCTCGCTGCTGGCCGGCGCGGGCATCGTGGGCGTGGCCATCTGGTTCGACAAGGCACTGCACCGCGAGCCGGTGCTGACCGACTACCCCAATCGGCCCGGGGCCGGCCGCGGTACGAATTGGCTGCTCGTCGGCTCCGACAGCCGCCAGGGCCTTACCACCGAGCAGCAGCAGGATCTGGCCACCGGCGGTGACATCGGCAGCAGTCGCACCGACACCATCCTGCTGATACACGTCCCGTCGTTCGGGTCGAGCATCCCGACGACGATGGTGTCGATACCGCGCGACTCGTATGTACCGATCCCCGGTCACGGCAAGGACAAAATCAACTCCGCGTTCGCGATGGGCGGCGCAACCTTGCTGACTCAGACGGTCGAGCAGGCCACCGGGCTGCGCCTCGACCACTACGCCGAGATCGGATTCAGTGGGTTCGCCGCCCTGGTCGACGCGCTCGGCGGCATTACCGTGTGCCCGACCGCGCCGATCAACGACCCGTTAGCCGGCATCGACCTACCGGCCGGCTGCCAGAAGCTGGACGGTCGCGACGCGCTCGGCTATGTCAGGAGCCGCGCCACACCGCGGGCGGATCTGGACCGGATGATCAACCAACGGCAGTTCATGTCGGCGCTGCTGCACCGCGCGTCCACTCCGGCGGTGTGGCTGAATCCGTTTCGCTGGTACACGGTGCCGCGCGCGGCCGTCGACGCGCTGACCGTTGACCAGGGTGACCACGTATGGAATCTCGCCCAGCTCGGCTGGGCGATGCACGGGCCCACCACCTCGGTGACCGTCCCGATCGGTGAGTTCAGCAGCAGTGACGCCGGGTCGGTGGTCGTGTGGGACCACGACGTGGCCGGCAAGTTGTTCGACGCGCTGGCCTCCGACGCCCCGGTGCCCACCGAGGCGCTCGAGGGGCAGCAGTAGCGACTTTTTATCCGGGCCCAGCCCGTTCGACCTGGAGAACTTCGTCCACCGCGAATTGGGCTCGCCGAACTAGTCGCCGACACCGTCGGTGCGGGCGCTCTGCAACCAGGCCTTCGTGCGACCTGGGTGGTGAGTGGCCAGCCAGGCCACTCCGACATCCCGGCAGAAGTCGATGTCGTCGTAGTCGTCGACGTTCCAGCAGTACACCGCCCGGCCCTGGGCGATGGCGCGGTCGACGAGTTGCGGATATTCCTTCAACGCCGCCAGCGAAGGCCCGACGGCGGTGGCCCCGACGGCAGTGGCCGCGCTGCTGGCCAGGTAACGGGCGGTCTTGCCGAGCAGCACCGTCGGCAGCATCGGTGCGGCTCGCCGGATCCGCCAGACCGCGGCCGCCGAAAACGACATCACCACCGCTCGGGACCGGTCGGCGGAGGCGGGCGCGGCGATGCCGAAGCGGTGCAGCGACGCCAGCAACTTGCTTTCCACCAGCGAGCCATAACGAACCGGGTGTTTGGTCTCGACAAAGAGCTTCACCGGCCGGTGCCAGTCCAGAACCAGGGCAACAAGCGCGTCCAACGTCAGCAGACTGGTATCACCGTGCGTACCGTCCGCACGCCAGCTGTCGTGCCACGCACCGTATTCCAGCTCGCGTAGCTCGGCCAGGGTCATCGTGCTGACCAAACCCGCTCCCGTCGAGGTTCGGTCGAGCCGACGGTCATGCACACAAACCAGGTGACCGTCGCGGGTCAGCCGCACATCGCATTCGACGCCGTCGGCGCCTTCTTTGAGCGCCAGATCGTAGGCGGCCAGCGTGTGCTCGGGGCGAGCGGCCGAAGCGCCTCGGTGCGCTACAACAAAGGGATGCCCGGCGAGCACCTCGTCGGCCCACGTCATATCCCTATGCTGCCGGTTCCTGGCCCGGCAACTCAACAGGGCCCGCCGACGCCGATGCGGGCCCGGGGGGACGATCCGGGAGATCCGGGCCCACCACGACCCAGCGATGCGCGGGCCGTTCGACCGGTTTGCGCTCGAAGCCCTCGAAGACCCGCGCAACGGCGGCCAATGTGACCGCCGCGAGCAGATACGCCAACACCATTAAGACGGTGTTGTTCGCGATGCCCTGGGCGTCGGTGGCGAAGCTGGAAACAATGGCGTTGATCGAAACCGTGTAGCTGAAAACCCAAGCGGCCCACCACTGGACGATCGGTCTTCGTAGCCGGTGGTAGTGCTCTTCGATGGTTGCCAGCTCGATGACGTACACGGGCGCCCACAGCAGATTGGCCAACGGCACGACGCAGCCGGCCCACAACGCGCGAACGGAACGCGGCTCGGGCAGTCCGAGATGCGCGAACGCGGCGGCCCGCCGTGCGATCAGCCAACGGATCAGCGGCACGCCGCAGGTGATCACGGCCCCGATCGCCGCCACACTGGCCAGGATCCCGAGCCAGTCCGCGGCGATGGCCACCACCGAATTCAGCAAAGTGTTCCGGTTGACTACCAACAGCACATACCGCACGACGTACACCAGGGCCGCGATGCTGAGCACCAGCACGCTGACAAAGACGCTGGTGCGTACCGCCGCGGCCGATGGCCCTGTCTGCGTGGATGTTTCGGCCGCCGCGGGGGGTTGATCGACGCGGTCCGCCAACCCCCAACGCGGGATCACGGCGTAGCGCGGGGTGGGCCCGAGGGACCGTCGCGCGCGCCGCGCGGGCGGGGCGGCGCCGGGACGGACCGCTATCCACCGGAAGCCCGGGGGCAGCCGAGGCGGGGTGCGTTGCCACCCAGGGGCCTGCGGGGGTGCCGACGGCACACCGGGCGGATTCCACCGCGGGTCGGGCGCGGGCACGTCCGCCAGGGGCGCCATCAGCGCCCCGCGACAGCGGGGGCACCATTCGCGTCGCCGTTCACGCACGTTCCACCGAGTGCCGCACTGGGAGCACACCTGGATCACCGGACCAGCCTAGCCCCGGCGACGATGCGGGCCGGCGCAACGCGGGCCGCTGAGGAGCGGGGCAATCCAACCTAGCCCCGGCGACGATGCGGGCCGGCGCAACGCGGGCCGCTGAGGGGCCGGGCAATCGTACCGTCGATCGGATACGCCCCGCGATCCGTCCGCAACATGAACAGTTACCTATGGCTATCCACAGTTTGCACAGGTTTATCCACAGTGGCCGAATGGGTATTGAAGGCATCAGCACAGCCCCTACCGCCCGACCCCGGCCGCCACTGTGGATAACGCCGGGCGGTGGAGGCACGCCATCGACAACCCAAACTGGGGCCCGAGCGAAATGCATTGTCCTGCTAAGCATCCTGTCCGGGGCGGGCGTCCGTACCGGCGCCCCGCGCCGAATTCGCGCCACCGTGACCACGAATCCGCAGCTCATGTGGCACATCAGGCGGCCCGGTTTTCATGCCCATCACAACGCGTTATGATCGCCATCACGAAAAGTCGTTGTGACTCACCTCACTGGAGCGAGGTGAACGTGCTGGTGAAAGGCGATTGATGGCCACGCATTCGTTCGGTCCGGGTTCGCCGGCCCCGTCGAACTCGTATTCCGGCTCGCCCGCCTGGAGCCACAGTTACAGCACCGCCGCCTTACGTGCCGGCCTGATCGCACTGGCATTGCTCGCGGTGCTTGCTGTCATCGTCTTGTCTTGAAATTTCGCCGAACGGGTATCCGGCTCACCGGCTCCTAACGGTCGTTCTTGCGGCGCGCGCGGTCATGGAGCAGGGTTGACTACGCCAGGCCGTCGCGTGGCGGAACCCGCGCGTATGCGCGTCAAGACGATCACCAAACGTTCATCGAAGAAAGGAATGCCGTGGCTGAATACACCCTGCCCGACTTGGACTGGGACTACGCAGCGCTGGAACCGCACATCTCTGGTCAGATCAACGAGATCCATCACACCAAGCACCACGCCGCCTATGTCAAGGGCGCGAACGACGCCATTGCCAAACTCGAAGAGGCACGCGCCAAGGATGACCACTCCGCGATCTTCTTGAACGAGAAGAACCTGGCCTTTCATCTGGGCGGCCACGTCAACCACTCGATCTGGTGGAAGAACCTGTCGCCGGACGGCGGCGACAAGCCGACCGGCGACCTCGCCGCCGCGATCGACGACGCGTTCGGGTCATTCGACAAATTTCGCGCCCAGTTCAGCGCGGCGGCCAACGGTTTACAGGGGTCCGGCTGGGCGGTACTCGGCTACGATACGCTCGGCGGCAAGCTGCTGACGTTCCAGCTGTACGACCAGCAGGCCAACGTCCCTCTCGGCATTATTCCGCTGCTGCAGGTCGACATGTGGGAGCACGCGTTCTACCTGCAGTACAAAAACGTCAAGGCCGACTACGTCAAGGCGTTCTGGAATGTCGTGAACTGGGCGGACGTCCAGGCGCGGTATGCGGCCGCAACGTCTAAGACCAAGGGGCTGATTTTCGGCTGAGACCATCTCGGAGGGCTGGGGCGCCGCGCGGATCGCGTGGCGCCCTTGCTTTTACCATGACCCGTGTTCGGCGCTTCACGAAAGGCCGGCGCGACTAGCCGTGTCGAGTTGCAACGCGCCTAAACCGCAGGCATTCTTAATTATTCGAGCTACCAGCGTGGTTATTTCGGATGAAGGCGTCGCGCGGAGGTCGAGATGGACAGTGGGTCAAGTGGACCGATAGGGGTTGCCCCGTTCCATTCTCGCGGTGCCCTGAAAGGGTTTGTAATCTCCGGGCGATGGCCTGATTCGACGAAAGAGTGGGCCCAGCTGCTGATGGTCGCCGTTCGGGTTGCGTCATTACCCGGATTACTCTCCACCACAACAGTATTCGGTGCCCGCGAGGAGTTGCCCGACGAGCCCGAACCGGGCACCGTCGGGCTGGTGCTGGCCGAGGGCACGGTCTTCGGTGAATCAGCAATCCAGCCAGGATATTTCGCTGATCATCAGCCGCCCGCGCTGCTGATGCTGCATCCACCCTCGGAAACCACACCCTCGTTGCCGGAATGCACGGGGGCCGCGTCGGGATGCGTACTACTACCGGGATTGCCGTACCTGGGATTGGAGCACCGTGCCGCCTGGGTGGAAGCGGAAGCCGACGGCACCATCACGTCCATGGTGAGTCGCGTCGGCGTCGACCCGATCAGCCATCCCGACACCGCGATCCTGGCAATGCTGCTTGCAGCATAAGGAAATTCGAACCCATTAGTTCGGCGCTCGAATCGACGAATACGGGTTCCCGAACTTCACTGCCTTGCTGGCGCACTCAGAATCCGCCCGCTAGCCTGGGACCGTTAGCGAAGGGGAGTAGCCCCGAATCGTCGAGTCGACATACTGGCGCATAGCCCGGCCGGCGAACCGGTCCAACCGGATCGGTGGGCGAGACCTTCGACCGATGTTCGATGACTGTAGTGGTCATCGACAACGCGTCGAAAGGTCGTTTCCATGCTCACCGCCACGTTGTTAAGCCTCGGGGTGGTTTTCCTCGCCGAACTCGGCGACAGGTCCCAGCTCATCACCATGGCCTATGCACTGCGCTGCCGATGGTGGGTAGTGCTGACCGGGGTCGGGGTCGCCGCGTTCGGCGCGCACGGCGTCTCGGTGCTCATTGGCCACTTTCTAGGTACCGCGCTGCCGGCGCGCCCGATGGCCTTCGCGTCTGCGATTGCGTTCCTGATTTTCGCCGTGTGGGCATGGCGCGAGGGTGCTTCCAAACACGACACCGTCTCCACCACTGACGAGCCCCGATTCGCGCTGCTTGCCGTGATCTCCTCGTTCGTGCTCGCCGAAATGAGCGACAAGACGACATTGGCGACCCTCACGCTGGCCAGCGACCATGACTGGCGCGGCGTGTGGATTGGCTCAACTCTGGGCATGGTCTTGGCCGACGCCCTAGCGATTGGCGTGGGGGTGCTGCTGAATCGGCGGCTTCCCCAGCAGTTGCTCCACGTGCTGGCCAGCTTGCTGTTCCTGGTGTTCGGCTTGTGGATGCTTTTCGACAGCGCGTTTGGCATGCGGCCGGTAGCCATCGCCGTGTCCGCGACGGTGGCGCTGGCCGCCGCGACGGCGGTGGCCTCGCAAACCCTGCGACGG
>DATKEW010000040.1:0-8663 GCA_035511785.1 Mycobacterium sp.
CGCGCTGGAGGAGTCCGCTGGATCGATCGTCAACGTCAACTCCATGGTGCTGCGGCACTCTCAGGCGAAATACGGCGCCTACAAGATGGCCAAGTCGGCGTTGCTGGCCATGTCGCAATCGCTGGCCACCGAACTCGGCGAGAAGGGAATTCGCGTCAATTCCGTTGCGCCCGGCTATATCTGGGGTGACACGTTGCAGGCCTACTTCGAACATCAGGCCGGCAAGTACGGCACCACGGTGGATCAGATCTACCAGGCCACCGCGGCGAACTCCGACCTCAAGCGGCTGCCCACCGAAGACGAGGTGGCTTCGGCGATTCTTTTCCTGGCCAGCGACCTGTCCAGCGGCATCACCGGACAGACCCTGGACGTCAACTGCGGGGAGTACCACACCTGATGTCAGATCGCACCGACATCGGGACAGTCGACGAACTGCACGCATCGGCCACCAAGCTGACCGGGCTCGACGATTTCGGCACCGACGACGACAACTACCGCGAAGCGCTGCAGGTGCTGCTGGGTTCATACCGGCGTGAAGCCGGCCTAACGGTCTTGGGCAGCAAGATGAACCGGTTCTTCCTGCGCGGCGCGCTGGTGGCCAGGCTGCTGTCCGAATCCGCGTGGAAGCAATACCCGCAGCACGCCGACGTCGCGATCGAACGGCCGATCTTCGTCACAGGACTGGTGCGCACCGGCACCACCGCGCTACACCGGTTACTCGGCGCCGACCCGGCACATCAAGGCCTGCACATGTGGTTGGCCGAGTTCCCGCAGCCGCGTCCGCCGCGCGAAACCTGGGACTCAAACCCGTTGTACCGCCGGCTCGATGCGCAGTTCACCCAGCACCACGAAGAAAACCCGGGATACACCGGCCTGCATTTCATGGCCGCATCCGAGCTGGAGGAATGCTGGCAACTGCTGCGGCAATCGCTGCATTCGGTGTCCTACGAAACTCTTGCGCACCTGCCCAGCTACGCGGAGTGGCTGTCGCAGCAAGACTGGACGCCGTCGTATCAGCGGCACCGCCGCAACCTTCAGCTGATCGGATTCAACGACGCCGACAAGCGTTGGGTGCTGAAGAACCCCAGCCATCTCTTCGCGCTGGACGCGTTGATGAAGACCTATCCCGACGCGCTGGTGATCCAGACCCACCGGCCGGTCGAGACGATCATGGCCTCGATGTGTTCGCTGGCCCAGCACACCGCCGACGGCTGGTCGACGACATTCGTCGGCGCCCAGATCGGTGCTGACGCAATGGAAACCTGGTCGCGCGGCTTGGAGCGGTTCAACGCCGCACGCGCCAGATATGATCCGGCCCAGTTCTACGACGTCGACTACCGCGACTTGATCGCCGATCCCTTCGGCACGGTGGCGGACATCTACCGGCACTTCGGTCTCAGGCTGACCGACGAGGCTCGCCAGGCGATGGAAAAGAGCCACGGCGAGAGCCAGTCGGGCGAGCGAGCGCCCAAGCACACGTATTCGCTTGCGGATTATGGCCTTACCGTCGAAACCGTCAAGGAGCGATTCGCCGGGCTGTAGTCACAGGTGCCACACCAGTCTCTACGTCGGCGGGTACACAATTTGCCCGCCTTTGAGCGACAAGCGAGCTGTTGTCGCTGTGCGGCGGGCACAACGAACACCCTTCCCGGCAGAGGCCAATGCCGCGGGTAGGACTACTCCTCGTCCGGCACCGAATCCAGATAGCCCTCCGCGACGGCGTGCTCGATGCTGTCGCTCAATTTCGGACAAGACCGGGTGCGTGCGGTATCCCCGCCGGACTCGCGCACTTCGGAGAAGTGCGCACAGCGCTGCGACGCTTCGGTGTTCCATTGCACCGCGGTGTGACCCGGGCCCAGCCGCCTGACGGTGACCGTGACGTGACAGAACCGGCAATCCACCGGCAGCAGCCCCGAGGTGAGGTAGCGATCGCGGTCCGCGCGGGTGGCGTCGGCAACCGCGGCGGCGCGCTGCGGATCGTTCGCGAAATCTCTTGATTTTGACCAAGATTCGCCGCTGCGGCCGGTTCGGTCCGGTCGCTCGTCGTGCTCGTGATGATCACCGAACAGCAACAACATCGAGCGCGCGAGTCGATCGACGTCGGGCACCGCCGGCTGATCGTCGGACACAGCCATGTTGGTCAGTGTTGCTTGGCAGGCACGTCGTCAGAAACCGATTCGTCCGCACCCGATTCGAGATCCCTTGCCTTCAGGTTCTCTTCGACCTCGGCGTTCCAGTACTCGTTGGCGCGCGTGGTGTCCACCTCGATCTCGAAGCGCTCCACCATTTCGGGCTTGATGTCGGCGGCGTCGACGTAGAACTGCTCATACCAGCGGCGCAGCTGATACACGGCGCCGTCCTCCTCGACCAGCAGCGGGTTGTCGATCCTGGTCTTGTGCTTCCAGATCTCGACGTCCTGCAGGAAGCCCTTGCTGACGCCTTCGGTGAACACCCTGGACAGCTTGTCGGTCATCGTTTCGTCCATGCCCTTGGGCTTTTCGACGATGACACCCCACTGCAGGAGGAACGAATTCTGGGTCACCGGGTAGTGGCAGTTGATCAGAATCGATTCGGCCTTGTAGTCGCCGTATTTGTTGTGCAGCCAGTTGATCATGAACGACGGCCCGAAATAGGACGCCTCCGAATCCAGGTGCGCGTCGCCATACGAGGTCCCCAAATCGTCCACGTCGGGACGGCCCACATTGTGCAAATACTGCGAGGCGATGTGGCCCTCGAAGACGTTCTTGAAGTACGTCGGCAAACCGAAATGGATGTAGAAGAAGTGCGCCATATCGGTGACGTTGTCGATGATGTCGCGGCAGTTGGACCCTTCGATGAGGATGCTGTTCCACCGCCAGTCGGTCCATCCGTCGTTGGCGGCTTCGGGAATCTCGGGGATTCTGACCGCGGGGTCCGGCGGATTGCCTTCATGGTCGTGCCAGACGAACAGCAGCCCGCTGCGCACGTCGGTCGTCCAGGACCGGGTGCGTGCCGTTTTGGGTGTGCGCTTGGCGTAGGGCACCAACTTGCAGCGGCCGTCGCCGCCCCAACGCCAGTCGTGGAACGGGCAGGCGACCTCATCGCCCTTGATGGTGCCCTCCGATAGGTCGCCACCCATGTGCCGGCAGTAGCCGTCAAGGACCTTCAGGTCTCCATGTGAGTCGGCAAAAACCACCAGCTTGGTGCCGAAGGCCTGCACCGCGTGCGGCTTGCCGTCCAGGAAGTCCTTCGCGACGCCCAGGCAGTGCCAGCCACGGGCGTACCTGGTCGGCAAGGTGCCGGAATCGATTTCCCGGATGCCGACCGCTCCGATCGCATGGGTGTCGGTAGCCACCTTTCACCTCCAACTCACTAGCCTCTAACTAGAACACGTTACAGTTTTCCGGTTGGCATGCGCAACGACGACGGGTCTGGCTGTGTCTTAGCTACAGCGGTGTTCACGCCTGCTGTATATGTAAACGATGCCGCTGTTTTCTTTCGAGGGTCGTTCGCCTCGGATCGATCCCGCCGCGTTCGTGGCCCCGACAGCCACGCTGATCGGCGACGTCACAGTCGAGGCCGGGGCGTCCGTCTGGTTCAACGCCGTGCTGCGCGGCGACTACGGGCCCATCGTCGTGCGGGAAGGCGCGAACGTGCAGGACGGATCGGTTTTGCACGCCCCGCCGGGCATCCCGGTCGATATCGGTCCGGGAGCGACGGTGGCGCACATGTGTGTCATTCACGGGGTCCACGTCGGATCTGAGGCGCTGATCGCCAATCACGCCACGGTTCTCGACGGCGCGGTGATCGGCGCGCGCAGCCTCATCGCGGCCGGGTCGTTGGTGCTGGCCGGCACCCAGATTCCGGCCGGGGTATTGGCAGTCGGAGCGCCGGCCCAGGTGAAGGGCCCGATTGCCGGAACTGGCGCGGAAATGTGGGTCAACCTCAACCCGCAGGCCTACCGCGACCTGGCCCAGCGACATATGGCCGGACTGGAGCCGATCTAGATCTTCTTGGTGCTCGCGGCGGCGCGGTCCATCTCCCAATAGGCGCGCAATGCGACCAGCTTGCCCTCGTCGTTGGCTTTGTACGTGAATACGCCTTCCGCGGTGGTCTGGTAGTCGCCCGTGGTGATGAGGATGTGCCCGACGTTGGCTTCCTCGCTGCCGCATTGGTAGGTGTCGCCGAAGAAGAACTCGATCTTCGTGGTGGGCTCGATGGCCAGGTCCCAGAAGGCCGAGATCGCGTCGCGGCCACGGTGCCCCTTGCCCTCTGGGTCGAAGGCCGACGGCCCGATGGGGTCCTCGACGATGGCGTCGTCGGCGAACACCGCCAGCCATGCTTCTTTGTCCCTGGCCATGACCGCGTCGCGGGAGCGGCGGCCGGCCTCGTGCGCGGGGTGCTTGATTTCGCCGCGGCTCATGCGTTTACCTTTTCCGGCTTGTCGCGACCGACCACCCACATGGAGTAGTACTGCGAGCCGCCGCCGTAGGCGTGCCCCAACGCCTTTCGCGCATCCGGAACCTGGTGATCCCCGCCCTTGCCCATCACCTGGATTGCTGCCTCGGCGAAGCGAATCAGGCCCGAGGCGCCGATCGGGTTCGACGACAAGACGCCGCCCGAGGGGTTCACCGGAAGCCGTCCGCCGATCCTGGTTTCGCCGGCCTCGGTGAGCTTCCAGCCCTCGCCCTCGGGGGCAAACCCCAGGTTCTCCAACCACATTGGCTCGAACCACGAGAACGGTACATAGATCTCGGCCGCGTCGATCTCGTCGATCGGACTGGTGATGCCGGCCGCTTTCCATAGCGCGGCGGCCGCGTCGCGCCCGGCCTGCGGGCTGACCTGGTCCCGCCCGGAGAACGCCAGCGGCTCGGTGCGCAGCGCGGTGGCATGGATCCACGCCACCGGATGCCCTTCGGCCAGCCGGGCATCGGCGATCTCCTCGTCGCCGATCACCACGGCGCACGCGCCATCGGAGGATGGGCAGGTCTCGTCATAGCGGATCGGATCCCACAGCATGGGCGACTCCATCACCTTCTCGAGGGTGATGTCGGGCTGGTGCAGATGCGCCAGCGGGTTCTTGCTGCCATTGAGTCGGTCCTTGACCGCAACCATGGCACCGATGTTCGTCGGTGCACCCGAGCGGCGGATGTAGGCCCGTACGTGTGGGGCGAAATAGCCGCCAGCCCCGGCGCCCACCGGCTTGATGAAGGGGATCGGAATCGACAACGCCCACATGGCATTTGATTCCGACTGCTTTTCCCAGGCCATAGCCAGCACGCGCCGGTATCGGCCCGACTGAACCAGGCTGGCGGCCACCACCCCGGTGGATCCTCCCACCGAACCCGCGGTGTGCACCCGGATCAGCGGCTTGCCGGTGGCCCCCATCGCGTCGGCCATGAACAGCTCCGGCATCATGACGCCTTCGAAGAAGTCGGGCGCCTTGCCGACCACGACGGCGTCGATGTCATCGAAGGTGGAGCCCGAGTCGGCCAGCGCCCGGTCGATGGCCTCACGCACCAGGCCGTTCATCGAAACGTCTTGTCGCCTGGCGACATACTTCGTCTGCCCGGTACCCAGTACCGCGGCGAGGACCGCTACTGCACCGGCCATCAGTTCTTCCCTTCCATGACCGCGACCAGGTTCTGTTGCAGCGCCGGCCCGCTGGTGGCGTGCGCCAGCACACGCTCAGCCGACCCGCTCCAGATATGTTGGGCCGCAAATCCGATGCGCTCAAGACCGGCGACGAACATCGGGTTGGCCGACAGCGCGCCGCCGGACGGATTGACTTTCGTCGCCCCCGGAATCCGGATCGCCTCCGCGATGATCAGGTGCTGGTGGGTAAAGGGTGCATGAATCTCGGCCACGTCGATGTTGCGGGTGTTTCCACCGGCGGCCGCCGTGGCCGCCACTGTGGTCGAGGGCGACACGGTGAGGTCACGTACGCCCAGTGCCGGCGACTCGATGCGATGCTCGATTCCGGTGATCCAGGCCGGGTTTTCGCGCAATTCGCGGGCGCGGTCGTCGGCGGCGAGCACGATCGCGGCGGCGCCGTCGGTGATCGGGGCGATGTCGTGGCGGCGCAGCGGGTCAGCGAAGAACGGCCGCTCGAGCAGTTCGTCCAGGCTGACAGGGGCCTGCTCGTTGTCCACCCGTTTGGCCTGCGCGAAAGAATCGAACGCAACGCGCGCCATCTGCTCGTAGCTCCACTTTTCGGCGTCGAGCCCGATGCGTGCCTGCAACCCGGCCATCGACACCGAGTCCGGCCATAGCGGCGCGACGGTGTAGGGGTCGGTCTGCCGCGACAAGATGCGACGCAGGATTCCGGCCGAGGACTTCCCGAAGCCGTACACCAGCGCGGTGTCGACCTCACCGGTGAGCAACTTGATGTAGGCCTCGTATGCGGCCCATGCCGCGTCCATCTCGACGTGTGATTCGTTGATCGGTGGAACGGCACCGATCGAGTCGATCGCCGAGATGAACGAAAATGCCCGTCCGGCAAGGTAATCCGAAGAGCCAGAGCACCAGAAGCCGATGTCGGCCTTGGTGATTCCGAGTTCGTCGTAAAGCTGGGCGAAGCACGGCATCAGCATTTCGACGCCGTTGGTGGTGCCGTCGGTGCGGCGAACATGCGGGGCGTGGGCAAAGCCGACCACCGCGACGTTGCGTTCGGTCATGTTTAGGTAAGCCCTTTACAGGTGGTGCTTGTAGGTGTCGTAGTCGGCGTCGGGTTCTCCGGTAGGCCGGAAGTACTCGATGTTGTCGATGCCAAAACCCCACTCCCCGCGAGGTTTCCACACAGCCTCGACACGCATCCCCATCCGCACCTCGTGCGCGTCGATGTCGCCGACCAGATGCAGGAACGGGATGTCGGCACCGTCGAGCAGCACATAGGCAGCCACGTAGGGCGGCTTGATGCGCTGGCCCTGAAACGGGATGTTGATGATCGCGAACGTCGTGACGGTGCCCTTATCGGGCAGCTCGACGAACTCGGTGGTCGGCTTGCCCGTGGCGGGGTCCGCGCCATGCGGCGGGAAGTAGACCTTCCCTGTTTCGGGTCCTGTTTCGGGGCCGTCGCCCCGCGTCCGTGCGCCCAGCAGTTTGCCCTCGGCGATGGCACGCAGGTACGCGCTCTCTTGGTGCGACGCAGTGTGCTGAATGGTCATCTCGATGGGCGTGACGATCACGGTGACCGGTTCCTGCTCAGCTGAGGGTTGCTCCGACACGGGTTCGGCTTCCCCGCCGAGCGCGAAGTACGCGATGTCCGTGATGGCGCCCACCGGCTCGTCGGCCCAATGCACGTGCACCCTGGCGCCGGTGCGGATGCCCTCGGGTTTGCCGGCATCGATCGCGTGGATCAGCGGGGTGTCGGCGCCGTCGAGCTTGATCAGCGCCCAGGCGAATGGCCGGTCCAGCGGCTGGCCTTCCAGCGGCTCGGCCTGCCAAGTCCAGGACACAACGGTTCCCACACTCGACACCGGTACCATCTCGTCCAGCGGCTCATAGGTAACCGGGTCATATTCCGCCGGCGGCACATGTACCCGGCCATCGGATCCGCGCACCCCGAGGATGCGGCGCTCACGCAGTGCGGTGAAGAACTTGCTCAACGTGGGCCCGACCGAACGGGTGTAGTCGAAGGACAACGTCAGTGGCGCGGAGAGTGGTGGCTCAGGGTGATCGATCAGGGTTGGGCTGCTCGAACTGGCTGTCACGCCTTCGAGTAGAACAGGTTCTAAGAATCGTTTCAAATTTTGCTTAGATCGGGACGGCTTTGAAAGGCGGAGACTATGAAGCTGGGCTTGCAGCTGGGATATTGGGGCGCTTCACCGCCGCAGAATGACGGGGAACTCGTCGCGGAGGCAGAGGCCGCCGGATTCGATGCCGTCTTCACCGCCGAGGCGTGGGGATCCGACGCCTACACCCCACTGGCATGGTGGGGCTCATCGACGCGGCGGGTGCGGCTGGGCACGTCGGTGGTCCAGCTGTCCGCACGTACCCCGACGGCCTGCGCGATGGCCGCGCTGACGTTCGACCACCTCAGCGGAGGCCGGCACATCCTCGGGCTTGGGGTGTCCGGCCCGCAGGTGGTGGAGGGCTGGTACGGCCAGCCGTTTCCCAAGCCGCTGGCCCGCACCCGTGAATACATCGACATCATCCGGCAGGTCTGGGCCAGGGAAAAGCCGGTGACGAGCGACGGCCCGCACTACCCGTTGCCGATGACGGGGGAGCGGACGACCGGGCTGGGCAAGGCACTCAAACCCATCACCCACGCGCTGCGGGCCGACATTCCGATCATGCTGGGCGCCGAGGGGCCGAAGAACGTCGCGCTGGCCGCCGAGATCTGCGATGGCTGGCTGCCCCTCTTCTACAGCCCGCGCATGGCCGGCACGTACAACGAATGGCTCGACGAGGGGTTCGCCCGGCCCGGTGCCCGTCGCACCCGCGCGGACTTCGAGATCTGCGCGACCGCGCAGGTCGTTGTCACCGAAGACCGGGCGGCAGCGCACGCCGCGATCAAGCCGACTCTGGCGCTCTACATGGGCGGCATGGGCGCGGAGGACACCAACTTCCACGCCGACGTCTACCGCCGGATGGGTTACGCGCAGGTGGTCGAGGACGTCACCAAGCTGTTCCGCAGCAACCAGAAGGACAAGGCGGCCGAGATCATCCCGGACGAACTCGTC
>DATKEW010000041.1:0-8933 GCA_035511785.1 Mycobacterium sp.
GCGTCTCCGTCAATCGCAGCCGCACATAGAGCCCGATCGCCACCATGACCGCACTCAACAGGAACGGGATCCGCCATCCCCAAGTCAGGAACGGGCCCTCCGGGTCGGGCTTGACCTTGCTGTGGCCCAGCCAGCCGATGAGTATGAGGAACAGCCCGTTGGCCAGCAGGAAACCGAACGGTGCGCCCAACTGAGGCCACATCGCGGCCCGCGCCCGCTTCTCGGGTTCGGCGGTTTCCGTGGTCAGCAGCGCCGCTCCGCTCCACTCCCCGCCCAACGCGAGGCCCTGACCGAACCTCATCATCGCCAGCAGCACCGGCGCCGCGACGCCCACCTGCTGGTAGGTCGGCAGCAGTCCGATGACGAAAGTAGCGATCCCCATCGTCAGCAGCGAGCCGACAAGCGTGGCCTTTCGGCCGACGCGATCGCCGAAGTGCCCAAACAGGATTGATCCCACTGGGCGCGCCACGAAGGCGAGCCCGAATGTCGCCAGAGAGGCCAGTAGTGCGGTGGTGGGATTGCCCTTAGGAAAGAACAGGTACGGGAAGACAGAGATCGCGGCCGTGGCATATATGTAGAAGTCGTAAAACTCGATCGTGGTGCCCGCCATCGAGGCGACGATGATCCGGCGTCGCGGGACCCCGTCGACCGTCTTGGCGTCGATGGTGCTCATGGGGCCATTCTTGAGCGGGGCAGGTGAAACGACATCATCTCATCCGCCCTGGTCGTGCCACGCCGGCCACGTCTGACTTGCCCGCACCGGCCCGATAGTGCCGGCGTAGTCACCCCAGGCGTAGCTAATACGCCTCGCCCGTTTCGTCGCGACGTCAACACGGCGTCCGGGGCCAATTCTCAGCCGTACCGACCGTACCGCGAACCGCACCGCCAACGGCCAAAAGCATGTCCGGACAAGCGATTTGGTCGGTTTCGGCTGGCGGTTTCCTCTGGCGCCCGGGGCCTACGCCACGCCCACCGCCTGGTCTACGCTCAAGCCCGTAGAAAGAAAGGTAGCGCGATGTTCGCAGCGTTCGGATTCGAAGCCATGGGTGTAGTCGTCGGGGACATGTATTTCGTCGACCCGGTCCCCCTTGCCGGTCAAGAAACCCCGGAACGGGGAGTCAGATTGGAACTCCGTCTCGTCGACCGGGCCGAGCCCCGGGGCTCGATCTACGCCGGCGTCCCGATCACCTTCACCCGCCCGGTGTGGCGGGTGGACATTTTCGGATCCACAGAGAGTCCGCCGGGGACGCTGGACCGGGCTCACCACCATCCCCGCTTCGACGGTTGGGAACCCGGGCCCCGGCACTTCGTCGCCGAGCTGTCGGCCGACCCGCTGTCCTGGCTGGCCGATCAGCTGGCCGACCCCGCTGCCGTCCTGGCCCGGGCAGGCGTCGGTACCGATGAGGTCACCAAAGCGGATACGACCGGACTCGCCGCGGCAGCCCCGGAAATTGTCGCCGTGGTGAAACGGATGCTCGACGGCGTGCGGGACGGGGAGTTGGCCCCGGTCCCCGCCGAGCCGGTTGCTGCCGCCCGCACCGGCTGGCTCTGATTCTGACCCGGCCGGATTCGTCCAATCGAAAAGCGCGGCGATACGACGGCATCGAGGATCGATCAATTGATCAATCCCGGCGGCGAGAGCTCGACACCGCCGGGCCTGGGCGGAGATGGGTTAGCGGGCCGATATGCGTCGTGCAACTTCGCCATATCGCTCGAAACGCTCGGGATCGCCGAGGGCGTTGTAGAGGACGATGCGAGTCGCGATTCCTCCGTATTTGTCGGTGAGCGCGTCTGCCAAGCCGTCCCAAGTCGACTCGGTGGCGAAGACGGCGATGTGCTCGTCGGTGATCTGCGACGCCATGCCCTTGAAGTCACCGGCCTTCTGCTTCTCGCGGATCCGGGCGGTCGTACCCTCGAATCCGGCCTCGTCCAAGATAAAGGCGTAGTTGGGCGTACTCGCGTAGAAGCTGAGGCTGGCTCTCACCAGTTCGCGCTCGTTGTGGCGTTCTTCTTCGCTGTCGCCAACGATCGTCATGACGGGCAAGATGACCGCGATGTCCGACGGCGAGCGCCCCGAATTCGCTGCCCCCTCGGCGACATTCGGCACGGCGTGGCGTGCGAGATATCCAGGCTCACCGAGTGGATGGATATGGACTCCGTCGGCCACCTCGCCTGCCATGCGCAGCATCCACGGATTCACTGCGGCGATGTCGACTTTGGGATCGGCCGTGTCGATCGGTCCTGGGCTCCACTGGGGAGTGATGAAGTCGAGGTTGTAAAACTCGCCGTGGTGCTCGAGCGTCCCAGTTCGGAAGGCGGCGAAACACGCTTTGACGGCGAGCACGTAGTCGCGCAGACGCGGTCCGGGGCGACCGAAGGCCATGCCGTAGCGCCGCACGACATGTGTGCGGACTTGCGTGCCGAGACCGAGCCGGAACTTCCCGTTCGTCGCCTCTTGGAGTTCCCACGCCGATGCCGCCGTGACGAACGGACTGCGCGGAAAGGCGACCGCAACGCCGGTCGAGAGTTCGAGACCGGGCGCGGCCTGAGACGCCACGGCGGCGTCGAGATAGGCGGTCCGGCCCGTTTCGGTGAAAAGAAGACCGCTGAACCCCGAGGCCTGTATACGCCGGGCAATGTCGCCGATCTGACCTAGAGGCCGCGGAACGGTCATCACGTCCACCTGCACTGTCGAAAGGTACCTCTTCCGAGTCCGCCAGCGTGACCGTGCACCGAGCCGTCGCCGCCCGCGGCGAGAACAGTAGCCATCCGGAATCTCGCTTGGTCTAGACCAAACGCGCGCTGCCGTCATGCAATTCGTCGCGTCGCAGGCTCATCGGCGTGACGGCGGGCATATCACCGCCGGCGATCACGGTTCGCGCGATCGGGGTCAACGCGTTGAACAACGCCTCCACCTCGCCGTCATCGAGACCGTCGAGCACGTGGAGCGACAGTGTGTCAGTGGTGGACTCGATGTGGCCCTTCAGCTGCCGGCCGGCCGCGGTCAGCGACCCGTCCTCGTTGAGTAGGCCCCGGCTGCCCAGGCTTTCCTCACACGCGTGCCACTCGGCGTCGTCGTAGTCGCGGGTGCGGGCGATGTAGTCGCGCGGGACTGCTCCCGCCGCGGCATGTAACACGTTGGATTCTCGACCCGAGACACCCGCGGCGGTCAACACCGCCACATGCGCGTCGCCGCGCTGCTCACGCAACAGCGTCGTAGCATGCCACAGCGCGGCCAGCGGATCGTCCGGCCACGGCAGCGCCAGGTTCGCGGCAAACAGCGGTCGCCCGTCAACAGGCGACAGACGCGCCGCCTTCCCGCCAATTGCGCTGCGGCGCGGACATTTTCATCTGCTTTGATGCTGTAGCGGCGCAGCGCCGCAACCGCGGATTCCTGCCGAGCACGCAACGCGGCTTCGGGGCCGGCGATCTGCCATGCCGTCGGCAGGGCCTTGGCTACCCGCTCGGGGGGGAAGTTGTAAAAAATCGCGGTTACCACCTCGGGCGGCACAATGCCCACCGGCGCCGACCGGGCGGCGAAGTAGCCCATCCAGAATCCTCGGTAGCCCAGCCCATCCAACGCCGTCCGTGCTTCCGTGGCGAAGTACGTGACCGCATGAACCGGCTCGAATCGATCATAAAAACGTCGGGCCAGTCCCGGTTCCCTGCGCATGGTCGCAGTTAACCACCCGCCGCCGCCCCCAATGCGATGGGCGCCTCAACGGCTACAACCCCTTGGGCGCGTGGCGAACCGCCTGCACCGCCGATGCATCGCCGTCGAACTCGACTCGGGCTTGCCGTCCGACCGAGAACAGCAGCAACTCCTGCGGTGCGCCGGTCACTGTGACGTACGGGCCCCATCCGGTGGTCAGCATCGTCTTGCCTTCCGGGGTGCGCAATGCGAGCCGGCCGGGGACCTTCGCCAGCGTCAGCCGGCCCATCAGTGGCAGAGTCCGACGCAGCATCGAGGCCAGTGCGGGTTCGAGAACCCGCGGCTCCCAGCCCGGTTGGGCGCGCCGAACGTCCTCGTGGTGGATGAACATCTCCGCGACATTGACCACCGGATCAAGCAGTTTGAGCGGTGAGTAGACCGGCGGGCCGGACGCGACCCTGTCCACCAGCTCGTCCCAGTCGGTGTGTTGGGCCACGTCGTTTTGCACGTTGGCGGTGTGGCGGGCGAAGAGCGGGATGAGGATGCCGGGCGCGGCGTCGGGACGGTACTCCCGGATCACCAGATGGGCCGCCAGGTCGCGGGTGTTCCAGCCTTCGCACAGGGTGGGCGCCTCGGGCCCAACGCTACGCATGGTTTCGACGAGGGCGGCACGTTCACGTTGGGCAACAGACACCCTGTTCAGGGTAGAGCGTGATCTGATCGGCGTGGGTGCCTCACTGTCACTTTGTCACGACGGCCGAGTTGTGGTTGGGAGCCCACGCCCGTTCAAAGGTCGCGACCGGAACCCGCTCGTCGCGGCCGGTCTTGATACCGCTGTCGTTGAGGTGCACCACACCGGCCTTCGTGTCGATGCCGGTAACAACAACAAAGTGGTTCGCGGAGTCACGGTTGCCGGGCCGGTTCCAGATGGTTTCGGCATTGAGAATGACGATGACCTTGCGCCTTCCGGAAAGATCGCGCTCCAGCGCGTTGGTAGTGGTCTGGATGTTCTCGGCCCTGATCCAGTAGTGCCAGAGCAGCACCGGCAGGTTTCTGATATCGGTGTTGCCAGAGAGTTTCCAGACCGGTCCGGGACCCGCCGTGCTGGGGGTGGCTTCGGCCAAGGCGGTGATCTGCTGCTCGGTCGGCTGACGGCCGGTGATCTCGCCGACCACATCGGCCACCGCCATCTCTCCGCAGTCGGAGGAGTGTTGCTGGCGCCAATAGGGCACGGCGGCGGCAGGGTCGCCGGACATCCCCAGCTCGTAGTTTGCGTCTGGGACGGACATGCCTGTGTCGGCGCGGACCGCGACAGCTGACGCGACCCACGACGCGGCGGCTGCTCCGTGCGCCAGGGCCACGATCCCGACGATTCGCGCGACCGCCGCGGCCTTGGCCCTTCGGGTGCTCGTCATGGATGTCCTTTTCTCGAGCCGCCGCGGCGGCGCGTTGCTGTATTGAGAAAAGGCTCACGGCCGGCCCTCTACGGATCATCGGCGGAAACCTGGTCAAAATGATGCACCGACGCGCGGAGACTTTGTCCCGATTGGGCCGAATCGCTCGGCCCCAGGGGATGCCACGGCTCAGCGCTACGCCCGGACAGCAAGCACACGCAGTTTTCCATCACCGTGACTTTTAGGCACCGCCCAACAACTCGCCGGGCCCGATGCCCAACGGGTCGCCGTTGGCGACGAAATCGATCGTTCCCTCCTGCGCGGAAGGCATCCGGCGATATGGGTGCGTTCGGTCTGGGCGCCGGGGCAAACAATGTGAGTGCGGTGAGCGGGTTCCGAATCGAAGGCACGGCGTCTAGCTGTGCTTTTCCGGGCTGCATGCCACCGCGGTGGTTGTTGCGGCGCCCATCTCTGGTACTGCGTTGCTGGACGGCTTGCGAGGCAACGGCATCGAGTTGGCACGCCGCACTGGCCACGCCGGCGTTACGCCCGGGTAAACCGGCCCGCCGCCGCGCGCAACGCCGGTTCGTTCGACGCTCGTGGTGCGGTGATCGTCACGTTGCAGCTAACACGCGAAGGCCCATCCGCGCTGTTAGGCTTCGCGCCATGCACGTGGCACCCGATGTTTGCTCTCTCGTCGTGCTTTGTTGTCGCTGACCCTTGAGCCCGTGCGCGGTCTGGGAGTCGGTGAGTTCCTCTGAGATTCCAGACGCCTCTCCGCAGCAACGGGATCCATAGACATAAGTCCCGCACTGGAAGGCCGCTAATGCTGAACGACATCCGCAGCGCGGGGCGCTGGCGCTACTCGATGGTCCTCGGGGGCGCGCTCGCGCTGATCGTCGGTGTCGTCGCCGCGTGCGCGGGCGGCGCCAGTGACGCCGTCGGCGGCGCCGGTCTGACCAATGGGAGCACGAAGATCACCCTGGTTGCCTATTCGGTCCCAGAACCGGGCTGGAGCAAGGTGATTCCGGCGTTCAATGCCTCCCAAGAGGGCAAGGGCGTACAGGTGATCACCTCGTACGCCGCCTCCGCCGACCAGTCACGCGGCGTCGTCGAGGGCAAGCCGGCCGATATCGTGAACTTCTCGGTCGATCCCGACATCACTCGATTGGTCAAGGCCGGCACGGTTTCCGCCGACTGGGACAAGGATGGCACCAAGGGCATCCCTTTTGGGTCGGTCGTGACTTTGGTTGTGCGAAAGGGCAATCCGAAAGACATCAAGGATTGGGATGACCTGCTGCGGCCCGGAATTGAGGTCATCACTCCCAGCCCACTGAGTTCAGGCTCGGCCAAATGGAATCTGCTCGCCCCTTATGCCGCCAAGAGCGGCGGCGGGGCGAATAGCCAAGTGGGTATCGATTTCATCGGCAAGCTGGTGCGCGACCACGTCAAATTGCGTCCCGGCTCTGGTCGCATAGCCACCGATGTCTTTGTCGAAGGCAGCGGGGACGTGTTGATCAGCTATGAGAACGAGGCCATTGCCGCTGAGCGGCAAGGCAAACCAGTCGAACACATCAACCCGACGCAGACCTTCAAGATCGAGAATCCGGTCGCGGTGGTGAGCACCAGTCCGCACTTGGATGCCGCGACCGCGTTCAAGAATTTCCAGTACACGGCTGTGGCGCAGAAGTTGTGGGCGCAGGCCGGTTTCCGGCCCGTCGATCCAGCCGTCGCCGCCAAGTTCCGCGACCAGTACCCGGTGCCGGTAAAACTGTGGACGATCGCTGATCTCGGCGGTTGGGACACAGTGGATTCGCGGCTGTTCGACAAGAGCAGCGGCAGCATCACCAAGATCTACCTGCAGGCCACCGGATGACTGGATCTTCTTTAGGCACAAGCGCCAACCCTCACGCGGTCCCGTCCGAGCTCGCCCCGCCGGACGGCGACTTTCCACAGGCGGCGTCAACTGCGGCCGCCGCCACGCGACCGACCGGCACGTCACTTCGGATTGGTGTGGCGACGCTGTGGCTTTCGGTGATCGTGCTGCTGCCGCTGGCCGCTATCGCCTGCCAGGCGACCGGCCACGGCTGGCAGGCCTTCTGGCTGGCGGTTACCTCCCACGCTGCGCTGGAGTCGTTCCGGGTGACGGTGACCATTTCCGTTGTGGTCACGGTCATCAATGTGGTGTTCGGTCTGGCGACCGCGTGGGTGCTGGTGCGCGACGACTTCGTTGGCAAAGGGCTGATCGACGCGATCATCGATCTCCCGTTTGCGCTGCCGACCATCGTCACCAGCCTGGTGATGCTGGCCCTGTACGGCAAAAACAGTCCCATCGGCATTCACCTGCAGCACACCCCGCCGGGAGTGACGATGGCGCTGGTATTCGTCACGTTGCCGTTGGTGGTGCGCGCCGTCCAACCGGTGCTGTTGGAAATTGACAAGGAAGTCGAGGAGGCGGCGTCGTCGCTGGGTGCCACCAGTCCGAAGATCTTCACCTCGATCGTGCTGCCGTCGCTGCTGCCGGCGTTGCTATCCGGTGCGGGCCTGGCGTTCTCGCGGTCCATCGGCGAGTTCGGTTCGGTGGTGACCATCGGTGGCGCCGTGCCGGGCAAGACCGAGGTGTCGTCGCAGTGGATACGCGCTTTGGTCGAAAACGATGATCGTACCGGCGCGGCCGCGATATCGATTGTGCTGCTGTCGATCTCGTTCACCGTGCTGCTCATCTTGCGGGTCGTGGGTGGCCGCGCGGCCAGACGTGAAGAGAAGGCCGCATGACGTCGTTGCCGTGGGTCCGTTACTGCACCCGATATGTGGTGCTGGCCTACATCGTCGTGATGCTGATCGTTCCGGTGACGCTGATACTGTGGCGGACGTTCCTGCCCGGCTTTGATCAGTTCTACGCCTGGGTCAGCACGCCGGCGGCGATATCGGCGCTGAACTTGTCGCTGCTGGTCGTGGGCGTCGTGGTGCCGCTCAATGTGGTCTTCGGTGTAACGATCTCATTGCTGCTGGCGCGCAACCGCTTTCGCGGCAGGGGAGTGCTGCAGGCGATCATCGATCTACCGTTCGCGGTATCGCCGATCATCGTGGGTGTCGCCCTGATTGTGCTGTGGGGATCGGCCGGTGCGCTGGGCTTCATCGAGAACAACCTCGGGTTCAAGATCATCTTCGGCCTGCCCGGGATCGTGCTCGCCAGCGTTTTCGTCACCCTGCCTTTCGTGGTGCGCGAGGTCCAACCAGTGCTCGTGGAGTTGGGCACCGAACAGGAACAGGCGGCGGCAACGCTGGGTTCGGGCTGGTGGCAGACGTTTTGGCGAATCACGCTGCCCTCCATCCGGTGGGGCCTGACCTACGGCATCGTGCTGACCACGGCACGCACCCTCGGCGAATTCGGCGCCGTCATCATGGTGTCGTCCAACCTCCCGGGGGATTCGCAAACACTCACGCTGCTGGTCAATGACCGCTACAACCGTGGGGCCGAGTACGGCGCTTACGCGCTGTCGACGTTGCTGATGGGTGTTGCCGTTGCGTTCCTGATTGCCAAGACGACCCTGCTCATTCGCCGGGCCCGAGCGGCCAGACAGGCCTGACAAGGAGACGTGGACATGGCCGAGACCCGAACTGCCCCGACCGTCAATGCGATCATCGTGCGCGACGCCAACAAGCGTTATGGCGACTTCGTCGCACTCGACCATGTCGATTTCGTCGTACCCACCGGGTCGCTGACGGCATTGCTGGGCCCCAGTGGTTCGGGCAAGTCGACCCTGTTGCGCACCATCGCCGGCCTCGACCAGCCCGACACCGGAACCGTCACGATCAACGGCCGTGACGTGACCCGGGTGCCGCCGCAGCGCCGCAGCATCGGATTCGTGTTCCAGCACTATGCG
>DATKEW010000042.1:0-7871 GCA_035511785.1 Mycobacterium sp.
TTCGTGTTCTGGGGAGCCGAGGAAGACGGCCCTTACGGCGCCATGGATTACGTATTCGGCCTGAACCGCGATCAACTCAACGACATCGCGCTGTATCTGAACTTCGACATGCTGGGTTCGCCGAACGCCGGTTATTTCACCGACGACGGCGACCAGTCCGGGCCGCCCGGGGTTGGCGTGACGTCGGCGGATGTGCCGGAAGGTTCTGCCGGCATCGAACGCACCCTGGACGGCTATCTCAACCTGGCCGGCAGGCGGCCCGCGGACATGCCGCTGAACGCCAGGGCCGACTACCATCCGTTCATGGTTTCCGGTGTACCGATAGGGGGCGTGACCACGGGTGGACCGCAGCCGAAAACCACTGTGCAGGCACGGCTCTGGGGCGGCCAGGCCGGTGTCTCGTTCGACCCCAACTACCACAGCCCCCGGGACAGTATCGACAACATCAGCCGGGAAGCATTGGCGGTCATGGGTTCTGGGGTGGCGTTCGCGGTGGGCGGTTATGCGGAGTCGATCGGGGGTGTCAACGGCGTCCCGCCCCACGACAAGCGGCACCGCACGCGGGTGCCATAGCGCCAGGCCCATTTGCTGGGGCCCTCATTTATGCCACGCTCGTTGATCAACGGATCTACAATAAGGTCCCTTTGATGCGGCCGGTCGGGATGAGGTTGGTCATGGATAACCACGGGCGGAATCGACGTCGACTGGCCGGTGGTCGCGGGCGCACGGCGGTGGGATCGCTGCGGGCGGCAATCGCCTGCGCAGCGGCGACACTCGTGGTGGCGGGCTGCACCACTTTCGTCCAGGGACGGGCCCTGTCGATGCTCAACGACCCGTTCCGAGTGGGGGGCTTGCAAGCCACCAACGGTCCCAGCGGCATCCGCCCGAACGCACCCGGTCCGACCGGAACGGTGGTCAACACGGACAACGGGATGATCGACAAGTTGTCGTTGCTATCGGTCAACGACATCGAAGACTACTGGCAGTCGGTGTATGGCGAATCGCTGAAGGGAACTTTCATCCCGGTCGGCAAGCTGGTCTCCTACGACTCCGATGACCCGAGCAGTCCGATCGTGTGCCACAACGACACCTACAAGCTCGTCAACGCCTTTTTCACGTCCCGCTGCAACTTGATCGCCTGGGATCGCGGGGTGTTCATGCCCATCGCGCGGCGCTATTTCGGCGACATGTCCGTCAATGGTGTGTTGGCGCACGAGTTCGGGCACTCCTTGCAGCAGATGGCGAAACTGGTGACCAGAACGGACCCCACCATTGTTCGCGAGCAGCAGGCCGATTGTTTCGCCGGCGTCTACCTGTTCTGGGTGGCCGATGGCAAGTCGCCGCGCTTCACGCTGAGCACCGCTGACGGACTCGACCACGTGCTGGCGGGAATCATCACCACCCGTGACCCCGTTATGGACGCCGACACCCAAAACGACGACGAACACGGTTCGGCCCTGGATCGGATCAGCGCCTTCCAGATGGGCTTCCTCAGTGGGGCCTCGGCATGCGCGGGAATCAACAAGCAGGAAATCGAGCAGCGCCGCGGCGACCTGCCCACGAGCCTGCGCCTCGACACCAACGGGGACCCGGACACCGGCGAGGTCACGATCAACGAAGACACCTTGTCGACGCTGATGGAACTCTTGGGAAAGATCTTCTCCCCGAAGAATCCGCCGGCGTTGTCCTACAAGCCGGCCGATTGCCCGGACGCGAAGGCCAGCCCGCCGGCGTCCTACTGCCCGGCCACCAACACCATCGCCATCGACCTGCCCGGGCTGGCGACGCTGGGGAAGGTCTCCGCCGAGAGCGAACACACGCTGCCGCAGGGTGATGACACCGCCCTGTCGGTCGTGATGTCGAGATACGCGCTTGCGGTACAGCGCGAACGCGGCCTGGCAATGCAAAGTCCGTGGACCGCGCTGCGAACCGCGTGCCTGACCGGTGTTGTGCACCGCAAGATGGCCGAACCCATCGACTTGCCTTCTAAAAAAGAGCTTTTGCTGACCGCCGGCGATGTCGACGAAGCCGTTGCGGGCTTGCTCACCAACCACCTGGTCGCCAGCGACGCGGACGGTACCAGCGTTCCGGCCGGTTTCACGCGGATAGCGGCGTTTCGCGGCGGTGTCACCGGCAACATGGACGCGTGCTATTCGCGCTATCCGGGATGAACGAGACCACTTGGCGACAAGGTACGGCCGCTCAGCGTAACGTTGTGTGCCACTCAATCCCAGGAGGCGTCCGTGACGGAACAACCGCCCAACTACCCGCCGCCACCACCGGGAGGCTATGGTGCTCCCCCGCCACCGCCGGGTGGTTATGGTTATCAACCGCCACCGCAAGCCACCGGTACCAATCGGATGGCCATCGCCTCGTTGGTGTGCTCTTTGTTCGGTTGGCTTTGCATGATCGGGGGCATCCTGGGCATAATTTTCGGCTTTCTCGCGCTGGGCCAGATCAGGCAGAGCGGTCAGGGCGGCCGGGGTATGGCAATCGCCGGAATCGTCATTGGCGTGGTCGTGACCGCGATCGTGATAGTCGCAGGGATCCTTGGGGCCATGTCCGGCGGCATGTCACACACGAGTTCGGGCGCACCGGCTGTGGTGATTGCTGCCGTGTCAACCTAATCAGCTTGCGGTTCAACCTATCTCAGCGATCCTTGTTATCGGCTCGTCGCCGAACCGCCGGATGAAGCCGACGGGGTCGGGTTCCCGGGCAGCGGACCGACGTTGATGCCGGTGTTCTCGAACGGGTCCACCGGAAAGAGGCCGCCGGCCGTCTTGCGAATTTCGCCGGGATCCCGCCCACCGTGTCGCAGTGGCGATTCAGCAGGTTCGGCCCGTCCGGGATGAACGAGACCACTTGGCGCCGAACGTCTTCCGGGTCGGCTCAGGCGGGCGAGGCTAGGGCACACGTCAACGCAACAGGCGCAGCGCCGCGTCGACCGCCAGCGCGGGCACGTCGAGGGTCTTCGGGCGCAAGTCGTGTCGGGCGCCGGCGATTTCGACAACCTCGGTCGGTGCGGCGATCAGCGCCGCGGCATCGCGTACCTCGGCCGGCGTACCGAAGGGGTCCGACCTTCCGTGGGTGAACACGGTTGGCACCGTGATGTCGGGCAAGTGCTCGGTGCGGGCACGCTCCGGCTTTCCCGGCGGATGAACCGGATAGGAGAACAGCGTCAGCACGTCCACCTGTGCTTCGCCGGCGGCGACAACCATCGACGTCTGCCGACCGCCGTAGGAATGTCCGCCGGCGATCAGTGGGCCGTCGGCAAGGCCCCGGCACAAGGCGATTGCCTCGACGATCCCGGCGCGGTCGGTGGTCGCCGAACCGGACGGTGGACCGGTGGGCCGGCGCCGACGGTAGGGCAGGTTGTAGCGCACCGCGAGCCAGCCGCGTCGCGCCCATTCGTCGCAAACCTGTTGCAGCAGTGGGGAGTCCCGGTTGCCGCCGGCGCCGTGGGTCAGCACCACGATTCCTTTTGGCGGGCTGGGCGGTCGGTGCGCGACACCCGCGATCTGCTCGAGGTTCATGACAGCCGAAACAGTGGCGAGACCGGGCCGTGGCCGCCGCCCAGCGGATAGGCGGCGCGCAGGCATTCGGTGATCCACCGCTTCCCGAAATCGACCGCTTCGGGCACGGTGAACCCGTGCGCCAGCGCGCAAGCGACCGCGGACGCAAGCGTGTCGCCACCGCCGTGGTCGTTGCCGGTGGGCATCCGCGGCGCGTCGTACTCGTAGCACGAGGCACCGTCGTAGAGGAGGTCGCAGCTGCGCTGTGACGACCGCAGGTGGCCGCCCTTGACCAGTGCCCACCGCGGGCCCAGCGCGTGCAGTGCCATCGCCGCCGCGCGTTGGGATTCGGCGTCGACGACGTCGATCCCGACCAGTAGCCGCACCTCGTCGAGGTTCGGTGTCACCAGCGTGGCCAACGGAAACAGTTGATCGCGAAGAGAATCCAGGGCGGAGGCTTCCAGCAGCGCGTCTCCGTGCATGGATGCGCAGACCGGGTCGACGACGAGCGGAACGGTCAACTCGAGCCGGCGCCAGGTGGCGGCCACCGTGTCAACGATGGCCGAGGATGCCAGCATCCCGGTCTTGGCGGCGTGGATGCCGATATCGGTGACCACGGCTTCGATCTGGTCCGCGACGACATCGTCGGGCACCTCGTGAAAGCTCTTGACTCCCAACGTATTCTGCACGGTAACCGCCGTGACCGCGATGCACGCGTGCACACCCAGCAGCGCCATGGTGCGCATGTCGGCCTGGATGCCCGCGCCACCGCCGGAGTCCGACCCGGCGATGGACAGCACCCGCAGCGGGGTGGTGCCCGGCGGCGCCAGCGGCAGGTAGTTCACTGCGTGATCGGCAGATACACCCGATTGCCGTGCTCGGCGAATTCGGCCGACTTCTCTGCCATACCCTGCTGCAGCGCCGCCTCGATGGCCTCCTCGCTGTCGAGTCCGTGTGCCGCCGCGTAATCGCGGACATCTTGGGTGATCCGCATCGAACAGAACTTGGGCCCGCACATCGAGCAGAAATGCGCGGTCTTGGCCGGTTCGGCGGGCAGTGTCTCGTCGTGGAATTCTCGTGCGGTATCGGGATCCAACGACAACGCGAACTGATCGTTCCAGCGGAACTCGAAACGCGCCGTCGACAGGGCGTCGTCACGCTCCTGCGCACGCGGATGGCCCTTGGCCAAGTCCGCCGAGTGCGCGGCGATCTTGTAGGCGATCACCCCGTCCTTGACGTCCTTGCGGTCCGGCAACCCCAGGTGCTCCTTCGGGGTCACGTAACACAGCATCGCGGTACCGGCTTGGGCGATGATGGCCGCGCCGATCGCCGAGGTGATGTGGTCGTAGGCTGGCGCGATGTCGGTCGCCAGCGGACCCAGCGTGTAGAACGGGGCCTCCTCGCACAGCTCCTCTTCCAGCCGCACGTTCTCGACGATCTTGTGCATCGGGATATGCCCGGGACCCTCGATCATCACCTGTGCGCCACGGGCTTTCGCGATCTTGGTCAGCTCGCCCAGGGTGCGCAGCTCGGCGAACTGCGCGGCATCGTTGGCGTCGGCGATCGAACCCGGCCGCAGCCCGTCACCGAGCGAGAAGGTGACGTCGTAGCGGGCGAAGATGTCGCAGAGTTCCTCGAAGTTGGTGTAGAGGAACGACTCCTGATGATGAGCCAGGCACCACGCCGCCATGATCGAACCACCGCGGGACACGATGCCGGTGACGCGCCTGGCGGTCAGCGGCACATAGCGCAGCAGCACGCCGGCGTGCACGGTCATGTAGTCCACACCCTGCTCGCACTGCTCGAGCACCGTCTCGCGGTAAATCTCCCAGGTCAGCTCGGTCGGGTCACCCTTGACCTTTTCCAGCGCCTGATAGATCGGCACAGTGCCCACCGGCACCGGCGAATTGCGCAGGATCCATTCGCGGGTCTCGTGAATGTTCTTGCCGGTGGACAGGTCCATGATGGTGTCCGCACCCCAGCGGGTGGCCCACACCATCTTGTCGACCTCTTCGGCGATCGACGACGTCACCGCCGAGTTGCCGATATTCGCGTTGACCTTGACCGCGAATGCCTTGCCGATGATCATCGGCTCGCTCTCGGGATGGTTGTGATTGGCCGGGATCACCGCGCGGCCCCGGGCGGCCTCGTCGCGCACCAGCTCGGCTGGCATGTCCTCGCGGGCGGCGATGAACGCCATCTCCGCGGTGACCTCGCCGGCGCGGGCCCGCTGCAGCTGTGTCCCGCGGTCGCGGACCACACCGGGCCGCGCCGGCAAACCCGACGCCAGGTCGATCTCCGCGTCGGGATCGGTGTACGGGCCGGACGTGTCGTAGAGGTCGAAGTGGTCTCCGGTGGACAGATTCACCCGGCGGAATGGCACCCGGAGGCCGGCCCCGCCCGGGCCCCCTACGTCGCGGTAAGCCTTGCTGCTGCCCGCGATAGGTCCGGTGGTCACGGATGGTGCAGCGGTTTCCGACAAGGTCTCGGTCATTTGTCATCTCCCTACGCCGGCATTACCCGGTCAGGTTCGTACGGTCGACGGCCCCGAGCCGTCCTCTCAGCGCACTCGGCGTGCGCTCCCGCGTCTGTAGTTGGTTGATCGTTCGCACGCGACGTTACCCCCAACGCGGACCATCCGCGCCAGGCGGTCGGAACGGCACCGGGTCTTTATGCCCGAACGCTCGCCGTTGAAACCGCCCGGTGGGATGACGGAGCCGTGCAACGGCCCGGGCGAACCGGCGCGGCGACACCTAACGGAACGTGCAAGCAGCCGACCAGCGCGGCCGAGGTCGCCGCCCCGGGATACTTGAACGTCGGCAGCTTCCGCTTCTGGTTCACCGGTGAACGCTGGGAATGGTCCGACGAGGTCGCGCGGATGCACGGTTACAAACCCGGGTCCGTGGTTCCGACAACGAAACTGCTTCTGTCGCACAAGCATCCGGATGACCGTGCACACGTCCGTGATCTGCTCGATCATGCGTTGCACTCGGGAGAGTCGTTCTCGAGCCGGCACCGGTTCATCGACACCGCCGGCGGTGTGCATGACGCGATCGTCGTGGCCGACCGCATTCTGGACGAGGCGGGTGCGGTCGTGGGACCGCGGGCTATTACATCGATCTCACCGAGACGTTCGACGAGGCCCGATTCGAGACGCGGCAGGAGGTGCTCGACGAAGCGCTGCCGGACTTGTTCGAGAACCGCGCGGCTATCGAGCAAGCCAAGGGTGTCTTGATAGCTGTCTATCGGGTCAGTGCGGACCGGGCGTTTCGTGTGCTGCAGTGGAGGTCGCAAGAGACCAACGTCAAGCTGCGTGCGCTTGCGAAGCAACTCGTCAACGAGGTCGTCAACCTGCCACCCCCATCGGCTACCGTGCAGAGCCAGTTCGACCACGTGCTGCTGACCGTGCACGAGCGCGTCCCCACCGAACCCGGCCGGTAACCGGACCGGGCAGCGGCTAGACCTCTTCCATCGCCTCGCCGAGTTCCTCGAGGACCCGGTTGTGGTGGTTGCTTGCCAATAGGTGTCCGGCGGCGATGACCACAGCCACCGGCCAGTCGATGAGTTCGAACGCCGCAAGCGCGGCCAGGCCGCCGTAGTAGGCCAGTTGCTCTGGCCGCGGTATCTCCACCTGGCCGACCACCGGAAGGTTTACGGCGAAGGTTTCGGCTTCCCGGATTTTCTGCACGGCCTCGCTCTGGGACGTCGCCCTGCGAGCCTTCTTTTCCGCCATCATTTGCCTTTCAGTAACGAAGGATTTGCCGCTGAGCCGGGTCGGACGGTCAACGTCGGACATATGTCGACGACCGACGCCCTGGCCGATCCGATAACTTCGACGGTAGCTTCTGTGCTGACCGTCCCCCTGCGGCAGCTTTATGCGCTGTTGTGGCGCGCGGGCGTTGTGGAGATCGTGGAGACTCATCACTCGCCGCGCCGAGGGCCGTATTCGGGTCTGGCGGCTCCGTGCCCGACCTGCCCCAACGTTCCGAAACACCGTTCAGAACGGCTATCGCACCGGTCGCAGCACCCGCGGCTCCCAGAGCCTGAGCCCACCCGAGAGGACCGAGCGGGGTGCAGCCAAGCAGTTGGCTGACCACCGGAATGCTGATCAGCGTTCCCATCGCCGCAAGCGAGCCCACCGCGGTGAGCACAACCAGCGGGGCGTGCGAATCGAGCAGGGTTTGGCCCAGTTCGGCGCCCACGAGCGCGACCAGCGCCACCGTGGATGCGCGTTGCGGGCGCCCGGTGACGCCCGCCATCGCCCACGCCGCCGTCGTCGCGGCGGCCGTGGTCACCCCGCGGATGGCCACGGCCCGCCACAACGCCGGCTGATCGGGGCCGCGTAGGCCCTGGTCGACC
>DATKEW010000043.1:0-22311 GCA_035511785.1 Mycobacterium sp.
TTGATCGGCGAGCATCTGCGCGCCTTCGGTGGCACCGGGGCCGTATTCGATGGTGCTGTCGTCTGCTGGGGTCGCCGCAGTGGTGGCTCTGCCTCGGGTAAACCCACGGCTGGCGAACGCGTCCTCAATCGCGGCGGCCAGTCCGTCGCGTGAGGTGGCGTTGATGACGTCAAGGACCACGGGTTCAGCCAATGCGGGCGGCGGTTGGACGGTTGACGACACGGCAGGCGGCGCGGCCGGTGTGTCGGAGAAGAAGCGCTGGTGAACGATCTGCCGGAGGGTTGAAACATCGACGAGGTTGATGTCGGACCCATTCGCGTCCTGGGCGAAGCCGGAGATCGGCAGGGTGTAGAACGAAAGCGGTCTGTCGGTCACTTGTGAAGCCCGCGTTGCGAAATCGACAAGGTTCAACCCAGCGTCGACAGCGATGTTGTCGCGGGCCACCTGAAGCAAGTTTCTCAGCGCGCTCAGGCTGGATAGAGCACCGCCGCGGCGGAGCGCGTTCGCCAACGACACTAAGAACGCCTGTTGTCGGCGAGTCCGGTCAAAATCGGTGAAGGAACCGTTGTTTTCGTCGCGCCGCTGCCGCACAAAGGCCATCGCCTGTGCGGCATCGATCTGCTGAACTCCTTGGTGGAAGTCCGCACCCGAATAGCTGTCCACCGTGTCTTCGTTGAGGCACACCGTGATCGGTTCCACGAGCTTCGCGATCTGGAAGAACGCGCCCAACGTGACCTCGACGAAACGATTGACCGAGATACCTAACAGATCTTGTACGGTGCCGATTTCGGTCTTGCGGCCCGCCTCGCGGGCAGTCTGCTCGCGAGCGGTCAGATCGGTTGCGCCCGCACCGTCCGAATTACCGTTGGCCTGCGAATCCAGGGCCTGCTGATAGGCCAGCCCGTATGCCTGCTTGATCTTGCCCTTGCACACCGAACCCGGGCAGCCCGACAACTCCACATAGTCGTCGCGGGGAATCGACACCGCGGTCACCGGCCCGTCGCCACCTGGAATGTGTACGACGATCAACACATTCGCGTTATATCCGCCCGAGGTTTCATCGCCGGCATGCAGCGCGTCATACATCTCCTGGGGAAGTGGCTGACCGTTCTGGTCCAGCCGACTGTCCAAGCCCATCAACAGAATGTTCTGATCCTGGCCGGACGGGGTCGGAACATCCGGTAGTACGTGGGAGGTGATGATCCTGCCCACCGCCGTGTGTAAGCCCGCCCACCCGGTGCCGGTGGTGGCCATCGCGAAAGCCGAAGCCACAGCGACGATCAGCCGCCCCTTGGACACCACGAGGCGTCGCGATTGACCGGATCCATCGTTGCTCATAGCAACTCACCATTGTTCCCGACCATCCGGCGGATCCGCGGCAACCGCGGCCGCGAGCCACAGGCAAATGCAGCGCTACCGCAAGCACTGACCTCACCGGGCGATTTGAGAATTGGGCCGACGAAGTTCCGACGCCTACAAGCCGGCCGGCAACGATCAGTGTCTAGTCCGGTTCAAGTAGGTCGGGACGCTTGGCACCAAATCGGCCTCACACAGACCGGCGCCGCACTAAGTTCCCACCGTGGACGCCAAGGATGTCCACCCGCCAGACACACCCGATGAAACGGTCGCCGCCCTCGTCGGCGGCTTCGGACTTGTTTATGCCACCGCAGCGACACTGGGCACGTTCTGACCCCTGTTCGCACCTACCAGTTGCGCCAACCGCCCGCCCGCGACATGGCGAAAACGCTTGGCTTCGAAGGGCACATCGCGTGGGCCGACGCGATGCCGTGACGCCGGGCATCCAGGGGGGACCGCCCACATTGTCTTGAAACAGACCACATTCGAGACACTCCCTGGGCCGCTCCGGGTCGGCGTATTCGAGCAGGTGAGGACGTGTCAAAAGTCCGTCTCGAAACCAGGGGGTGATTACCTTGCTTTCTGGCCCACCGTGTGGCGCGCACGTCACGCTTGCCGGGGTATCGCCTTCGAACGTGTGCCCCGCGCAAATAGAGCAGGCGCTCTGTTATGGTGGCCGCATGCCGCGCCCGCGCGTGTACGACCCTGACACAGTTCTCGATGCCGCGGAGGTGCTTGCCACACGCTCGGGGCCGGCCGCGGTGTCGATACGCGCGATCAGTGCGGAAGTCGGTGTGTCCAACGGAGCGGTTTATCACACCTTTACCTCGCGTGGCGGGTTGATGGGGCGCGCGTGGCTGCGGGCAGGTCGGCGGTTCTTGGCCATTCAAACCGCCATGGTTGATGAAGCCTTCGCCAACTCGGGTGAGGACGCCGCCGTCGATGCTGTCGTAGCCGCTGCGGACGCACCCGTGGCTTTCGCCGGGAAATTCTCGGATTCGGCCAAGCTGTTGTTGAGCGTGCGTCGCGAGGAGGTCCTTGCCGGCGATATCCCCGACGACGTCGCCGCAGAGTTACGTGATCTGGACAAGCTGCTAGTCCAGCTGATGGTGCGACTGGCGACTGCAGTATGGGATCGCAAAGACGCTGCAGCAGTTGATGTCATCGCCAGTTGCATCGTGGATTTGCCTACCGCACTGCTGCTGCATCGAGACCGCCTACAAAATGCGACCGCGCGCGCACAATTGCACGCCGCCGTGCGTGCGGTGCTGGCGGCGGGGCCACCGCCACCACGGCGGCGTGCAGGCTGATGGCCTGAGTGATTTCACTGCAGAGCAAGGGAAGTTGCATGACACTGAACATCGAGTACGAAGACAAGGTAGCGGTCCTTCATCTGGGCGGCGACGAAAACCGTTTCACACCAGCCTTTTTAGACGATATCGACGCCGCGATCGACCAGGTCCTCGCCGACGGCGCGCAGGGCCTGGTAACCACAGCCAGCGGCAAGTTCTACTCCAACGGCCTGGACTTGGAGTGGCTGGGCGCCCACAGCGACCAAGGGCGCTGGTACATCGGCCGGGTACATCAGCTGTTGGCGCGCGTGCTGACCCTGCCTATGCCCACCGCGGCCGCCGTGGTTGGTCACGCTTTCGGCGCCGGTGCGATGCTGGCCCTCGCCCACGACTTCCGCGTCATGCGTGCGGACAAGGGATACTTCTGCCTGCCCGAGGTCGACATTCGCATCCCGTTCAACCCCGGCATGGCAGCGCTCATACAGGCCAAGCTCACTCCCCAGGCGGCGGTCGCGTCGATGACAACCGGGCGGCGATTCGGTGGGCCTGACGCCGAGAACTTCGGCATCGTCGACGCTACCGCCAGCGAAGGCGCGCTTCCGGGCGCCGCCATCGACCTGCTGCGACCGCTGGGAGCCAAGGATGCCGGCACCCTGGGCGCAATCAAAGACACCATGTTCGGCCATGTCGCCCATGCACTAACCAAGGACCAGGGAACACCAAGCTGATCTGCACACCAACCGCTATCGGCGCCCTGAGCGCCAATCTACGGATCTGGAACCGGCTGCGCCGCTTACCGTTCGGCAATAAGGTTTTCAGCCGGGGCGGTCTGCTTCAAGGCACCCTACTTTCGTAGCGTGCACCCCACGATCAGCGTGTTGCGTCCGGGTGATTGCGAAGTACACGCCCCCAACCGCCGCTCCAGCCACGACCACTTGGGCACCTACCACGCCATCGCATCATGCAACCTTGCGGAGTAGGCCGCCGGCATGATGACCGACGCCACCATCCCCTCCACGCGCCGCTGGATTCCCGTCGCGATGAGCGTGGAATACCCGGCGAAGGCGAGCACCGACACGAAGGCCACCGCCATACCGGATCCCCTGCCCGAGATCGGCGAGGAACCGAGCACGCTCACGGTCCCGGTCGCGGTCACCAGCGCCGACGGAACCGTCGCCGTCAAGGCCCAGATCACCATTCATGTCTCGCGCAAGCGGCGCCAACACATCGGTGGCTAAGCCGAAACACCGAACCGCTGGGCGCATTCTCGAATCCGAACAATCCTCGCGAAGTCGCTCCATCTCCGGCACGATTCGTAGGGATGCGCGGTTATAGGATCCGCCACGAAGGTGAGGACTACCGGTCCAATGGCAGGAGGACGCATGCGGACTCGTTCCAACGTGTTCACGCTGATCGCGAACGAGCACACCGACTGGCCCGACGCGCTGGTGTCGTACCGGAAGGGCGTGGCCGCGATGCGCGCCTATGATCCCCCCGACACCGATCCGGCCACCCGGCCGAGCGACAAACGGTCCTGGCAGTATCTGGCCGCAGTGCACGGCCGTGCTGTCGATGGCGAATCCGGCCCGCTGGATCAAAGCGATCCGCTGTGGAGCCAATGCCAGCACGGCAGCTGGTTTTTCTTCCCCTGGCACCGGATGTACCTGCTGACCCTGGAGTCCTTCATCCAGCACTACAGCGACGACGCCGGGTGGTCGGTGCCCTACTGGTATGCCGTCGACCCAGACAACCCGACATCTGACGTGCTGCCCAAGGCATTTCTGGATCCGAGCGGGGGCAACGCCCTCTACATCGAGGAACGCTCCACGCGCGCGCGGACCGGACAGTCGGTGTTCGGGTCCACCCTGCTCTCGCTGTTCGGCAATGAGTTCATCCAGAACCTGGGCCAGCCGGTTTTCAGTGTCAGCGCACGGCGGCCAGTTCATATGTTCGGGTTAGGGGGAGCGGAGTTCAAGGACCCGGACTTCAATCACGGGAAGAACGGCGCAATCGAGTCCATTCCGCACGGCGTGACACACAACTACGTCGGCACCGACTACGACCCGGTCACAAACCAGCCCATCCCGCCCGCGGGGTTTATGAGCGATCTGGAGACGGCGGCGCGTGACCCGATCTTCTGGCTGCACCACTCCAACATTGACCGGTTGTGGCAAATGTGGCTCGACCTCGACCCGGCCCACAAGAATCCCGACAAAGACGAGTGGCTGAACTCCTCCTTCACGTTTCCCACACCGGACGGCGGGACCAAAAAGTGGCTCGTGGGAGAAGTACTCGACACCACGGCACCCGACCTAGGCTATGTGTACGACACCACGGTCCCGCCCAGCAAGGTTGGCGCTGCGCCCAGGCCGAGGTTGCAACCACGGGAGGTGAGTCCTCAGGTGGGTGCTCCCATTCCGGCGCAACCCCCGCAAGTTATCGGGGCGACAGTCGGCGTGCCGATTCTCGCCGATCGCCGCGCCGACATCACTCTGTCCGCCCCCGCGGTGCAATCCCAAGCGTTCACCGCTGGCCCGGAACTCCCCGTCCCGCGGCGGTGGCTGTTGAGTTTGGAAGGCATTACCGGGACCGTCGCGGCACCGGCATACAGCGTCTATGTGAACTTGCCGTCCGATGCTGTGGCCGCTGACCATCCTGACCGGATGGCGGGCATCATCACGACTTTCGGGGTGCGGGACGCCTCCCGGCCCGGCGGCGCGCACGGCGGCAGCGGGCTGACGTTCGTGCTCGACATTACGGGCATACACGATGGGCTCGATGCGGCGGGCCAGTGGGACCCGGGCAACGTCAGCGTCGCGTTCGTCCCGCTGGTGCCGCCCGCCGCCGACGAGGCGGCATTCGCCGGGCGGCTCGCCGCCGCGCCACCCGCGGCCCCGGACTTACGAGCAGCCCGCATCGCCGTGCTCGTGGGGTGAGCAACGCCACCGTCGGTGTCCGGCCGGCCTACTCACCGCGCACCTGGGTGTACCTGGTGGCCGCGTTCGCCATGGTCGCCGTAATCGCCGAGCACCTGCGATCGCATCTGGGAGCTACGCATTCCGATGGCAGCGTCCCACGAACGGCTGGTGCGCATGGGATGCCCGGCATGGCGGGCCTGCCCGACATGGCGGGGATGCCCGAAACCCACTCCGCCGCAACATCTCTGGCGGTGTCGTGGGGGTGGTGGGTGGTGATGACGACGGCCATGATGATGCCGGTGGTTGCGGCCGCGGCCGATCGCATTGCCGCGGCGAGCCTGTGGCGGCGGCGCCACGTGGCGGTCATCGAGTACCTCGCGGCGTACCTAGGTGTCTGGTCGGTTTTCGGATTGGCGGCGATCGGGATTGTCGCCGTGGTGTGGCCCGCCAGGGTGCCCGCCGCGGCGCCGGTGGTCGCGCTGCTGGCCGCGGCGATATGGCAGGTGACCCCATTCCGCAAACGGGCGCTGCGCCGCTGCGCGCGACCTGCCTTCCTCAGCGTGCGCGGCTGGTCCGCCGATCGCGACTGCCTGATCGGGGGCATCGCCCGCGGTCGGCGGTGCGTGGTCACGTGTGCCCCGGTGATGACGGTGATGACGTTGGCCCACAGCGTGATACTGATGCTTGTGCTGACCACTCTGCTTTTGACCGAGCGTGCTCCCGGGCCCAATCCGGCTCGGCGAGCCGGACGGCCAGCGGAAGCGATCGTGCTGGCGGGGCTGGCTGTCGGTGCTGGCGCGTGGGCTGCCGTCGGCCGGGGACACCTGCCGTAACGGGTCTCAGACTTCACTTCATGGGCTCCGGCTCGACTTCATCTCCACTGCATTTATGACGCGAGTCGGACACGCCGCCGGCGAATGCGCTTGCGCTGCATCAAAAGTTCAGGCTAGAGAACATGATTCGGCCCGGATCATACTGCTGCCTTACGGCGGTCAGCCGAGACAGGTTCGCGCCGAAATACCGCGAAGCGGGTTGGTTCGCCTCGATGTAGTTCACATAACCGCCGACCGAATACGGTTGCACCGCTTGGTGTGCCGCGTTGAGCCAGCTGGTGGCGGCCGAAGGCGAACCGGATGTTTCGACGTACCACTGCACCAGCGAAGACTGCCGACGCCACGGGAATGCTGTGGCCCCCGGTGCCACACTCGCCAGGGCGCCGTCGAGCGCGTGCATGATCGCCAACGCACGACCCGCCCCGCGAGGAAAGGCGTCGACGGCCGAGGCGATCCCCTGGGCGGCGGCCGGGGTGATCGTCGGAAAAACATCAGACCCGCCGACGTATCCGAGCGGCGACGGGTTCAGGTTCCCGACGGCCAGATACCTCACCAGGTCCAAATAATTGAACGTGTGGTTCTCGGTCCCAGTCGGTTGCATTCCAACGGCTGAAGTGATGGCGCTCGCCACGTTGTTGCCCGACCCGGCCGGGCAGGTCGCCATGATGCGACAGTGCGTACCCAGCGGGTCAACGGTGGCGTCGGCCAGTGCCCAGCTGTTTCGGTCGGCGGTGCGCAACCAACTCTGCCAACCGAGGAGAACCTGCGCGAACGACTGCGGGGGGAAGTTGAGGTTCACCACGTCGACGTCATGGGTGGGGAAGGTCGCAAAGGTCAGCGAGGTTGTCACGCCGAAGTTGCCGCCACCTCCGCCGCGCAACGCCCAGAACAGGTCGGGGTGGTCGGCGGCAGACGCGGTGACCACCGCGCCGCCGGGCAGCACCACCGACGCCGACGTCAATGCGTCACACATCAGGCCCGCGTGCCGCGACTGGGCGCCCAGCCCGCCGCCCAGGGCATGCCCCGCGGCACCGACCGACGGGCAGGTACCCGTCGGGATGCCCCGGCCGGCCGCGGCCAGCGCCTGGTGTAGCGCATACAGACTGGTCGCGGGGGTTACCGTGACCTGTCCGGTGGCGGCGTCGTAATTGATTCCGCCGGACAGGTGACGCAGGTCAAGCACCATCGCGCCGTCCGCCGTGGACGCTCCGACATACGAGTGCCCACCACTGCGCGGAGCGACCTTGAGGTTATGGGAGGCGGCGAATGCCATCGCCTTCTGCACGTCCGCCGCCGATGTCACGGTGATCACCGCCGCCGGCGTCGAGCCGTTGTAGTTGGTGTTGAAAACCTGTTTGGCGCTTCCGAATTGCCCGTTGTCCGGTCGTATCACTTGCCCGCCGATGGCAGAAGAGAGACCTTCCCAGCCGGTGGTTCTCGGATCGGCAACGGCTCGGCCCGAACCGAAAGCCGTGCCGGCGGCTAACGCCCCGATGGCGCCCCGCAGAAACGTCTGCCGCGAGAACTCACGCGTGGGCTCCAGCGGTACGGTCATGCCCGCAGTCTGGGCTACGTGGTGTCAAGAACCGCCCCGCAGCGTGACGTGTCGGAGCGATGCTGACGAAATGACACGAATCTGAGACGAAAGTGCGATGTTGAGAACCGACACACTCAAGTGGGTTGCGATCACGCCCGCAGGGAATCATGAAGGGTGGCTGCGCAGGGTCGCGGCAGCCTTCCGGCGGGCTAGATGCGACCGGTTACGGAGTTGTCGGGCACGCCGCACCGCGTCGCCGGATTGACGCGGGGCGGGATCCTTACTTGCGTGTCTGATACGTGCCCGGTAGGCCTTTTGCCGGCACGCCCCGCTGCAGTAGTCCGCGTCGGACCGACCGTAGAACCGTGTCCCGCATTCACAACACCGCGATTTCGTGGCCGGCATGCCTCAAACGTTACGGCTAATCGTAACGTTCAGCCAGAGCTTAAGCCGAGATTGCGGACTCGAAACTCAACGCTCACAACGGAGTAGCATTCCCACTCGCAGGTTTGCGGGTGCCGCTGCCGGCTCAAGAAGTAAGGGCCGAGGCGGCGGGTCACGAAAGGTGCCGTCAGGTGGCCGGTAAGTGCATCGCATCGACATTTGCCCCCTAGGCGGGCGGGAGTTCAGCAACCCGTGCCGCGGCGACTGGCCACCTACACAGCACCGGAGGCTTGGCCGGAGGATCGCCGGCTGATGTCACGGCTGAAGGCGTGGTTGAGCCAACCCGACCAGTACGAGCGGATCACTTCGTTCCTGCGCCAACGAGGATGCTGCATACCACACGGATGCTTATGGCCATCGTCGCCGGATCGTCGGTGTTGGTGCCGCTGACCGTGTTGCCGAGCCAAAGCCGGGCCAGTGTCATTGAAGTCAGTGGAGCGTTGTGTATCGGCGCATGGAGTCTTGTCCAGCCCAACGCAGCGATTGCCGCTCTGGCGTCTACAGGCTTGGCCGTCACCGGCGGCTACATCGCCTTTTTCCACAGTCCCAAGCTCCTGCTCTTCAACGGCTCAGTTGCTGTCGGGGTCGCCAGCACGGCGGTGCTGCGGCTAGCCCACGAGGCCAAGCCGGCCACGGCGGCCTCCGCGTTCTGGATAAGCGCGTTTCTCAATTTGTCGGTGCCCCTGGGCATTTGGGGTATGTCGCGAGCCATCGAAATGTACGCTCAGCGCTCAGAGCAGGATGCCATCACCGGCTTGCTGAACCGGTGCGCGTTCAGCGATGCGGTCAGCAACCGGTTGGCGAATCCACCTCCGTCGCACACTTATCTGGCGGTGGCCATGGTCGATCTCGACAACTTCAAACGCATCAACGACACCCAGGTCATTTGGTTGGTCACCGCGCCCTGCGGGCAGTCGCTGACCTGCTGCGTGAGCACGCTCCGGCGGACGCGGTGATCTGCCGCGCCGGCGGCGAAGAGTTCCTGGTCGCGCTAACCGCCGTGACTTCAGACGTGAGACCAGTGACAGGGCACTTTTGCACCGCCCTCGCCGGGCTCTGTCCGAAGATCACCGCCAGCATCGGGATAGCCTGCACCGAGTTGCGGCTTCTGACCAGACCTGGGGTTGCATACCTCGTCGACAAGCTCATCATGGTCGCCGACAGCGCAATGTATGCCGCCAAACGCGGCGGTGGAAACCAGGTTTACCACGGCGTGGGGATGTAACCGACCGGCAGTCGCGGGGCTCGCGACGGGAGCAAGCACCGGCGGGCACACGCTATTCACAGGTTCGACATAGCGGCTCCTTAGGGCGCGGCGAAATCATGTGGTCGGGCTCGAGATCGCGAGAAAGCACTTAACGGCGATCCATGCGCGAGTGGGGAGGGACATTGAGCGACCAGACCGATGTGGCCCCCCGGCCAGAACCATTCGAACCGATCGCCGTGGGGGAGACCACCGGACAGCTCGTCGAGGGCGCTGCCGGTGTTCTGACCAAGCCGCGGTTGCGCGGTTGGATCCACCAGTACTGCGCCGTCGCTGCCGTCATTGCGGGCACGCCACTGGTGGCGGTGTCGTGGGTCGCGGCGTCCAAACGGGCGGGGCACTCGACGCTGACCTACACCCTGGCGATTGTGGCGTTGTTTGCCGTGAGCGCCATCTATCACCGCGTCCACTGGGAGTCCGCAGCCGTCAGGACTTGGATGAGGCGGCTGGATCACTCGATGATCTTCGTGCTCATCGCCGGCAGCTATACACCGTTCGCGAGGCTGGACATGCCGCGTGGGACCGGCCATCTCGTGCTGGCGATCGTATGGGGTGGCGCGGCGGCCGGTATCGCGCTGACGTTGTTCTGGCCGACCGCCCCGCGCTGGCTGAGCGTGACGCTTTATCTGCTGCTGGGCTGGGTGGCGGTCTGGTATGCCGGGATGATCCTGCACAACGCCGGTTTAGCCGCGACGGTGCTCTTGGCTGTGGGCGGCGCGCTGTACAGCATTGGTGCGCTGTTTTATGGATTGCGCTGGCCTGACCCCTGGCCGACGACGTTCGGTTATCACGAATTGTTCCACGCGTGCACCGCGGTCGCGGCAATCTGCCAATACATCGCCATCTGGCTCGCGGTCTTCTAGAACTGATCGCCACGCCAACGCGGATTTACTTCCTCACTTTCAACGTATAGCGCACCCGGGGGCTTGCGGCAAGACCGGGGTCATGCCGCAAAATCGCTGGCCGAAGCCAGAACTCAGCGAATCGGGGTGTTGCGAAGTGCGTGTTTTGTTGGCGCCGGATGAGTCGCACCGAGAGGTCGAACCGATATCCGACCATGCGGTGGTGGTTGTCGGAGCAGGCCCGACAGGGCTGATGTTGGCCGGTGAGTTGGCATTGGCAGGGGTCGACGTCGCCATTGTCGAGCGCCGCGCCAGCCAGGACGTGATCGGCTCGCGTTCATCGGGCCTGCATTCGCGCACCATCGAAGTCCTCGACCAGCGCGGGATCGCGGACCGGTTCCTTGCAGAGGGGCAGGTAGCCCAGGTCGCCGGGTTCTCCCAAATTCGCCTGGACATCAGCGACTTTCCCACCCGGCACCCCTATGGGCTTGCGCTGTGGCAGAACCACATCGAGCGCATTCTGTCCGGCTGGGTCGGCGAGCTGGCGGTGCCGATCCATCACGGGCGCGAGGTGACGAGCATCGCCCAAGACCGCACCGGCGTCGCCGTCGAACTGGCAGGTGGCCAGTGCCTGCGTGCGGAGTTTCTCGTCGGCTGCGACGGCGGACGCAGTTTGATCCGTAAAGCGGCCGGCATCGACTTTCCGGGGTCGGATCCGACAACGAGCTATCTGATCGCCGAAATCCAAATGGACCTCGAGACGGGTCAAGCGCCCGAATGGGGCATCCGCCACGACGCCCTCGGCGTCCATTCCCTCGCCATGGAGGATGGGGGACGGGTTCGGGTCATGGTGACCGAGCGGCATCTCGGAGCCACCAGCGAACCCACCTTGCGCGATCTCAGCGAGGCGCTCATCGCCGTATACGGGACGGACTACGGGATCCACAGCCCCACTTGGATTTCCAGGTTCTCCGATATGACGCGGCAGGCCGCGGCCTATCGCGACGGACGGGTGCTGCTGGCCGGCGACGCCGCACACGTGCATCACCCGGTTGGCGGACAGGGCCTCAACACCGGTGTGCAGGATGCGGTGAATCTGGGATGGAAGCTGGCCCAGGTGGTCAATCAAACGTCGCCCGATAGCATCCTCGACACCTACCAAGCCGAACGGCACCCGGTCGGTGCGCGGGTGCTGCGCAACACCATGGCGCAAATCGCGCTGCTTCGCCTCCTGGACGACCGCACCGAGGCTTTACGCGACACCGTTTCCGAGCTCCTCAGCATGGACGAGCCTCGCAAACGATTCGCCGCGATGATGTCCGGCCTGGACATCCATTACGACCTCGGTGAGGGACACCCGATGCTCGGGCGTCGGGTGCCCGATCTCGACCTGGCCACCGCCAACGGACCGCTGCGGGTTTTCAGCCTGCTTCACGATGCCCGGCCCGTGTTGCTCAACGTGGGTGAGCCCGGCGGCTTCGACATCGCTCGATGGGCCGACCGAGTTCAATTGGTCGACGCGAAATATGTTGGTGAATGGGAACTTCCGGTACTTGGCGTGGTCAGCGCCCCCGCCGCCGTGTTGATTCGGCCCGACGGATATGTCGCCTGGGTGGGCGACCGATCTCAGCTTGGGCTCGCCGGCGCGCTCACCACCTGGTTCGGGGCGCCCACCGCGGCCCAGGGGCCGGGATAAGCCCTGGCGGTGACGGACTTCCAATTTTCATCGATCTACCGCGTGCTTTCATCGGGGAGGTCGTGTCGTGACAGATGTAAACCCGGCGCGTCCGGGTCATCGTCCTGGTGGTCCAGCTTCTCCTGCAGGTCACGCTGCTCCTCAGTTGCCTTCCCGGCGTCCTTGGGCGGCGTCGTTGGAGTGCGGTCAATTTCGTGATTCACGCGAGATCTCCTCCGGGCGTCTGCAGGTGTTGTCAATGAGGATCGCCCGAATCACCCGCCTGGAAACCCGGCTGAACCCGAACAGCCAGCGGCCGCTCGACGCGCATTGGCCGCTGGACCGCGCGGTGCCGCAATCGGCCCTCGCACAACGAGACCGTCTAAAGGCCCGCCTGTGCCCCCACCGGGGCCCGGATGTCCAGCTCTGCGTCAAAAGGGGCGTTGGGGAATGGATAGGCCGTGCCGAAGCGTTAAGCGCGTCATGGCTGACCACATTGAGCTGAGCCCCACGAAGTGGGTACGCGACCAGACCCAACAAATACTGGAACAAGGCACGACCGACGGGATCGAGATCTTGGACCGGCCCATCGTTCTGCTGACCGTGACGGGAGCGAAGTCCGGCAAACAGCAGTACGTGCCGTTGATGCGCGTCGAAAAGGACGGGCGTTACGCCATAGTGGCGTCAAAAGGCGGTGCTCCTGCGCACCCCTCGTGGTACTTCAACGTAAAGGCTAATCCAGCGCTGACGCTGCAAGATGGCGATAAGGTTGTCGCCGTTACGGCACGCGAGATCGAGGGACCTGAGAGAGAGCAGTGGTGGCGGCTCGCCGTCGAAGCCTTCCCTCCGTACGCCGAATACCAGGAGAAGACCGCGCGGCAGATCCCGCTCTTCGTTCTGGAATAGCCGGATGGAGCGTGCAGCCGGCGAAGCCCCCATTCCTCATACGCCGACGGCGCGCTCCAAGTCCTTCAGCGACGCCTCCAAATGACCCAGCAGCCGCTGCAGGTGCGGGACGCTGCGGCGGCAACCGACGAGACCGAAATCGAGGTTGTCGGCGTTGTTGGTCACGGTGATGTTGACCGCCTGCCCGTCGAGCGGGATCGACAGCGGATAGTTCCCGTGCAAGCGCGCACCACGCCAGTACAGCGGCTCCGAGGGACCGGCCGAGACATTCGAGATGACGATGTTGAACGGCGGTGAGGCCGTCGAGAGGTATCCGGGGATCAGGCCGAAGAAGAGCCCGCCGATGTTGAACGCCGATAGGGCTAATTGCTGAACCGGGGGCAGCTGCTGGAACACCTCTTTGGTGTCGCGGATCGACGTGCTGATGATCTCCAGCCGCTTCGCCGTGTCATCGAGGTCGGTCGCGAGATTGCACAGGACGGTCCCGACCATGTTGCCGCCGCGGTCGTCGTCCCCCTTGCGGAGATTGACCGGCACCATTGCGGTCAGAGGGTCATCCGGCAGAGCGTTCTGCTCGATCAGATAGGCACGCAGGGCACCCGATGACATGGCAAGCACCACGTCGTTGACGGTCACTCCGGCGGCTGAGTTGACAGCCCTGATGCGGTCCAACGACCACGACTGCGCGGCCACCCGTCGAGCGCCGCCGATCCGGACGTTGAACATGGTGCGCGGCGCCCGGAACGGGAGGGTCAGTTGTTGCTCGAGCAGCGCGGCCCTGGCGAGCTTCGACGTGGAGGGTGCCAGCGCGAGCGCCGACCCCGCGATGTGGCCGGCCCGCTCGAGCACCGATGGCTGTTTCCGCCGCTTCCTGTCTATGCGCGGGCCGAGGTTCCACGGAACGCGCACCTCGTCATCGTCGGGATCGGCAGTGTAGGCGCGTTGCACCAGCCGCATTGCCGATACGCCGTCCATCAGGGAATGGTGGTATTTCGTGTAGACCGCGTACCGCCCGTCCTGCAGGCCCTCGATGAGGTGCGGTTCCCACAGCGGGCGGTGACGGTCGAGCAGGCTGCCGTGTAACCGGGAAGCCAACTCCAGCAGGTCACGGACCCGTCCCGGCTCGGGCAGGGCCGAGCGGCGAAGGTGGTAGTCAAGCTCGATGTCGTCGTCGAACGACCACGCGATGTTGGTGACGCCGCCGACGAACGCCGGACGCTTGCGGAAGGTCGGTTGCGCCTGCGTGCACTCGAGCATGGCCTGATAGGACTCGCGGACGAAATGAGGCTCGGCGTCCTCGGGCGGCTCGAACAGCTGTAGGGAACCGACGTGCATCGGATGCTCGCGTGACTCGCCGATGAGGAACAGCGCGTCCGCCGGCGATATCGGTTCCATGATTGGCGCCTCCATTCCTTCGGCGGTGTCGTTCACCTGACACGTCTTCCCTCTCCCTTTAGCCAAAGATGGCGTCGGCTATAGCCGAATGAACACGCCGAAATCGGTGGCGGGGTCGGGGGCAGCAAAGTCGGGGCCGATACCGGGCCGGATACACTACTTGGGTCGGGGGGTCGATCGGCGTCGATCGAGTACCCGCTGAAAACCACAAAAGTCAACGTCAGAGGTTGTGCCTTGCCCGAAAATCGCAGCGAAGCGGCCGGCTTAGAACCGCATTTCGACGACGTGCAGGCGCACTATGACCTGTCCGACGAGTTCTTCGAGCTTTTCCTCGATCCGACGCGGACCTACAGCTGCGCCTATTTCGAGCGCGATGACATGACACTCGAAGAGGCACAGATCGCCAAGATCGACCTCTCGCTCGGCAAGCTCGGATTGCAACCCGGCATGACGCTGCTCGACATCGGGTGCGGGTGGGGCACCACAATCATCCGTGCGCTCGAGAGCTACGACGTCAATATCGTCGGCCTGACGCTGAGCCGCAATCAGCAGGCGCACGTCCAACAACGTCTCGCCCAGCATTCCTCCGCTCGAACCAAGCGCGTGCTCCTACAGGGCTGGGAGCAGTTCGACGAAAGAGTCGACCGCATTGTGTCGATCGGCGCCTTCGAGCACTTCGGACGTGACCGGTACACCGACTTCTTCAAGACCGCCTACGAGGCGCTCCCGGCCGATGGCGTGATGCTGCTGCACACCATCATCCAGCCCAGCGAGGAGGAGTTCACCGAGCGGGGGCTGCCCATCACCATGACCAAGCTGCGGTTCATGAAATTCATCATGGACGAGATCTTTCCCGGCGGAGACCTGCCCAACGCCAAGGCCGTCGTGGAGCACGCCGAGCGGGCCGGCTTCGCCGTGCAGCTCGTCCAGCCGCTGCGCCTGCACTACGCCCGTACCCTCGACACCTGGTCGGCCGCGCTCGAGTCGCGCCGTGACGAGGCCGTCGCGATTCAGTCCCAAGAGGTCTACGACCGGTACATGAAGTACCTGACCGGTTGCGCCGACCTGTTCCGCGAGGGCTACACCGACGTCGCCCAATTCACCCTCGTCAAGGGCTGACGACAGGTCAATGGGCTTCCGGCGGTCTCGCAGTCGGTCCGTCAGGAGGGGACCTTAATTGCCGTGTCGGCAGACTCGGTTACCGCGCGAACGGGTACACCCAGACCTACCTGGTCACCCCGAACACCACCGATCAGTCGCGCACCCAGCAGTGCCTGACTGTCGCTGCGCGAAGTCAGGGCCCTCCGCTTATTGGATCGAGTCTCGGAACTCCATGCCCTCCTGCAGGGCTTGGACGGCCTTGTCGATATCGACGACCGGGTAGATCCGGTAATCGGCAACGAATCCGAATTTGGCCGTCACATCGGCCACGTCGGAGGGGTCGTCGGTTTCGACCACCGCAAAGCCACCGCCCCCGTCGACCCGGCCAACGAATTGGTGATACGTCGTGCTCGCGGGCGGCGTCCACTTCCCAAAGACCGCCAATCCTCGCCGTAACGACGCCTCGTTCTCGGCCGCCGAACCGTCCAGCCGGTAGGTCCATGACACGAGATACTTCATTTCGTTCTCCTTAGCGCGGTTTCGTTGACGGTGCCCGGGTCCGCGTGTGGATCCGGGCATGAATGGGGGCGGCGGCGACCACGGTGAAAGGTGTCGCGAGGGGGAATCCGTCGTCGATCGAATAGATCTCGATGCTGCGCACGATGGTGGCCAGCGCCAAAGTAGCCTCCAACATCGCGAAGTGGTCGCCGACGCACGACCGCGGGCCGCCCCCGAACGGGAGGTACTGCCAGCGGCTGCGGCCTTGCGTCCGTTCCGGCAGAAATCGATCGGGGTCGAACGCCAGTGGGTTGTCCCACAGCTCGGGGTCGCGGTGCATCGTCGAGACGCTGACGAGCGCAACCGTGCCGGCTTTGACCCGGTAGCCGTCGACGGCAAGGTCCCGATTGACGAGCCGCGGTACTCCCGCGGCCGGCGGGCACAGCCGCAGGGCCTCATGCAGGACGCGGACGGTGCAGGCGAGGCCGGGCACGTCTTCGGGGTTCAGCGGCCGGTTCCCGAGCGCCGCGACTTCGGCGTACACCTGCTGTTGAATACCGGGGTGATGGCCCAGGGTCCACAGCGCATAGGTCAGCGTGGTGGAAGTGGTGTCGTGACCGGCGAGCATGAACAGCACCAGTTCGGAACAGATCTCGTCGTCGGACAACGTCAGGCCCGTCTGGGGGTCTTTGGCGGCGATGAGCGCACGCACCAAAGGCGCATCGCGGTCGGGTTCGGCGCGAACGGCGGCGAGGATGTCGGCGGCAAGCTGACGTAGTCGAGCGTTTGCTGCGCGGGCGCGGCGCTGGCCGGCCGTGGGCAGCCACTGCGGGGGATTCACCGGGCGGGCTGAGCGATCAGCGGTCCACGCCAGCGCCGTCCGCAATGCGGGCCCGATCGTGTCCGCTTGTGTGTCGAGGTCGATGCCGAGTACTGAGCGGCCCAGCGCGCGTAACGTGAGCGCGCGACATTCGATGTCCAGATCCACTGTTGCCCCGTCACCCCAGCCCTCGATCACGGTTTGCGCCGCCGCCGCCATGTGCCCGGCATAGCAGGGAACCCGCTGTTTGGTGAACATCGGCTGCAACGCGCGCCGGCGCGGCAGCCACTGATGGTGGGACAGGTTCAGCAGGTTGGCTCCCATCAGGCGCTGCATCTGGACCATGCTCGGCGTACCGCCGCGATCGGCGATTTCGTCTGTGCGGCTCAACACGTCGCGGGCGCCCTGAGGTGAGGTGATCACCACGGCGGTGGGGAACAACCACTTGGGCCCCAGCACGATCCGGCTGACGGGGCCGCCCGCATCTCGCAGCGTTTGGAAGCCGTCGATGAAAGACCGCACGGCTTTGAGCTGGTGCAGATAGGGCAACGGATTTTTCGGCGCCAGCGGCAGTGTGCCCACATCGGGTGGTGCAATCACTTCGACCACGTCAAGTTCCCCGGCGTAGCCCGTATTTTTGCATTTGGTTAGAAAAGCAGCGGCGATCTTGCATTACCTCATCCGAACGGTTGAAATCCATTACAGTCTCCGACTAATCCGCCGGCGGGGGAGTGCCGAGGTGCGACAGGATGGGCTGCAGGACCGCCAATGTGACGGTTGATGAATTCTCCCGCGTAGTTTCTGAAATATATGCATCGTCGACTAGTCCGGAAAACTGGAGTGCGGCGCTGGCCGACATCGGCCGAATTCTCGGTGCGACGGGATGTGCAGTCATTATGCGCGGGGGGACCACCCGATCCGTGATGGCCTCAACCGTCCCTTCGGAGGCCCGCGACAGCTACGTCGCGTATTACCACACGATGGACTACGTGCTCGACGCCGTCGAGACGGGCCCCGCGGGTCTCGTACGCGGGGGGCAGGCACTGGTTGCGTTGAAGGCGAATTCAGAATTCGATGCCGACTTCATGCGCCCGTACGGGATGAACGACGGACTTTTTACGCGACTGACCGTGGGTACTACACCCACGACCTTTCTCGCGCCGGCCGCCAAAGGATCCAAGCCATTCGATACCGCCCGGCGCGTGAAGTTCATGGGCGCATTGGTGCCGCATTTGCAACAAGCGCTACGCACGCAAAACCATCTCGAGGAGTTAGACAACAGGACACGTGACATCACAGCCGTCATCGACGTGCTACGCCACGGGATCGTGATCATCGATACCGGACGCCGCATTGCGCAGATGAACTCCGCAGCCGAGAAGATCCTGATGGCTGGCGATGGGTTGTATGTGCAATCGGACCAACTGGAAGCGCTCCACACGGCGACCAACAAACAGTTGCAGAGCGGTATCACGCGCGCATGCGAGGAGTCGCCGAGCGGTGCCCGGGGCGGCGATTCACTCGCGTGCCGTCGCCCATCGGGGAAACGGCCTTACGTCATCCACACACTGCCGCTTGCAACATCCGACGACCACTCGGCAGCGAGAGCTCTAGTGATGATCATCGACCCCGAGCAGGCAGTCGAGCCACCAAAGATGGTGCTGAGACGGCTCTTCGGCTTGACTAACTCCGAAGCCGATGTGGCGCTGCGAGTGATGCGCGGTGATGGTCTGAAACCGATCTCGGCGGATCTCGCGTTAACCCCGGCCACCATCAAGACTCACCTGCAACACATTTTCGACAAAACTGACACACACCGACAAGCCGAGTTGGTGCGCCTTCTATTGGCGGTCATCCCCTAGTGCGCCACAAGATCGGCTGCCTGCTCATTTGCCTTTGAGGCCGCCGATGCGAAGCGAGCAGTCGGTGCGTTCGGGTTGCCGGGTTTCCTCAAGGGTCTCGACGTAGCTCCTGGGGTCTCGGTCGGCGATCAGCAACCCCCTGGTGGTGGGATGCTGCGCCATGAACTCGCCGTATTGCTGCCCGAGCGCTTCGCGAAGGCCGATTGGGGCGTGGCGACGGAAGTCCGACAGTCCTTCGCGTTCCTCTTCGCTCATGTGGTCGTCGTTGGCTACTCGGGTGCGACCGACCGCCGCCCACCACTCGTCCGTGCCGACCCGGGCCGCGTTGGCGTCGCGCACTCCGTCGCGAATGTCGTTGTGATCACCGATGGCATCCAGCGTCTCGCCTTCGGGATCGTCGGCGCCCCGCTTGAGCAGTTGTGGGTAGAAAATCTTCTCCTCGATGTAGGCGTGTACGTCGAGCTTGTCGCCGAGCGGACGCCATACCCGCTCGAGTGCGCTGTGGTTTTCCGGCGTCTGCGCCTGCAGATCGTCCAGCTTGGCGAATTGTTCGCGGAACCAGTTATGGTCGGCGACTATCAATTCGGTGATGTCAGCCACTCCGACTCTTAGCCTCCCCTGACCGCTACGCCTTGCGGCCATCGTGTCCCATGCTGGTAGGAGCAGTCAATCCGCTCGTAACCGCCCCCTGGCGGGCAGACTCAGAATCGATGAAAGGTTTGCAATTGTCCCCTCGAGACCATTACCGATACGTGATCATCGGCGCCGGCGCCATCGGCGGCACCGTGGGAGCAGTGCTGACGCGCGCCGGCAGTCCCACCGTGTTGGTAGCGCGGGGTCGCCACGCCGAGATTCTGGCGGCCGTGGGCATCACACTGAGAACGCCCGACGGCACCTTCCGCACGACCGTCACCACGGCGTCCCGGCCCCAGCAGGTCCGGTTGACCCGTCGTGACGTGCTGGTCTTCACGACCAAAACCCAGCAGCTCGACGCGGCACTGCAGGAATGGGTGGATCAGCCGGTCCATGGCCCGCGTGGCGTCATCGGAACAGCCGGCGAGCGACTCCCGGCGATGACCGCACTTAACGGCGTTGCCGCCGAGGAGAAAGCGCTGCGCTATTTCCGTCGGGTCTTCGGTGTCTGTGTCTGGCTTCCTGCCGTTCATCTCGAGCCGGGCGAGGTGATCGTGCGCTCGTGGCCGGTGGTCGGCCAGTTCCACATCGCACGGTGGCCCGCGTCGATCAGCACGCAAGCCGACGCCGACCTGTTGACGGAACTCGTCGACGCGTGGAGCGGCGCGGGGATCCGGGTGCGTACGCCCGGTGACGTCGCCCCCTGGAAGTACAACAAGCTACTGAGCAACCTCGGCAATGCCGTGGGTGCCCTGTCCGCCGACTCGGCCGCCGCAGGCGAGGTGGTGGCCGCGCTCCGCGCCGAAGGCGAAAACGTGTTGCGGCATGCGGGAATCGAATTCGTCTCGTTTGAGACATCCACGGCGGCGCGCGCCGACGGACCGACCGTACGCCCGGTGCCCGGATGGAATGCCGGACCGAGCAACTCCACCTGGCAGTCGTTGAGCCGCAACACCGGCGATGTGGAGACCGACTTCCTCAACGGAGAGATCGTCCGGCTCGCTCACCGGCACGGCATTACGGCGCCGCTGAATGCCGCGGTGGCACGTGCAGCGCGTGCAGCGGTTCAAAACGGCCTTGGGCCGAGCCAATACTCGGCAATCCAACTGGCTGAACTGCTCGGGATCAACGCGATTACCACCGCGCAAGATTGACCCGCAGCGATCCCGTTACCGTCGTCTGCCGTCGGTGTCACCCGACGGACGCGCAGTGTTTGTGTTCTGGTCACCGGCGGGCGGATTGGGTCTGCGAATCTTGACCAACGCACCGGGACGGGATCCGTCTCCGACATTGCTCGCGAGCTGGACCAGAACATCGCAGAGATGAGCCTCGGTGAGCGTGAACACTTCGAGAAGGCGGTTTACCGACTCACCGAAATGTCTTTGCCGCTAACCGATTTCAGCGGCTTCCACCCCGCGTTCATGGATCACAGCGGAAGCGAGCCGACGCCCGAAGGCGATGTCCGCAGAGGGTTCTACCTCTCCTACGACGACACCAATTGCGAATACCTCACCGGTGAGCAGATCGATGAACGGCTGGACGCCGGAGCCGACGTCGTGTCGGCGACTTATGTGACGCCGTATCCCCCTGGCTTCCCGGTCCTGGTGCCGGGCCAGGTGTTCAGCCGGGGAATCCTGCAATTTATGCGCGATCTCGACACGCCGGAAATCCACGGCTATTTACCGGAATTCGGCTACCGCGTGTATACGCAGAAGGCCATTGAGATGGTCGGCGAGTCCGTCGGGGCGACCCCCGACGGTGACGCGGCGACTGCGGCGCCGGCTACGCAGAAGGCGCCGAAGAGAAAGCCGGCGCGGCGCGGTGGGTCGAATGGTGATCCGAAGATTCCTGAGGCGGGTCACGAAGAGCTGCTCGGCCAGCAGCAGCCCGGCGACGCGGTGATTACTCGGTCTTCGTAGCCGACTACCGCTACCCCGATTCATGCTCGGCCTCGGCGCCTCTGGCCCACGGGTCATCGAGGGCTTCCACGGGTGCCCTACGACGCCCCGATTGCCCGCACTCGCGAAGTCATCCAACCGCTAACGCTCGGCCCTCGCGGCTTTTGTATTTCTTCCAGGTCTTTCGGCCAGATTTTGTTTGTAAAGACGTTGACGCCGCCCAGTCAACCGGCGAAGTGTATGTCGTGACGGCGATCACAAATCGCTGCGGCCACGGAACTGACCGGATCGGAGGGCCGCATGCTCGAGCATCGCGCGCACTACATCGGCGGGCGCTGGCAGCCCTCGAATGGCCAGGACACCATCGCGGTCGTCAACGCGGCCACCGAGGAGGTGATGGGGTCGATCCCGGCCGGAAACGCCGAGGACGCGGACAAGGCCGTACGCGCCGCTCGCGAGGCGTTCGCCTCATGGTCGACGACGTCGGTGCCCGAGCGCGTCGGTTATCTGAAGAGGGCAGCCGAAGGGCTGCAGCTCCGGCAGACCGAAATCGCGACGATCGTCAGTCAAGAGGTGGGGATGCCGTTCGCGTACAGCAACGTGGTTCAGGTCGGCTTGCCGGTGCAGTCGTTTGTGTCGATCGCCGATATTGCGCTCGGCTTCCCGTTCGAGCGGCAGGTCTACAACTCCATGGTGGTGCGCGAACCGATCGGGGTCGTCGTCGCGATCACGCCTTGGAATTACCCGCTACACCAGATCGCGGCGAAGGTTGCGCCGGCCCTGGCCGCCGGCTGCACCGTGGTTCTCAAGCCGAGCGAGGTCGCGCCGCTGAATGCCTACGTGCTGGCCGAGGTGCTCGATTCGATCGGCCTGCCGCCGGGGGTGTTCAATCTGATCACCGGGACCGGTGCCGGGGTCGGGGAGGCGCTCATCTCCCACCCGGAAGTCGATATGGTTTCACTCACCGGCTCCACGGTCGCGGGGCGCCGGATCGGCGCGGTCGCCGCCGAAACCATCAAACGGGTCGCCCTGGAGCT
>DATKEW010000044.1:0-6131 GCA_035511785.1 Mycobacterium sp.
GAGTACGGCGCCGAGGACTGCCGCTGGGACACCTACCGGATCAGCGAGTTCGCCGAGATCGTCGGCTTTTACGGGCTGAGCTACTGGTACCCCTTCCAGGTGACCGCTCTCGGCCTGGGCCCGATCTGGATGAGCGATAACGAGGACGCCAAGCGCAAGGCCGCCGCTCAGCTGGAGGCCGGTGAGGTGTTCGGCTTCGGCCTGTCCGAACAGACGCACGGCGCCGACGTCTACAAGACCGACATGATCCTTACGCCGTCCGAGCACGGATGGACCGCCAACGGCGAGAAGTACTACATCGGCAACGCCAACGTCGCCAGGATGGTCTCCACGTTCGGCAAAATCGACGGCAGCCCGGAGAGCCAAGAGTATGTGTTCTTCGCCGCCGACTCCCAGCACGACCGGTACGACCTGATCAAGAACGTGGTCAACTCGCAGAACTATGTCGCCAATTACGCGCTGCGCGACTACCCGGTCACCGAGGCCGACATGTTGCACCGCGGACCAGAGGCCTTCCACGCCGCGCTGAACACGGTCAACGTCTGCAAGTACAACTTGGGGTGGGGCTCCATCGGCATGTGCACCCACGCCATCTACGAGGCAATGACCCACGCATCCAACCGCTACCTGTACGGGACCGTCGTCACCGACTTCACCCACGTGCGGCGCCTGCTCACCGACGCCTACGTGCGCCTGGTCGCCATGAAGCTGGTCGCCACGCGCGCATCCGACTACATGCGCAGTGCGTCGGCCGCGGATCGCCGCTACCTGCTGTACAGCCCGCTCACCAAGGCGAAGATCACCAGCGAAGGCGAGCGAGTCATCACCGCGCTGTGGGATGTCATCGCCGCCAAGGGCGTCGAAAAAGACACCTTCTTCGAGACCGTGACCCGCGAGATCGGTTTGCTGCCCAGGCTGGAGGGCACCGTCCACATCAACATCGGTCTGCTCGGCAAGTTCATGCCCAATTTCCTATTCGCCCCGAATAGCGAACTGCCCGTGATCGGCCGTCGTGACGACGCGGCCGACGACTCGTTCTTGTTCGCCCAGGGCCCCACGGGCGGCCTGGGCAAGGTGCGCTTCCACGATTGGCGCGCGCCGTTCGAGAGCTTCGCGCGCCTCGCCAACGTCGCGCTGCTGCGCGAGCAGGTCGACATGCTCGCCGAAATGTTGGCCAGTGCTACCCCAGATGCGGTGCAGCAGGCGGACATTGACTTCGCCTTCGCCGTTGGCCAGCTGTTCGCGACGGTGCCGTATGCACAGCTCATCCTCGAAGAGGCGGCGCTGTCAGGTATGGATGACGCTGTGGTCGACGAGATCTTCGCCCTGTTGGTCAGGGACTTCAACAGCTATGCCGTCGAGCTGAGCGACAAGCCCTCGACGACCGACGAACAGGCCCGCTTCGCGATGCGGATGATCCGGCGTGCGGCCACCGACCCCGCGCGCTACGACCAGATCTGGAAGGACCACGTCCTGCCGGTGAACGGCGCCTATCAAATGCGCCCCTGACACCGCCCCCCACCCCGCGCGAACGTGAGCTCAACTTCACGCTCGGGCTCCAGCGTGAGCGCAGCTTCACGCTCGAACCTGAGAGACGCCGCCGGCCCCTTGACTATGACCTGGCTCACCGTAGAATGACCAGTGGTCATCGATGCTAGGAGGCCTCATTGCCGACGGTGACTTGGGCACGTGTTGATCCGGCACGTCGCGCGGCCGTCATAGAAGCCGCTGAAGCCGAGTTCGGGGCGCACGGATTCTCCCGGGGCAGCTTGAACGTCATCGCCCGCCGGGCCGGGGTCGCCAAGGGCAGTCTCTTCCAGTACTTCGCGGACAAGCGCGACCTCTATGCGTTCATCGCCGACATCGCCAGCCAGCGGGTGCGTGCGTACATGGAGGACCGCATCCGCGAGCTCGACCCCAGCAGGCCATTCTTTGACTTTCTGACCGACTGGCTCGACGCGTGGGTGGCGTACTTCGCAGACCATCCGCACGAACGCGCGCTTCATGCCGCGGCCACTCTGGAAGTCGACACCGAAGCCCGCGTCAGCGTCCAGAACGTCATTCACCGCCATTACCTGGAAGTGTTGCGGCCGCTGGTGCGAGACGCTGCGGTGCGGGGCGACCTGCGTGCGGATGCCGACATCGACGCGTTGTTGTCGCTGCTGCTGCTGATCTTCCCGCACCTGGCGCTTGCCCCCTACATGCGCGGTTTGGATCCGATCCTCGGGCTCGACGAGCCCACACCGGAACAGCCGGCATTAGCCGTGCGCAGGCTCGTCGGGGTACTGGCCGCCGCGTTCTCGGCATCGCCGAATCCCGCCGAACCTCGCCATCAATCCAGCCCCGAAATGATCTGAGGAGGTCACATGACACGTACACGCATAGGCTCGCTCGTAGCGGGCGGCCTCAACTGGGACAGCTTGCCGCTCAAGCTGTTCGCCGGCGGCAATGCGAAGTTCTGGAATCCGGCCGACATCGACTTCTCCCGCGACCGCGCGGACTGGGAACGGCTAACCGACGACGAGCGCCACTACGCCACCCGGCTGTGCGCCGAGTTCGTCGCCGGGGAGGAAGCGGTGACCGAGGACATTCAGCCGTTCATGGCCGCGATGCGCGCCGAAGGCCGCCTGGGCGACGAGATGTATCTGACGCAGTTCGCGTTCGAGGAAGCCAAGCACGTGCAGGTGTTCCGCATGTGGCTCGACGCCGTCGGCATCACCGACGACCTGCACGGCTATCTGGACGACATCCCCACATACCGCACGATCTTCTACGAGGAGTTGCCGGACTGCCTCAACACTTTAACCATCGATCCGTCACCGGCCTCCCAGATCCGGGCGTCCGTCACCTACAACCACATGGTCGAAGGCATGTTGGCGCTCACCGGCTACTACGCCTGGCACAAGATCTGCGTGGAACGCGCCATTCTTCCCGGCATGCAGGAGCTGGTCCGGCGCATCGGTGATGACGAGCGACGCCACATGGCGTGGGGCACCTTCACCTGCAGGCGCCACGTCGCCGCCGACGATGCCAATTGGGGTCTCTTCGAAACGCGCATGAACGAGCTCATGCCGCTCGGGCTGCGCCTCATCGAAGAAGGCTTCGCCCTTTACGATCCGATGCCCTTCGACCTTTCGGTGGACGAGTTCATGCAGTATGCCGCCGACAAGGGGATGCGGCGGCTCGGCACGATCAGCAGCGCACGCGGACGGCCGGTCGGCGAGATCGACCTCGACTACTCGCCGGTGCAGCTGGAGGACACCTTCGCCGACGAGGACGAGCGGGCGCTGGCGGCCGCCGGGGCTTAGGCGAACTTGGGCGGATCTACCCGACCCAGACCGTCTTGGCGTTGCAGAACTCGCGGATGCCAAGGCCCGCCAGTTCGCGACCGTAGCCTGAGCGCTTGACGCCTCCGAACCCCAATTCCGGGTAGGACACCGTCATCCCGTTGATGAAGACCTGGCCGGCCTCGATGTCGTCGACGAAGCGCTGCTGCTCGGCCTCGTCATTCGTCCAGGCGTTGGACCCCAGCCCGAAGGTTGTGGCGTTGGCGATCTCGATGGCTTCGTCGATGCTCTCGGCTCGGTACATCGACGCGACCGGGCCGAAGACCTCTTCGGTGTAGAGCGCCATGTCCTTGGTGATGTCGGTGACCACCGTCGGCGGGTAGAACCACCCCGGCTGGTCGAGACGCGTCCCGCCGCAACGGATCTTTGCACCCGCCGCGACCGCGTCGTCGACCTGCTTCGCGATTTCGTCGCGGCCCGACTCGGTGGCCAGCGGACCCACGTCGGTGTCTGGGTCGGTCGGATCGCCGACCTTGAGCCCCTGCATCCGCTCGACGAACTTGTCGACGAACGCGTCGTAAATGTCGGCGTGAACGATGAACCGCTTGGCGGCGATGCAGGACTGGCCGTTGTTCTGGACTCGGGCGGTGACCGCGGTCTTGACGGCTTCGTCCAGGTCCGCCGACGGCATCACGATGAACGGATCACTGCCCCCGAGCTCCAGCACGGTGGGTTTGATCTCGTCGCCGGCGATGGCGCCGACCGATTGGCCGGCCGGTTCGCTGCCGGTCAGGGTGGCCGCGGCGACCCGAGGATCGCGCAGGATGCGCTCGACGGCACTCGACGGAACGAGCAGCGTCTGGAAGCAGCCGTCCGGGAAGCCGCCGCGCGCGATGACGTCGGCGAGGTACAGCGCGGACTGTGGCACGTTCGACGCGTGCTTGAGGATGCCGACATTGCCGGCCATCAGCGCCGGCGCGGCGAACCGGACGGCCTGCCAGAGCGGAAAGTTCCACGGCATCACGGCCAGCACCACCCCGAGCGGTTGGTACCGGATGTAGGCCTTCTTCGCACCGACCTTGCCCGCATCGGCCGGCTCGTCGGCCAGCAGCTTCTCGGCGTTCTCCGCGTAGTAGCGAAAGCCCTTGGCGCACTTGACCGCTTCGGCTTTGGCCGAAGCCAGCGTCTTGCCCATTTCCAGGGTCATCATGGCAGCGGTCTGGTCGGCCTCGGCCTCCAGCAGGTCGGCGGTGGCATTGGCCCACCCGGCGCGCTGGGCGAAGGTGGTGGAGTGGCGGTAGTCGAGGAACCGCTCGTGGGCGCGCGCTATGGCGGCCTCGACTTCGTCGTCGGTTGCCGGGGTGAAGGTCTTGACTGTCTCGCCGGTGGCCGGGTTGATCGTGGCGATAGGCACGCTGACATCCTTCGATCGAGGGTTGCTGAAACATCCGGTATCCAGCCTGCCACTATCGTGGCCACAGGGAGGTGCCGGATGAGTAGAGCTGCTGAGCTGATGGTCAAGTGCCTGGAAAACGAGGGTGTCGCCGTGGTCTTCGGACTGCCCGGCGAGGAGAACATCCGCTTCGTGCAGGCGTTGGCCGCCTCGAGCATCCGCTACGTGCTCACCCGGCACGAGCAGGCGGCGTCGTTCATGGCGGAGATGTACGGGCGCGTCACCGGCCGGGCGGCGGTGGTGTCGGCCACCCTGGGCCCGGGCGCGATCAACATGCAGCTCGGCGTCGCCGACGCCACCACCAACAGCACCCCGATGGTCGCGATCTCCGCGCAGGTGGGTCAGGATCGTCAATTCAAAGAGTCGCACCAGTACGTCGACCTTGTTTCGATGTTCGCCCCGATCACCCGGTGGGCCGCCGGTGTCCCGACCGTCCAAGCCATACCGGAGATGTTCCGCAAAGCGTTCAAGCTCGCCGAGGCCGAACGCCCGGCCGCGGTGTATCTGGCGGTGCCCGAACACATAGATGCAGATGCCGCCGACTACCCCGACCTGACACCGTTGCCGCGCAACGTCGTCCGCGCCGAAGCGCCGGCCTTCCGGCAGGTGGCCCGTGCGGTCGACATTCTGCGCGAGGCCCAGCGGCCGGTGGTGCTCGCCGGGCACGGCGCCGCCCGCGGTGATGCGACCGAGGCCCTGGTCCGGTTCTCCGAGGAATTCGGGATCCCGGTGGCCAACACCTTCCACGGCAAGGGCGTCATGCCCGACGATCACCCCAACAGCATCGGCACCATCGGCTTCATGCGCCACGACTACGTCAACTTCGGGTTCGACAACGCCGACGTGGTCATCGCGGTCGGCTACGAGCTGCAGGAATTCGACCCCGTCCGGATCAACCCCAAGGCCGACAAAAAGATCATCCACATCCATCGTTTCCCGGCCGAGGTCGATGCGCACTACCCCGTCGACGTCGGGATCATCGGCGACATCAGCGCCTCGCTGGACGCTGTGCGGGAGGCCCTGGCCGGCCATACCTTCGACGCCGAACCGGAGGTACCCGGCTCCGGCTTGCTTGCCGAGGAATTCGCCCGGGGACAACAGGATTCGCGGTACCCGCTGGCGCCCCAGCGGGTGGTCGCCGACACCCGCGCCGCACTGGGCCGCAGCGACGTCGTCCTGGTCGACACCGGTGCCACCAAGATGTGGATGGCGCGGCTCTACCCGACCTTCGAGCACAACACGTGCTTGGTCTCAAACGGCTTGTCCACCATGAGTTTTGCGCTACCCGGCGCACTTGGCGTCAAGCTGGCACGTCCCGAGTCGAAGGTACTGGCGGTCGTGGGCGACGGTGCGTTCATGATGAACTCGCAGGAAATCGAGACCGCCGTTCG
>DATKEW010000045.1:0-9460 GCA_035511785.1 Mycobacterium sp.
GCTGCGCATACTGCCGCCACGCGAATATGTCGGGGCGACCGAAGCCATTCCCGAAGTGGTCGAACTCGTCGAGAAAATGCTCGCTTCCGGGGCGGCCTACGTCGTCGACGGCGAGTATCCGGACGTCTACTACCGCGCCGACGCCACGCTGCAGTTCGGCTACGAGTCCGGCTACGACCGGGACACCATGCTTGTGCTATTCGCCGAGCGCGGTGGTGATCCGGACCGGCCCGGCAAGACCGACGAACTCGACGCCCTGCTGTGGCGGGCCGCTCGGCCCGGGGAACCAAACTGGCCGTCACCGTTCGGCGCAGGCCGACCCGGCTGGCATGTCGAATGCGCGGCCATCGCGCTCAGCCGTGTCGGCAGCGGCCTGGACATCCAGGGCGGGGGCAGCGACCTGATATTTCCGCATCACGAATTCACCGCCGCGCACGCCGAATGCGTTAGGGGCGAAAGGCGATTCGCCCGACACTACGTGCACGCCGGAATGATCGGCTGGGACGGGCAGAAGATGTCCAAGAGCCGCGGCAACCTGGTGCTGGTGTCGGCGCTGCGCGCGCAAGGCGTTGAGCCGTCGGCCATTCGGCTTGGTCTGCTGGCCGGCCATTATCGCGCGGACCGGTTCTGGAGCCGGCAGGTGCTCGACGAGGCGACCGCCCGGCTGCATCGCTGGCGCACCGCGACGGCGCTGGCCACCGGCCCGGATGCCGCCGATGCCATCGCCCGGGTGCGCCGGTACCTGGCCGACGACCTCGACACTCCCAAAGCGATTGCCGCAATCGATGGTTGGACCACCGACGCGCTGGAATACGGCGGCCACGACGCGGCGGCGCCGAAGTTGGTGGCAACCGCGATCGATGCGCTACTGGGGATAGGCCTGTAGGCGGCCGCCCGTACCGAGGGCGGCAAAATACTTGTGGTAAGACAACTCTCGACTGAATAGCTTGTCAGGCTACCTAGCGGCGATGAGAAGCATTATCTTGCAGGGTCTTTACGCCTTCATCGCCGAATCCTCAACGGGCATATGCATACACGCCACGATTTCTAGAGCAGTTGACTCGTCAAAGTCACCAGACGGCAACGCCTGGATGTCAATTCGCACAACAATCTGGGTGGACGGCGTGTCATAGGTCACCATCGACGGAGCAAACGCGTAGCGCGCGCCAACCACAGAGGTGATTGCCTGATGTTCAGCCGTTTTCGCCGTGTGGTTGGCGCGCTCGGCGCGGCCGCTGTGTTGGTCATTTCGATGACCACCGCGCCCGCATCGGCGGCCGCCATTGAGAGCCCGAACCTGCTGGTCAATCCCGGCGCCGAGTTCGGCGACCCGTCATTGTCGGGATACAGTTCGGTGTCCATCCCGGGCTGGACCGTGACCGGCACACCGACCGTGATCAAGTACGGCACCCCGCGCCGTCTTCCGTTTCCTCTCGGGTCGCCGGGGCCAACTCTGCCAGCGGCCCTAGGATTTCCGCGCCCGCAGAACGGGCCCCCGGACGGCGGCGCGCAGTTCTTCGGCGGTGGAAATGTGGCCACAGCCACACTCACCCAAATCGTCGATCTCGGCGGCGTACCCAACACCGGCACCGTGCCCTACAGGCTGAGCGGATGGCTCGGAGGCTTCCTAGAAGACCCGTCGGAAGCGTCGGTCACCGTCACCTTCCTTGCCGCCGACCAGAAAACGCAGCTGGGCACCGGCGAGATCGGGCCGGTCACTGTGCTTGATCGCCGGTTGACGACCGAGCTCCTCGAACGCGAGACCACCGGAACGATTCCCTTGGGCACCCGCAGCGCACTTGTGGTCGTGACCCTCAAAGACAGAAATCCCGTAATCGGCAACTACAACAACGCCTACGCCGACAACGTCTCGTTCACTGTCGGCACTGGACTGCCTGCCCCACCGCCACCCACACCACCGGCGTCGAAAGTCGGCGCCCTGGACCACGTGTTCATGATCTATTTAGAGAACCATGGCGTGAAAGACATCGTGGGCAGCCGCAACGCGCCGTACACCAACGGCCTCATCAACAACTACGGATACGGGAACAATTACTTCGCCCAAACTCACCCCAGCCTTCCGAACTACTACCCGATCCTCGGCGGATCCGACTTCGGCTTCAACTTCAACTGCGAGTTGGACTGCTTCGACGAACCCAACCTGCCCGACAACATCGAGAGAGCGGGCAAGGGGTGGGCCGCCTACGAGCAGTCCATGCCCTCCCCATGTTTCACGCAGTCCTCGGGTCCCTACAGCCCCGGCGAACTACCATTTCTGGCTTTCCACGACATAGTCTCCAACACCGCTCGCTGCCAGGCACACGTGCTGCCGCTGCAGCGGATGGCCACGGATCTCGCGTCGCCCTCCACCACCCCGAACTATGTGTGGTGGGCTGCGGACGAAAACCACAACATGGAAGGCCCGATCAACATCGAGTTCATACTCAGCCTGCTCACGAACCATCAATACAACATCAAGGCCGGCGACCAGTTCCTCGCGGACACACTGCCCACGATCCTGAACTCGCCCGCATTCCAAACGCAGCGCTGCGCGGTCTTCATCACTTGGGACGAGGACTACGACAACCTGTCACTAGGCATCGGCAACGAAGGCAACCACGTCCCCATGATCGTCATCCCGTCACCGAACTCCGGCATGCGCCAAGGCCACATCGTTGCCGTTAACTACAACAACCACTACAGCTTGCTGCGCACTATCGAAGACTCCCTCGGACTTCCCCGACTCACCAACAACGACAAATTCGCCCAACCAATGAACGAATACTGGCCGCGGAATTAGAGGCAACGCCGCTGCCGCCCGCGCCCCCGAACCACCGATCAGCGCCACGGATGATCACGATGAATGTTGCGACGGTCCAGGTGCCGATCGGTTTATCGAACGCCGTCAGCACCAGAATGCCGACCAAGAACGTCAGCGCCCGAACCCCGGGCGGCGACGGCGCAAATAACGTTCGAACTCGGCGGCCAGCGCGTCGCCGTCGATCTTGCCCAGCGCGTCGTTCATATCGACCTCGGCGTCGCCTCGCTGCTCCAACGACAGCACGTATTCAGCCAGGTCCTCGTCCTCGGCGGTCATCTCAGTGACCGCCTGTTCCCACTCCTCGGCTTGCGCCGGCAGGTCAGCCAGCGGGACCTCGATGTCCAACACGTCTTCGACCCGGCGCAGCAGCGCGACCGTCGCCTTCGGGTTCGGCGGTTGCGATACGTAGTGCGGCACGGCCGCCCAGAACGTCACCGCCGGGATCCCGGCGGCCACGCAGGCGTCTTGGAAAACGCCCGCGATCCCGGTCGGTCCCTCGTAGCGGGTTTCCTCCAGGCCGAAGCGTTTCGCTGATTCGGGGGAGTAGGCGGCTCCCGAGACCGGCACCGGCCGGGTGTGGGGAGTGTCTGCCAGGAGCGCTCCAAGGATCACGACGGTGTCGACGTTCAGCTTGTCGGCGATGGCCACCAATTCAGCACAAAAGGTGCGCCAGCGCATGTTCGGCTCCACCCCGTGCATCAGAACGACGTCGCGGTCGCTGCCCGGTGGCCGACAGTGTGTGATCCGCATCGCAGGCCACACCAGCTCGCGGGTGACCCCGTCGACCTGCCGGATGACCGGGCGATTTACCTGGTAGTCGTAATACGCCTCGTCGTCGATCTCCACGATCGGATCGGCTTCCCAGATGGCATCAAGGTGCTCCAGCGCGTCGCTGGCCGCGTCGCCGGCGTCATTCCAGCCCTCGAACGCCGCGACGACGATGGTGTTGTGCAGTTCGGGCAGCGCGGCGCTGCTCTCCGGCGGCGGGGTCACAGAATCAGCGTACGGCCTCGGGCCGCGGGCCTGCGCAGATGCTCGACCCGCTGAGCCGTTTGCATAGGCCCACTATCCTTGTGGGGTGACCGCCGCTGACGAACACCGCTACGACACCGATATCCTCAACACTTTGGCGCAGCGTGTGGTGATCGGCGACGGCGCGATGGGCACTCAGCTGCAGGCTGCCGATCTCACACTTGACGACTTCCGCGGCCTGGAAGGCTGCAACGAGATCCTCAACGAGACGCGTCCCGAGGTGTTGGAGACGATCCACCGTGCCTATTTCGAGGCCGGTGCGGACGCCGTGGAGACCAACACCTTCGGCTGCAACTTGTCGAACCTGGGCGACTACGAGATCGCCGACCGGATCAGGGACCTGTCTCAGCGGGGCACCGCGATCGCCCGTCGGGTCGCCGACGAACTGTCCACCCCGGACCGTAAGCGCTACGTGCTGGGATCGATGGGGCCGGGCACCAAGCTGCCGACCCTGGGCCACACCGAGTACCACCTCATTCGCGACGCCTACACCGAGGCCGCACTCGGCATGCTCGATGCTGGCGCTGACGCCATCCTGGTGGAAACCTGCCAGGACCTGCTGCAGCTCAAGGCCGCGGTGCTGGGATCGCGGCGCGCGATGGCGCAGGCCGGACGGCACATTCCGGTGTTCGCCCACGTCACCGTGGAGACCACCGGCACGATGCTGCTGGGCAGCGAGATCGGCGCGGCGCTGACGGCCGTGGAGCCGCTCGGTGTCGACATGATCGGTCTGAACTGCGCGACGGGCCCGGCCGAAATGAGCGAGCACCTGCGCTACCTGTCCAGGCATGCGCGCATCCCGGTGTCGGTGATGCCTAATGCCGGGTTGCCGGTCTTGGGACCCAACGGTGCCGAATATCCGCTCCAGCCCGACGAATTGGCCGAGGCGCTGGCCGGATTCATCGCTGAATTCGGGCTTTCGCTGGTCGGCGGTTGCTGTGGCACCACGCCGGAGCACATCCGCAAGGTGGCCGCCGTCGTGGCCGAGTTCAACGACGGGGCGGCGCAGCGCGGTGCGCGTCAGGTGACCTACGAACCTTCTGTGTCATCGCTGTACACCGACGTCCCGTTCGCGCAGGACGCCTCGGTGCTGGTGATCGGCGAGCGGACGAATGCCAACGGTTCCAAGGCTTTTCGCGAGGCGATGATCGCCGAGGACTACCAGAAGTGCCTGGACATTGCCAAGGACCAGACCCGCGACGGCGCGCACCTGCTGGATCTGTGTGTCGACTATGTGGGCCGCGACGGGGTGGCCGACATGACGGCGCTGGCCAGCCGGCTGGCCACGGCGTCGACGCTGCCGATCATGCTGGACTCCACCGAAACCCCGGTCTTGCGAGCCGGTTTGGAGCATCTGGGCGGCCGCTGCGCGATCAACTCGGTGAACTACGAGGACGGCGACGGACCGGAGTCGCGCTTTCACAAGACCATGGAGCTGGTCGCCGAGCACGGCGCCGCGGTGGTGGCGCTAACCATCGACGAAGAGGGCCAGGCCCGCACCGCCGAGAAGAAGCTCCAGATCGCCGAGCGGCTGATCGACGACATCACCGGCAACTGGGGCGTCGACGAATCCTCCATCCTCATCGACTGTTTGACCTTCACCATCGCCACCGGACAGGAAGAGTCACGCAAAGACGGCATCGAGACCATCGAGGCGATCCGGGAGCTGAAAAAGCGCCACCCCGACGTGCAAACCACGCTCGGGTTGTCCAACATCTCGTTCGGCCTCAATCCCGCTGCCCGCCAGGTGCTCAACTCGGTGTTCCTGCACGAATGCCAGGAAGCCGGGCTGGATTCGGCGATCGTGCACGCGTCGAAAATCCTGCCCATCAACCGGATACCTGAAGAGCAGCGGAACGTCGCGCTGGATCTGGTTTACGACCGTCGCCGCGAGGGCTATGACCCGCTGCAGGAGCTGATGCGGTTGTTCGAGGGTGTGTCGGCGGCGTCGTCGAGGGAGTCCCGTGCGGCCGAACTGGCCAAACTGCCGCTGTTCGAACGGCTGGCGCAGCGCATCGTAGACGGCGAGCGCAACGGCCTCGAGGCCGACCTCGACGAGGCGATGACCGAAAAGCCGCCGCTGGAGATCATCAACGAGAACCTCTTGGCCGGCATGAAGACGGTCGGTGAGCTGTTCGGCTCCGGGCAGATGCAGCTGCCGTTCGTGCTGCAGTCGGCCGAGGTGATGAAGGCCGCCGTCGCGCACCTGGAACCGCACATGGAGAAGTCCGACGACGACTCGGGCAAGGGGCGGATCGTGCTGGCCACCGTCAAGGGCGACGTGCACGACATCGGCAAGAACCTCGTCGACATCATCCTGAGCAACAACGGTTACGAGGTGCTCAACCTGGGTATCAAGCAGCCCATCGCCAGCATCCTTGAGGTGGCCGAAGGCAAGAGCGCCGATGTGGTCGGGATGTCGGGCCTTCTGGTGAAGTCCACCGTGGTGATGAAGGAAAACCTCGAGGAGATGAATGTCCGCCGCGTGGCCGGGAAGTTCCCGGTGCTGCTCGGCGGTGCGGCGCTGACGCGCAGCTACGTGGAGAACGACCTCGCCGAACTCTACGAAGGCGAAGTCCATTACGCGCGAGACGCTTTCGAGGGTCTGAAGTTAATGGACACCATCATGAGCATCAAACGGGGCGAGGCACCGGACGTCGACAGCCCGGAAGCCGTCGCAGCCCGCGAGAAGGAAGCCGAGCGCAAGGCCCGCCATGAACGGTCCAAGCGCATCGCCGAACAGCGCAAGGCGGCCGAGGAGCCGGTTGTTGTGCCCGCGCGCTCCGATGTAGCGGCGGCCGTCGAGGTCCCCGCTCCACCGTTCTGGGGGTCGCGGATCGTCAAGGGCCTGGCGGTAGCCGACTACGCCGAACTGCTCGACGAACGCGCACTCTTTCTGGGCCAGTGGGGATTACGCGGCGCACGCGGCGGTGAGGGACCGTCGTATGAAGAACTCGTCGAAACCGAAGGCCGTCCCCGGCTGCGCTACTGGTTGGACCGGTTGTCCACCGACGGCATCCTGGCGCACGCCGCCGTGGTGTACGGCTACTTCCCGGCGGTGTCCGAGGGCGACGACGTCGTCGTGCTCGCCGAGCCCCGGCCCGACGCCGAAGAGCGTTACCGGTTCACCTTCCCGCGCCAGCAGCGCGGCCGGTTCCTGTGCATCGCCGATTTCATCCGGTCACGGGATCTGGCCCGAGAACGGGGCGAGGTCGACGTGTTCCCCTTCCAGCTGGTGACCATGGGCCAACCCATCGCCGATTTCGCCAACGAGCTGTTCAAGTCCGACTCCTACCGCGACTACCTCGAAGTGCACGGCATCGGCGTTCAGCTCACCGAGGCGCTGGCCGAGTACTGGCACAAACGCATCCGCGAGGAGCTCAAGTTCTCCGGAGATCGGGCGATGTCGTCCGAGGACCCCGAAGCCGTCGAAGACTATTTCAAGCTCGGCTACCGGGGTGCCCGCTTCGCGTTCGGCTACGGGGCATGCCCGAACCTGGAGGACCGGGCCAAGATGATGGAGCTGCTCGAGCCCGAACGCGTCGGCGTGACGTTGTCGGAGGAGCTGCAGCTGCACCCCGAGCAGTCCACCGACGCCTTCGTGCTGCACCACCCCGAGGCCAAGTACTTCAACGTGTGATGTGACCGCGTTTGTCGCGAGCGTTCGTGTTTGTACGGCGACACACCGCAGACGCTGTCATTCTGCACGCCCTCGTGACGGGACCCGCGCAAACTAAACCGCCGTGACTTTGCCCGCCGCCACGTGGAACAATCGCTGGCCGTGAAGACCTTCGAGGATCTGTTCGCCGAACTCGGCGATCGTGCCCGCGCCCGGCCGCCCGGCAGCGCGACCGTCGCCGCATTGGATGGTGGGATACATGGGCTGGGCAAAAAGATCCTGGAGGAGGCCGGCGAGGTGTGGCTGGCGGCTGAACACGAATCCGACGACGCGCTGGCCGAGGAGATCAGCCAGCTGTTGTACTGGACGCAGGTGCTGATGATCGCGCGCGGACTGTCCCTCGACGACGTATACCGGAAGTTGTGAGCATGTTACGCATCGCGGTTCCCAACAAAGGTGCGCTCAGCGAGCCGGCCACCGAGATCCTCGCGGAGGCCGGCTATCGGCGTCGCACCGATCCCAAGGACCTGACGGTCATCGACCCGATCAACCAAGTCGAGTTCTTCTTTTTGCGACCGAAAGACATTGCCATTTACGTCGGTTCGGGCGAGCTCGACTTCGGTATCACCGGGCGGGACCTGGTGCTCGAGTCGGGTGCGCCGGTGCGTGAGCGCCTGGCGCTGGGCTTTGGCTCGTCCAGCTTCCGCTACGCCGGCCCCGCCGGGTGCAACTGGACTACGCCGGATTTGGCCGGAAAGCGGATTGCCACCGCCTACCCGAACCTCGTTCGAAATGATTTGGCCGCCCGCGGTATTGAGGCAACCGTGATCGGGCTCGATGGGGCCGTGGAGATCTCGGTGCAACTCGGGGTGGCCGACGCCATTGCCGATGTGGTGGGGTCCGGCCGCACCTTGAGCCTGCACGATCTGGTGGCCTTTGGTGAGTCGCTGTGTGATTCGGAGGCGGTGCTGATCGAACGCGCCGATCAGGGTGGCCACCCGCACAGCAGAGTCACCACGGCGCGCGATCAACTCGTCGCCCGGGTGCAAGGTGTGGTGTTCGGTCAGCAATACCTGATGCTCGATTACGACTGCCCGCGCTCGGTGCTGGACAAAGCCACGGCGATCACGCCGGGATTGGAGTCTCCGACCATCGCCCCGCTGGCCGACCCGGACTGGGTCGCAGTCCGGGCATTGGTCCCGCGCCGCGGCGTCAACGAGATCATGGACGAGCTCGCCGCCATCGGGGCCAAAGCGATTCTGGCTTCAGACATCAGGTTCTGCCGATTCTGATCACCCTGTCGTCGTGCCGGCGGTCGCTGTGTTAGCGTCCGCCGTGGGGGAGACTGCCGGTGTTGCCGGGTCGTCGCTCCTTTTTGTCGCCGGGCTGTTCGTCCCCAGGAGGTCTCTGTGACACATGCACTTGTTCTGCTGATGGCTTTGTTGATTGGTGTGGTCGCCGGGCTGCGTTCCCTGACGGCGCCCGCTGTGGTCGCCTGGGCCGCCTTCCTCGGCTGGATCAACATGCACAACACCTGGGCGTCCTGGGTGGGCAACATCATCACGGTCATAGTCCTGACCGTCCTTGCCGCTGCCGAACTGGTCGCCGACAAGCTCCCCAAGACACCGGCCCGCACCGCGCCGCCGTCCTTCGCCGCGCGGATCATCATGGGCGGGTTTGCGGGTGCGGTCATCGGCGCCGCGTGGCATTGGACCTTCACCGCGCTCGGCGCCGGCGTCATCGGCGCGGTGCTCGGCACCCTGGGCGCCTATCACGCCCGCAAGGGGCTGGTCGCCGCCATCGGCGGACGGGACTTGCCGATAGCGCTGCTCGAGGATGCGATCGCGATCGTGGGTGGATTCGCGATCCTCGCGGGGACGGCCAACTTGTGACAGAGCATTTCGACGCGATCATCGTCGGTGCGGGTCAGGCCGGGCCTTCGCTGGCGGGTCGGCTGACTTCGGCCGGGCAGCGCGTCGCGATCATCG
>DATKEW010000046.1:0-2175 GCA_035511785.1 Mycobacterium sp.
GCTGCTGGAGGTGGCATGGGAGGCGTTGGAAGACGCCGGGCAGGTGCCGGACCGGCTTGCCGGTGGCCGCACCGGCGTATTCATCGGCATCTCCACCTATGACTACGGACATTTCCAGCTTGGCCAGCCTGCGCTCATCGACGCCTACACCGGTACCGGGAGCGCGTTGAGCATCGCCGCCAACCGGCTTTCGTACTTTTTCGATTTCCGTGGGCCGAGCATGGCGATCGACACCGCCTGTTCGTCGTCGTTGGTCGCCATCCACCTGGCATGCCGCAGCCTGCGCGACGGCGAGTGCACGCTCGCCCTCGTCGGTGGCGCGAACGTCATCCTGTCGCCGGCGCTCGGTTTGAACTTCAGCGAGGCCGGAGTGATGGCATCAGACGGCCGCTGCAAGACCTTCGACGCCCGGGCGGACGGATACGTACGGGGCGAAGGCGCCGGAATCGTCGTCCTCAAGCCGTTGGGTCAGGCGTTAGCCGATGGTGACCCGATCTACGCGGTAATCCGTGGCAGCGCCACCAACCAAGACGGTCGGACCAACGGGTTGATGGCACCCGGCCGACTGTCGCAGGAAGCCGTGTTGGCCGAGGCCTACCGGCGCGCGGATCTGTCGCCGGGTGTGGTGCAGTACGTCGAAGCGCACGGCTCGGGCACGTCTCTGGGCGATGCGATCGAGGCGAAGGCCCTGGGCACGATCCTGGCGCGGGGCCGCGCGCCGGGCAGCCGGTGCCTGGTCGGTTCCGTCAAGACCAACATCGGCCACCTGGAGGCGGCGGCCGGGGTGGCCGGGCTCATCAAAGTAGCGCTGGCGCTGCGCCACCGGGCGATCCCGTCGAGCCTGCACTTCGCGGAGGCGAACCCGCTTATCCCCTTCCACAGGCTGCCATTGCGGGTCGCCCAGACCCTCACGCCGTGGCCGGAGAACGGCGGCCGAGCGGTCGCCGGAGTCAGCGCATTCGGCTTCGGCGGCGCCAACGCGCACGTCGTCCTGACTGAGGCCCCGCAGGTTCGGGTCACGCAGCCAGCGGACGACACGGCGGAGGATCGCGTCGAGTTCCTGCCGCTGTCCGCCCGGTCCCCCAAGGCATTGGCCGCACTCGCGGGCCGATATGAGCTTGCGCTCGCGGCCGGGGCGCCGCTTGCCGACCTTTGCTACACGGCCGGCGCGCGTCGCGGCCACTACGACCATCGGTTGGCCGTGGTCGGAGACTCTCCCGCGGAGCTGTCTGAGGGTCTCGCCGCGTACCGACGGGGAGTACCCCGCCCCGGACTGTCCGCCGGACGTTGCCGTCCGGGTCAGCAACCGGGCATGGTCTTCCTCTTTTCCGGTCAGGGGTCACAGTGGCACGGCATGGGACAGCGGTTATACGCGCAGGAGCCGGCATTCCGGGACGCATTGGACATGTGCGACCGCGCTATGCGCCCACACCTGGACGGATCCCTGGACGGATCCATAGTCGCGGAACTTCTCACCGACGAGACCCATTCCCGGCTGAGCGACATCGGCGTGGTCCAGCCCGCCATCTTCGCCGTCCAGGTCGCGCTGGCCGCGCTGTGGCGGTCATGGGGGGTCGAGCCCGAGGCGGTGGTAGGGCACAGCCTGGGTGAGGTAGCGGCGGCACACGTCGCGGGCGCCCTCAGCCTGGAAGACGCGGCACGGGTAATCTGTGGGCGGGCCCGGCTGCTCCGGCGGACGGGTCGCCGCGGGGCAATGGTCGCCGCGGAGCTCTCCCTTGCCGAGGCGCAGGAGCTCATCGGCGGCCAGGAGAGCCGGGTCGCGGTCGCGGCGAGCAACAGCCATCGATCGACGGTGCTCTCCGGCGATCCGGCGGTGTTAACCGATCTCGTCGCCGCGTTGCAGCAGCGCGGCCGATTCTGCCGGTGGGTCGAGGTCGATGTGGCCTCCCACAGCCCTCAGATGGAGGCGCTGCGCGCCGATCTGACAGAGGTGCTCGCCGGGCTACGGCCGGCGGCGGCAACGATACCCATGTACTCGACGGTGACCGGCGAACTGCTGGCCGACGGTGCCTTCGACGAAGCCTACTGGGTGGAGAACCTCTGCTCGCCGGTGCGCTTCTCGGCGGCGGTGCGGCGGCTGCTCGATCTGGGCATTGACACGTTCCTGGAGGTCAGCCCGCATCCGATCCTGTTGAGCGCTGTGCGCGAGGACGC
>DATKEW010000047.1:0-9916 GCA_035511785.1 Mycobacterium sp.
CCCGGTGGCGATGATGGCGTTGTCGAACGTCACCGTCTGGGTGCCACCCTCGTTCAACTCCACCGCCAACGTGTTCGCGTCGGTGAACCGGCCATACCCGTGAATCTCGGTGATCTTGTTCTTCTTCATCAAAAAATGCACCCCGGCCACCCGGCCCTCGGCCACCTTACGGCTCCGGTCAAAAGCGACCCCATAATCAAACGTCGCCTCACCACCGATGCCAAACTCCTTGGCCTCCTTGGTGAAAATGTGGGCCAACTCGGCGTTGCGCAACAACGCCTTGGACGGGATACACCCGACATTCAGACAGACCCCACCCCAATACTTCGGCTCGACCACCGCGGTGTTCAAGCCCAACTGCGCCGCCCGAATAGCCGCCACATAACCCCCCGGACCAGCCCCAAGCACAACCACATCAAAGTCACTCACCCGCACCACCCTAACGGCCGGTCTAATAGGGGATGACGCCGATCAGGCAGTGGCTCGTCCGTGCGCAGTAGTAATAGCCGTAGAGAGGCGCGGCAGCGGCGACGGAGGCAAACGGCCCCGACATCACTGCGAGTGACAACGCCGAGATCAACGGCCTGCCCTGCACCATCGCCAGCATCACGCCACCGACGGCGCAAACGACGACGTAGACCAGGACCATGAATACCGCTGGCGTCTTGTCGATCGTGTGATACCACCAATAGAACAGGCTAAGCCCGACCTCGCCCGTGGCGATCCACACGCCGAGGATCACCAGCACCAACTTCCACCACTTCAGGTATTGGTAGCGACCCGGAACGGTGACCGACTGCACCGCCGCGCCGGACGGCTCGGTCCCCGGCGAGGGCGCCTCCGGCTCCTCCTTTTCCGCCGGCGGCTCGGATTTTTCGGTATCGGCCTCAGCGTGCGGAATCGGCTGCGAGCCCGTGTCATCGAAGTTCGGCACGAACGGCACCGACTGCTCGCCCGTGTCTTCGGAATCGCTGAAATCCGGCACGAACGCCTCGGTCGGGGGATGCGACTCGCGGTCGTCAGGCACCGGTGGCCACCCGCAGAGCGACGAGCATACCGAACCAACCCGGCGCCAGCGCCAGGATGAACGCGCCCACCATCGTGACCCATCGACGCCCGGAGAACAGGATCGTCAGCAGCCCGATCACACTGGGGATCCCGACCACCAGCGCGATGGCGACGTCCGGGCGGATCCGCGCATGAACCGCCACGGTGAACGCAAGCCCCGCCAACAATCCGACCGCGCTGCCGATCAGCATGGCGCTGGCCAGCAGCCAGGGACGCGGAAGCGGGATCACGGTGACGACCTTACTGCGGTTCCCCTCTACCAGTGGGGCACGTTCCCGGCGCGGCTCCCGAATCAAAAGCCACCACCCGGCCGCGCACCGACGGACGTTCGCCACGCTCATAAGCCGCGCCGGTGATCACCGGTACGGCCTGCAGCTCGGCCTTTTCGTCATCGCTGAACACCCGGCCACGGCTGAGGAATCGCACGCCCTCCGGTGCTTCCAGGCTGAACCCGCCGCCGCGGCCGGGCACCACGTCGATGACCAGCTGGGTGTGCTTCCACGTCTGGAACTGCGGCCCGGAAATCCACACCGGTACCCCTTCGCAACCTTGCGGGCCAACGTCGAGCACACCGAGCAACACGTCGCGGTCACCAACCAGGAAATCCCCGCGCGGGTAGCACATCGGCGACGACCCGTCGCAGCAGCCGCCGGACTGGTGGAACATCACCGGACCATGGCGGTCCTGCAGCCGAGTCAGCAGTTCGGCGGCCGCAGTGGTGATGAGCACCCCCGCAGGCGCGCTCATCAGAAGAACCCGAGCGCCTTGTCCGAGTAGGACACCAGCAGATTCTTGGTCTGCTGGTAGTGGTCGAGCATCATCTTGTGGTTCTCCCGGCCGATCCCGGACTGCTTGTAGCCGCCGAACGCGGCGTGCGCGGGATAGACGTGGTAGCAGTTGACCCACACCCGGCCGGCCTGGATGTCGCGGCCCGCCCGGTAGGCGGTGTTGCCGTCGCGGCTCCACACACCGGCGCCCAGACCGTAGAGGGTGTCGTTGGCGATCGAGATCGCGTCGTCGTAATCGGAGAACGACGTCACCGCCACCACCGGTCCGAAAATCTCCTCCTGGAAGACCCGCATCTTGTTATTGCCGGAAAAGATCGTCGGTTGCATGTAGAAGCCGCCGGACAGGTCACCGCCCAGCTCAGCGCGCTCCCCGCCGGTGATGATCTTGGCGCCTTCGTCCTTGCCGATCTCGACGTAGGACAACACCTTTTCCAGCTGGTCGTTGGAGGCGTGCGAGCCGAGCATCGTCTCGGTGTCCAGCGGGTCGCCCTGCCGCACCGCCTTAGCGCGAATCGCCGCCAGCTCCAGGAACTCGTCGTAAATGTCGGCCTGAATCAGGCCGCGCGACGGACACGTGCAGCATTCGCCCTGGTTCAGGGCGAACCCGGTGAACCCCTCCAGCGCCTTGTCCAGGTAGTCGTCGTGGGCGCTCAGCACGTCGGAGAAGAAGATGTTGGGGCTCTTGCCGCCCAGTTCCAGGGTGACCGGGATGAGGTTCTGGCTGGCGTATTGCATGATCAGTCGACCGGTGGTGGTCTCTCCGGTGAACGCGATCTTGGCGATCCGGTTGCTGGATGCCAGCGGCTTGCCCGCCTCGGCGCCGAATCCGTTGACGACGTTGACCACCCCGGGCGGCAGCAGATCGGCGATCAGCGACATGAAGTACATCACCGATGCCGGAGTCTGCTCGGCCGGCTTGAGCACCACCGCGTTGCCGGCGGCCAGCGCTGGCGCGAGTTTCCAGGTGGCCATCAGGATCGGGAAGTTCCACGGAATGATCTGCCCGACCACGCCGAGCGGCTCGTGGAAGTGGTAGGCGACCGTGTCGTCGTCGAGCTGCGACAGCGAACCCTCCTGGGCGCGGATCGCCCCGGCGAAGTACCGGAAGTGATCGGCGGCCAGCGGGATATCGGCGGCCAGCGCCTCTCGGATCGGTTTCCCGTTGTCCCACACCTCGGCCAGGGCCAGCGCGGCGTTGTTTTCCTCGATGCGGTCGGCGATCTTGTTCAGGATCGCCGCCCGCTCGGCGGGCGCGGTCTTGCCCCAGGCCGGCGCCGCGGCATGCGCGGCGTCGAGCGCCTTTTCGATGTCGGCCTCGTCGGAACGGGCCACTTCGCAGAACGTCTGACCGGTCACCGGCGTCGGGTTCTCGAAATAGCGGCCGCCCACGGGGGCAACCCACTGACCCCCGATGAAGTTCTCGTACCGGGATTCGTACGACATCAATGCCCCGGTAGCGCCGGGACGTGCGAAAACAGTCATCTGCTCGGCTCCTCGTCGACCGTGTGTAATACAACTCACACTACCGCCGGGGGCCACAATGGCACCCATGACATCCGACGCCGCCTCCTCCGAGAACGCCCACGATTCCTACCTGTGGCTCGAGGACGTCACCGGCGAGGACGCGCTGGATTGGGTCCGGGCCCGCAACGAACCGACGCTGGCGGAATTCCGCGACGCACAGTTCGAACGAATGCGCACCGAAGCGCTCGAGGTGCTGGACACCGACACCCGAATCCCGTACGTCGTCCGCCGCGGCGAATACCTCTATAACTTCTGGCGCGATGCCGCCAACCCGCGCGGGCTGTGGCGTCGCACCACCCTGGACAGCTACCGGACCGACTCCCCCGAGTGGGATGTGCTGATCGATGTCGATGAACTGGGTCGCGCCGACGACGAGAAATGGGTGTGGGCCGGCGCCGGCGTCATCGAACCCGACCACACACGCGCGCTGATCGGCCTCTCCCCGGGTGGTTCGGACGCATCGATCGTGCGCGAATTCGACATGCTGACAAAAGAATTCGTCGCTGACGGGTTCCAGCTGCCGAAGGCAAAGTCACAGATCGCCTGGGCCGATCCCGATACCGTGCTGGTGGGCACCGATTTCGGCGCTGACTCGCTCACCGAATCGGGCTACCCGCGCGTGATCAGGCGGTGGCGGCGGGGCACGCCGTTGACCGACGCGCAGACCGTGTTCGAGGGCACAGGTGCCGACGTCCGCGTGTTTGGCTCGGTGGACCGGACACCCGGCTTCGAGCGCACCATATTGCTGCGAGCGCTCGACTTCTGGAACGAAGAGCGATACGAACTGCGGGGGCCGGAGCTGATTCGCATCGACGCGCCCACCGACGCCAGCGTGTCGATACACCGCGAGTGGATGTTGATCGAGCTGCGTACCGATTGGAGGATCGGCAACGCGATATATACCGCGGGTTCGCTACTGGCGGCCGACTACGACGAATTCCTCGCCGGCACAGCCGAATTACGGGTGGTATTCGAACCCGATGAGCACACCGCCCTGAACCACTACGCGTGGACGAAAGACCGCCTCCTGATCGTCACGCTGTCCGACGTGGCCAGCCGGGTCGAGATCGTCACGCCGGGTAGCTGGCAGCGCGCACCGCTCTCCGGTATTCCGGCCGCAACCAACACCGTGATCGTTGCCGCGGACGACACCGGCGACGAATTCTTTCTGGATTCCAGCGGATTCGACAGTCCCTCCCGACTGCTGCGCGGCACCGATGCCGGCCTGGAACAGATCAAGTCCGCGCCGGCCTTTTTCGACGCCGAAAACCTCAATGTGCGGCAATATTTCGCTACTTCGCAGGACGGCACGTCGATTCCGTACTTCGTGGTGCGGCCCGCAGATGCCGACGGTCCCGGCCCCACGCTGCTGGGCGGCTACGGTGGATTCGAGACATCCCTGACACCCGGGTACAGCGGCGTGCTGGGTCGGCTGTGGCTGTCCCGCGGAGGCACTTACGCGCTGGCCAACATCCGCGGCGGCGGCGAATACGGGCCAGGCTGGCACACCCAGGCGATGCGCGAGGGCCGGCACAAGGTGGCCGAGGACTTCGCCGCGGTGGCCGCCGATCTGGTGGACCGCGGCATCACCACCGCCGAGCGGCTCGGCGCCCAGGGCGGTAGCAATGGCGGGCTGTTGATGGGCATCATGCTCACCCAATACCCGGAGAGATTCGGCGCGCTGGTCTGCGATGTGCCGCTGCTGGACATGAAGCGTTACCACGTGTTGCTGGCCGGCGCCTCCTGGGTGGCCGAGTACGGCGACCCGGACAACCCGGACGACTGGGAGTTCATCTCCGAATATTCGCCGTACCAGAACATTTCGCCGACTCGGCGGTATCCGCCGGTGCTGTTCACCACGTCCACCCGCGACGACCGGGTGCACCCCGGCCATGCCCGCAAGATGGCCGCGGCGCTTCAGGCCGTTGGCCATCGAGCCTGGTACTACGAGAACATCGAGGGCGGCCACGCCGGCGCGGCCGACAACGAGCAGATCGCGTTCAAGTCGGCGCTGAGTTACTCGTTCCTGTGGCGGACGCTGACCGGCTACGGCACTTCTTCGACCAGCGGTCGCACGACCCGCAGCTGATGACGTCGGCCGACATCGACGAATACGTCCGCGCGCCTGCCAGCAGCCGGGAGCGGTGATGGGTGCGTGCAACGACTGCCGGGCCGGCAAGCAAGACCCCAATGGTTTGGGCCCAGGACAAGACGAGCGTCAACGGCGTGCGTGGATGACGATGACGGTACCGATGCGCCCCTCGACAGAGGACAAAGGTACGTGGTGTGGGTCGAGATCTCGTTGGCTTACGCCACCGATCAGACGGCGAGGTAGCGATAAAGCGTTGCCCGGCTGACCCCGAGGTATCTGGCGATCGCCCTGCCGGTATGCCCGTCGGCCTTCATCCGCTTGGCCGTGGCGATGTCCTCGGCGTCGTTGACTTTCCGAGGCCGCCCGAACTTGGTGCCGATAGCGAGAGATGCTGCTCGCTTCAACGCAGTACGCCCGATCGTCAGCTCACGCTCGTACTCGGCCAGGGACTCGAGAACACCGATCATCATGCGTCCCGCGGGAGTGGACGAGTCGATGCCGTCGGTGACCGATACCAGGGTGACGCCATGGTCGGTCAACTCGTTGACCGTCTGCAGGATATGGAGCATATTGCGGCCTAGACGGTCGAGCTTCCAGACCACCACGGTGTCTCCCTCGCGGACGTACTCCATCAGTGCCGCCAGGCCGGGGCGGTCATCCCGAGCGCCAGACATGGTGTCGGAGAAGGTCTTCGACACTCCAGCCTTGGCAAGTGCGTCGTTCTGTTGATCAAGGGTCTGGGCTACGGTCGAGACGCGGGTATAGCCGATCCGTTGCCCAACCGTGTGTCCATTGACGTCGGCGGCGTGACTCATAAGTACAGAAATCGCAGATTCGAGAGAGTTATTTCCGAGACGAACTTTTGAGACAGCCCGACCTCGGCGAACGGGTGCGGTTCGGATCGTCTGCCCGGTGTCTCAGATGCGGGTCTTTTGAGACGGACGACCGGCCAGCGGGCAGGGAACCAGGCGCGGGTCTCCCGCCACTTGTCCATGTCGCAGGGCACGTCGTCGCGGGTGTCGTACAGGGTCAATCCGTTAAGCTCGATGGTGATGTAGCGGATGTTGTCGAGGAAGGCGTGGTTTATGGGCACACCGAGGTTCGTCGGCTTGGCGATATTGACGGCGGCCGCTCCAATCGCGGTCCTCATCGGAAGTAGCCCAGCGCACGCCGATACCGATATTGGTCAACCATGCTCGCCGGAAGGCGCGAAAGTATGGGGGAACCCCGGCCCGATATACTGCGAGCGCAAGGCGGATGGGCAACTGCAATGGGTGTCCATTCCTGTTTCAGCAATGTGTGTGGCAATCTGCGTGAATCAGCCCTAGGGGCGATCGGGCATTGCGGTTTTCAGCCGCTGATCGTGGCTCCACTGTTCGGTTTGGAACAGTAGTTGGCTGCGCCGCAGGGGTTTACGGTTTCACATGCCCGTCGGCGGTCGAAGGCCCAAGCCACCCGGCCAAGCCGTCACACGCAACCCGCGGCTCTACGGCTGGACGGAAGTCGAGAACACCCCCAACATGTCGGGGCCGCGGTTGCCGCCGCGTCGCCGCAACGGCCAAGCGTGGCCGGCCTATGTGCGGGCCCGCTGGGACGCCTTGAGACGAATCCCGCACGCCGCGCTGTGGCAGCCCAGCGATTGGGAGTTCGCGCTTGACACCATCGAGCTGGTGGCCCGCGCCGCCGAGGATGATGCCCCGGTGTCGCTGATTAGCGAGATCAGGCTCCGGGAGCGGACGCTCGGCACAACCTGGGATGCGCGGCTCTCGCAGCGAATCCGCTATGTCGCGCTGACGACGGACGACGGGCCGGTCGCTAGGGGCTAGCGGTCAGATCCGCGCTCCGTTTCCGACGATCGATCATCCAGGCGACAAGGCCCACTGCTATCGCGAGCCCCCGTAGCTCAGCGCCGAGGGCCACCAGGGTTCGGAGGGTTGGGTGGGCTCCTTAAGAGCGGCCAGCGCCACCAAGAAGCTGCCATTGTCGGTCGGCCCGGCACCCGGCAGCGACTGGGTCCTGGTCACCGTGATCTGAGAGTTGCCGCTGGGATCGTTGACCTGACCCCAGGCAAAGGTGGAGTCGTCGAGCAGGAAGGTGTCCTGGCTGCCCGCGGGTTGGCTATCGTCGTGGCCCAGCACCTCCACTTGGCCGACTTCCACGGTCTGGTTATCGGCGGCGACATAGGCGGAGACGTCCTGGTACACCTCCGGGGGCGCCGGCGGAGTGTATTTCGGCGGCGGCGGGCCGTCCGAACCCGCCGGTGGTATCGAGGCCCCGCCGTAGAAGCTGCCCGACGCCACATGGCTGGAGCCGACCGCGGTGAACGGGAACAGGCCAACGGTGGCGACATCGAGCACGATCCGGCCACCGGCCGGCACGAACGCCTCCCGATAGGCGCCGTTGTAGAAGTAGCGGAAGGTCATCGCCTCACTGAGCGGGTTGTACAGGGCCGGGCGGTGGTTGTCCTGCCCCGTGCCGGCGCTGCGGGGCGCGGACTTCGACTCGGGTCGGGCCCGGGCCTACGACTTTCCTTGCCGGCCTTTGACCGGCCATAAGATCGTCGACGTGTCAACGACGGAACGTATCGAACTCACCTTGCTGGCGACCGGGCTGATCTTCATCCTGGCCGGAGCATCCCAGGCGCGCTATCGCTACATCAAAGAGCGTGCTCAGGCTCGTCGCTACTACTGGGCAACCTCGGTTATCGGCGTCGTCTGTTTTGCACTCGGGACCGGCAAAATCTGGCCGAACGCCGTCGCCGCAGCACTGGTCTTCACGGCCATCATCGTTTGGTCGGCCTACCTGACAACGCCGTATCTCAAGATCGGCGGACGAATCTATGCGTCGAGCCCGGAAAACCGCGAGCCCGATCCGTAAATCCTGCCGGACTTCCCGCTGGACACAGTGCCGCCAACCGACTTCGCTTGCGCTATGCCCACTCCCGACTTCGAGACATTGCTGTATGGGACTGCCGGCCCGGTTGCCACGATCACGTTGAACCGCCCGGAGCAGCTCAACACCATCGTCCCGCCCATGCCCGACGAGATTGAGGCGGCCGTCGGGCTGGCCGAGCGGGACCACGACGTCAAGGTCATCGTGCTGCGCGGTGCCGGCCGCGCCTTCTCGGGCGGCTATGACTTCGGCGGCGGCTTCCAGCAGTGGGGCGACGCCATGATGACCGACGGGCGGTGGGACCCCGGCAAGGATTTCGCGATGGTCACCGCTCGCGAGACGGGCCCGACGCAGAAATTCATGGCCATCTGGCGGGCGTCCAAACCGGTGATCGCCCAGGTGCACGGCTGGTGCGTCGGCGGGGCCAGCGACTACGCGCTGTGCGCGGACATCATCATCGCCAGCGACGACGCCGTGATCGGCACCCCCTACAGCCGGATGTGGGGGGCCTACCTGACCGGGATGTGGCTGTACCGGCTGAGCCTGGCCAAGGTCAAATGGCACTCGCTGACCGGTCGGCCGCTGACCGGCGTCCAGGCCGCCGAGGTCGAGCTGATCAACGAGGCGGTGCCCTTCGAACGTCTCGAAGCCCGCGTCGCCGAGGTTGCCGCGGAGCTGGCGCGAATCCCGTTGTCGCAATTGCGGGCGCAGAAGCTGATCGTCAACCAGGCCTACGAGAACATGGGCCTGGCGTCCACCCAGATGCTGGGCGGCATTCTCGACGGCCTGATGCGCAATACCCCCGACGCACTCGAGTTCATCGAGACCGCGCAGACCCACGGCGTGCGTGCCGCGGTCGAGCGCCGCGACGGCCCGTTCGGCGACTACAGCCAGGCTCCTCCGGGGCTGCGGCCAGATCCCGCACACGTCATCGTCCCTGATGGCAATGCTTAGTAAGATAAGTTAAAAATCTTGGATCCCCTGCACGCCGCTGCTCTGAAGGTGTTAGGGTAGCCACTATGTCTCGGCTCAGTAACAGCCTGCGCGCAGGCGCTGTCTTTCTCGCTCTGGCCATCGCCGCTGTGACCTTCCCGAAGACCGCGGCGGCCGATTCCACGGAAGACTTCCCGATCCCCCGCAGGCAGATCAACACCACGTGCGACGCCGAGCAGTACCTGGCGGCCGTCAGGGATACCAGTCCGGTGTACTACCAGCGGTACATGATCGACTTCAACAACCACCCCAACCTTCAGCAGGCAACGATAGACAAGGCGCACTGGTTTTACTCGTTGTCACCAGCGGACCGCAGGAATTATTCCGAAAACTTCTACAATGGCGATCCGCTAACGTTCGCTTGGGTCAATCACATGAAGATCTTCTTCAACAACAAGGGCGTCGTCGCCAAGGCCACGGACGTGTGCAACCAGTACCCGCCCGGCGACATGTCGGTCTGGAACTGGGCCTAGTACTTCAGAGCCAGCGGCTCTCAATTCGCGTGGCACAGCCCGCCTAGCCGCGCCGTCAGTAATGCGGTGAGCTCGCCGAGAAACGG
>DATKEW010000048.1:0-6721 GCA_035511785.1 Mycobacterium sp.
CATCCGCGATCCGCGGCTGACCACCACTGAAGGGACACACCCATGGGAATCACCGATAAGGTCAAGAATGCCGCTCAGGACGCCGCGGGCAAAGCCAAGGAGCAGGCCGGCAAGGTCACTGGGGACAAGGACACCGAAGGCGAAGGCAAGAAGGACCAAACCAAGTCCAGCGTGAAGAAGGCCGGCGAGAACGTCAAGGACGCATTCAAGTAAGCGTTATTGCGTGGCCTGCCGCCGACCACGGCGGCGGGCCACCTCCCTTAAAGCCTCAGCACGACAAGATGATTCGCTGGCTCGGAGTCGATCACCTTCGAGGTCGCGCATGCGAGGAGGGGCGCTTCAGTTGCCGGTACGGATGGGTATCGCGACCGGCGAAGCCGAGTTGCGCGGTGCGCTCTACTTCGGTGCGGTGCTCAACCGTGCGGCACGGGTGATGGCCGCGGGGCATGGCGGTCAGTTCCTGCTGGTCGAGTCGACGGCAAGTCTGCTCAGCGGCGTAGACCTCGTCGATCTGGGACCGCGACGGTTGCGGGATCTGCCCGCTCCGGTCAAGGTGTTTCAAGTGCGCGCGGCTGTGCTGCGTGAGGAGTTTCCGCCGTTGCGGGCGCTTGATCAGACGCTGGGAAACCTGCGGCCTCAGACCACCAGCCTTATCGGGCGTGAGTCTGCGGTCGCCGAGTTGGAAGTGGCGGTGCGCAAGCATCGGTTAGTCACATTGACGGGGGTTGGTGGGGTCGGTAAGACCCGCCTGGCGCTGGAGACCGCGGCCCATCTGGCCGATGAATTCCCGGATGGGGTCTGGGCTTTCGGTCGCCGATCCGGCGGCGGTGCCCGATGCAGTGGCAGCGGTGCTGGGCATCATCCAACAGCCCGGGACGAGCGTGAGCGAGTCGGTGGCCGCCGCGCTGGAAGGCAGGATCCGGTTGCTGGTGATCGACAACTGCGAGCACGTGCTCGATGCCGCAGCCGATCTCATCGAGGCCATCCTGGCGCAGGTCACGCACGAGATGCCTTTACCGGGTGACATCGAGCGTGTCCAACGTCGACTTACCGCGATCGGTTGGTCGGGCAGTCTGGACAAACCTCCGCGTGGTACGTAAGCCCTGAACTAGAACGGTTGTGCACCTGGGTCATTCGTGCCGTGAGCGCCTTACCCGCGGTCGACGTCGACCACCAGCGGCCGGTGGTCGGAGATTGGCATCAGCTCGGCTTCCGTGGCACCGCTGCGCAGGCGATCGTCGTCGGTCAGGATGTGGTCGAGCTGGCGGTCGGGAGTTTCCGCGGGAAACGTTGCGGCGATAGCCAGTGCCCGCATGCCCGACCAGCGGCGGACCGCACCGGGTGTCATGTTGAGGTCGCCGATCAGCAGCCGCGGACCCGGGAAGCCGCACAGGTCGTTGATCAATCGGCGCAGCTGTCGCCGATTCCAGCCGGGTACGAAGGACAAATGTGTGTTGGCCACCGTCAGTCCGCCCACCGGGGTGTGCAGCTGTGCGATGACCGCCGCGCGTGGCTCTTCGTTGACGACCATCACCCGGTTGGGCCCCGGCAGATACATGGGAAAGCGCATCGGAATCCGGGGCAATCGCACCACCTGCCAACTGGCCACGGGGTATCGGGATAGCAGCGCAATCCCGTAGGCCGCGGTCCCGGGCTGTTCATTGCCGGTGGCGGCCATCCAGGTCGCACCGGGGGTGCCAGAGACGGCGGCCACAAACCGGTGCTCTACGGCTCCCATGGCTTCGGCGGCCACCGCGGTGAGATCGGTCCGGTCGGACCGCGGTTGGTCGCAGTCAACCTCCTGCAAGGCCAGCACGTCGGGATCAAGGCGGCGCACGCAGTCCCATAGCCGCTGAGGATTTACTCCGTCACCGACGGTGCGGCCATGCAGGATGTTGAAGGTCGCCACGCGCATAGGTTCTCGGTACCCATTTCCGGTCGCGCAGTCACCACTGGATTGGATGTCGCGGCTAGCGGGCTCCGGGCACCTGTTCGCGAGCCGCGACGGATTGGCCGTCACCGGTGTCGAACACCTCGACGACGACGTCCCGGTCCCGATAGCAGGCCAGCGATGTCAGCCCCGGAGTGCGCGCGATGACGGCGTGGGCCATGTCGCCGGTGAGCGGGTAGTCGGGAACGGCGTGTCGCCAGTGTGCAGCAACGATATTTGCCTCCGGCTGGAGCCGAGCACATTCGCGACGCAACACCCTGGTTAGCGCGGCTGCTTCCAGGTAGTAGGCGACCTCGCTGAGCACCACCAGATCGAAGGGTCCTGACGGCCACGTAGCGTCCATGGACAACCGAGCCAGCGTCACCCGGTCTCGGCACCCGGCCTCCCGCAGCCGCGCATCCGCGCTCCGCAGCGCCGCATCGGCCACATCGACCGCGGTCACGTGATCGCAGCGCAGTGCCAGCGGTCCGGTCAGCGTTCCGATCGAACAGCCGGGCTCGAAAGCGTGCCGGTACCGCCGATTTGGCAGCAGCGCCAAAGTGATGGCGTACTTGCGCTGCTCATACCAGCGCGTCGACAAGTGCCACGGATCGTCAGCGCTGGCATACATCCGGTCGAAGTAGGCGTCGGGTAGCCGCGTGCTCACCGGAATACCACCTCGCCCACTGCCAGCAGTCGCGGTAGAACGAACGCCGGCAACACGGGCGCCGAGTCGGCGGTTCCTGGCCCGAACTGGCTGCGAAAGAATTGCGCCGCATGACGTTTGCGAATAAGCGCCCAGCCAGACACGGGAACCGAGTATGCACGGTCCCACGGCACCCCCGCATCGGCCGGGCTTGCCCAGTGCCACATCCAAACCGGATATTCCAGCAGCGCGGCGCCGGTGCGCCCGCACGCCGCCGCGGCCGCACGCCCAACGGCCTCATGATCGGGATGCCCGTCACCCCGCCAGGTGGCGGCGCACCAAGTCTGGGGCGCAACACCCTCGAGGATCTCCACGAGCAAGTCGGTGAGCATATCCTCATGATCAGTCAGCTGACCGTCGGGCAGGCCTAGCGGTATGGGCGGAGGAATCCCCAAAAGACCTGTTGCTCTTCGCAGTTCGTGTCTTCGTGTGGTTTCCATACGAAGCTGTTCCGACAGCGACGCGCCGGGTCGTGCGGCGCCTCCGTCACTGACCGACACCACCTGGACATCGACACCTGACGAAACCAGTTGCGCAATCGTCGCGCCCAGCCCGAGAGTCTCGTCGTCGGGGTGGGGCGCAACGACGACCAGGCTTCGGCACCCGGTCAGATCGAGTGGCGGCAGGGCTTCCCGGTCGAGGGCGGCCAGCCACACCGGCACCGGCGTGCCGCCGCGGGTCAGCGGCTTGGCCGCGAACCTGGCGCAGTTGCCTGTCGGTATGGTCCTCAACGCCGGCGCCCCGCTAGCCGCCCGAGCTCGGCCAGATCCCGCTCGGCGTGGCTTTGTCGTATATAGATGCTCAGGTCGGCCACGCGCTGAGCATGCCGTCCGTCCTGACACAGGGGGCCCGGTCCCAGCGCGCGGCCGGTGCGGGTGATGGCTTCATCGGCCGCGTGTTCCACGACTGCACGGACGCGGTGGGCCAGCAGTTGAGCGGCGCCGGCCCGGTCGAACGGATCGGAATCGATCTGGGCTGCAGCAGCGGCCAGCATCGCCTCACCGGCGGCCAGCGCGGCGTCCACGGCACCCAGATGGGCCAGCGAGTAGGCATCGGCCGATTGGCTGCCGGCGCAGCAATATAGCGGGTCGGCGACTCTACGCGCCCCGCCGAGCCAGCAAGCCGCCACGCCGATCGCACCGTGCCAGAACCCGGGCCGATTCAGATAGGCACCGGGCTCACCGACGCCGACCGCGTGGGCGTTGGTGAACTGCACCGACCGGGTATCACTGCCGGCCATCCCGGCGTTGCACCACGCGCTCGGCAACGGTTTGACGGCACGATCGGTAACTGTCACCGCGAACAGGCTGCGTCGTCGGTGGTCGAGCCGGGCGGTCACCAGCGCATGCGTGCAAAACCCAGCGCCCGAGCACCACACCTTCGTGCCGCTAAGGGTGAACGCGCCACCGCCGAGATCGGTCGCGGTCAGCATCGCGTCGGAGGATTCGGCGGCCCACACCCCCCATAACTGGCCCGCCTCGGGGGGCTTGCCGCCCAACTCGTCGAGTATCGCCACAGCGTCGACATGGGCCTCGGCGATCCGAGCCGCCACGATGTCGTCCTCGGCCAGCAACTTCAGATGCCGCCAGCGCTCAGCGGTACGCCCCGACGCCGGTAGCGGCAATTCCAGTCGCCCTGACTCCAACCAGTGCTGTACCAGCCCGGCAGTCATGCGCAGTCCTCTGCGGATGTAGCGCCCAGTTGGCGCAAATGGTGCGCGAATCCTTGTGGGGCCCGGCCCCGGGTGCGCGCGGACGTGACGACCGACAATTCGGCGTCCCGGTGGATGCAGTAACCAGCGGCCTCGAACCGCGCCACCAGGTCGACATCTTCGCCCGAGGACAGCGCGCGAAAACCACCCACCCGCCAATAAGCCCGGGCGCCGAAACCCATGTTCGCGCCGTGAATGTGGTCGTGACGGTTCTGGCTGCCCGTCTCGTAGGCCTGCTCATAGCGCTCGGCGACGTCTGCGGAATGGTGGCGCCAATCGGCGACCCGGACCACGCCCAGGACCACGTCGGCGCCAAGGCCCAGCTGGTGCACCAGCCAGCCGGGGTCGACCTGGCTGTCGGCGTCGGTAGTCGCATACCAACATTCGGCATCAGGCTCGCAGAGCGAATGGGCATAACGAAAACCGGCCGCGCGCGCGGCGCCCACGTTGTGAGCCTCGACTCGCACGAAGTGCACATCGGGCCCATACTGACCGGTCAACTCCGCGCTGCCATCATCGCTGGCGTCCAGGACCACGACCACCGCAACCGGAATCGGCACACATAGGGCCGCAGTAACCGTCGCACGTAAACACGTCGACAAAGCCGCCCGCTCATTGTGGGCGGGAATGACGACGGCAACCCGGTCGTAGGTGCGCGGCGCAGGCGCTGACATACCGGTCGATTGCCCATTTCGCGGTCACTTAAACACACGACAAATGACACAACGCTGTCTGCCAGGTTGCCGAACCCGGCGGCGGGGTATGACCTATCAACGATGACACCCAGTGAGACACCTGCAAATGTGCCTACCTCTCGCGAGCAGCTGCGGGAGGCGCTGCGTGGTGCAGCGTCGGCGCTCAGGGAACACGGACCGCGTTTCGCGTTGGCCGGCAGCTACGCGTTGTGGGCCTACGGCGCACCGGAACCCACTCACGACGTGGATCTGGTAGTCGCGGAATCCGGTGTGACGGCCGCCGCCGCCACCCTGAGGAAAGCGGGATTCGCTGTCGAACATCCCCCGGAGGACTGGCTATTCAAGGCTCGCACCGGCGATACGGTCGTCGACGTGCGGCACCGCATCAACGGCGTGTCCGTGGAGCAGCGCGATGTGCTGGCAATCAGGATGCCGGTGCTGCCGCCCACCATGGTGATCATCCAGAAACTACGCGCGCTGGGGGAGCATCATTGCGACTTCGCGAAACTGCTTCCGGCCGTGCGGGCGATCCGCGAACAACTGGACTGGGACCGCATCAGATCGCTGACCGCCGACAACGATTACGCGGTCGCGTTCCTAGTGTTAGCTGACCGGCTCGGGCTTGCGGGCTGACGCGACCGCTCGCAAGTCAGTGGTTACGCAGTTTGGCGACCAACTTGTCTTTCGTCAGGCCTGAATACCCCCGATATACCAAGCTCTTTGGCTCGCTTCTTCAATTGCGGAACCGTCCAGTCGGCGTAGGAGCTGGACTTGCCACCCTTGCGGCTCGCCGAGGACTTAACCCGCGCAGCGGACGCTTTGGCGATTCGCGCGGCCTTTTCCTTGGAGTCACCCTGCTTGCGCAGATCCTGATATAGCTTCTCGTTTTTGATCGACGGGTTCGGCACTTTCGTCACCCTCCTGTGCGTGATCAGACACCGGTGCCAGGGTGCCCGCCCCGGGCAGCGTTCAAAACCCATATGCCTGGAACACTAGGCGGGTGATCGCTGGCGAAACTGGCTCAAGATCGTTGGGCTACACCACCATTGGCGAGCAGGTGGGCATGGCGCAGCGCATCGAGTCGGTGGCTTCACCGGGTGGGGTGATGCTCAGCGCGGCCACGGCGCGGCTTGTTGAAGGCGCTGCGGTTCTCGGTGAGGCGTGATGAAGATGTTCTCCGACACCATGTCTGGTGCACGCGATGACCGTCCCGGACTGGCGGCACTGATGGAGTACGTCCGTGAAGGCGATACCGTCGTGGTCCATCTATCTTGTTGCGGCCGCTCTGTTAGTTGTGTCCGTATTCGAGGTGCTGGCCTGGGCGTTATTTGCAGGCGGATACTGGCTACCGAAACCTCTTCGGCTCGAACCTCTAACGCACCACGTATCAATGGTGGTGCGAGCATAACCATTGCAACGGACGGCTGCCCGATGATCTTCGCCGGTGACCAGGTGTTCATTTTCTTATTCCAGTTGTCTTTTCAACTCGTTTGGTTGTGCTTCAACGCCCACCACGAACCGATCGAGCTCACGCTGTCACCAACGGACTTCGGTCCGGCCTGGATACCGATCATCGGCGCCGCCGCCGGTGCCCGCGTCATCGCGCTCAGGAGGGCCGGTTCGACAATCACAGGCCACAACCCTCAGACGTTGTCGAGTCGAGGGAAGAGGATTTCCTG
>DATKEW010000049.1:0-13442 GCA_035511785.1 Mycobacterium sp.
GTTCAATCTCGATCTGCTCGACGACGAGGACCCGTTCGAGATCGACGCCCAAGCCGCCCACCTGCTCAAGCACCCACGCGCCTGGGCATCGAGGACATCCGCGATGTCTGGGCAGCCGACCCGATGTTTTACCCCGCCAAATCTCCCGCGCATTGGCTGATGGTCGCCGAAGTCGAGGGCACCGTCCTTATGGTGCCCCTCGCCCCCGCCCGCGACGGCAACCCAAAACGCTGTCGCCCCATCGGCTGCTACCCCGCCTCCAAACACCTCGCTGACCGATACCGGAGTGACAGATGAACCAGCCTATGACCCCCGACGAGGAATACGAGTTCTACACCCGCCCCGAAAACCAGGAACCCCAAGGGCCCGGGCGACGCCGGCTCACCGCCACCGTGCCCGTGCGCTTCCCACCTGAACTGCTGGAGCAAGTACGCGCTGCGGCCGCCGCAGACGACCGGTCCGTCTCGTCCTGGATTCGCCGCGCAGTCGAGCACGAGCTTCGCCATCCCGCCTGAACGTCGTCACGGGCATCGGAGCGAGGGGCGAGGGCTCGAGCTTGCTACCAACGGATTAACGCTCCACCGTTCGCGGTGGTTGCCAACAAATCCCGTATTTGGTTGTCCACCAACCGATTACGTTGCCCTGGCCGCCCTTGTAGATGCAACCCACCGGGCACTCCTCCACGCAGGCCCGGTCCATCACGTCAACACATGGCTTCCCGATCACGTACGTCATGGCGTAGAGTTTATACAAGGCGGTTTGTGAAAACTAGGGAAGGTGCGCGATCCGATGACCGACAATGAACTCGACGTCCGACAGTCCCAGGGTGAAAGTAGTGGCGCTGACGCGCACGTCGATTCGTCGGGAACCGCCGTAGTTACCGCCGCACACGATGGCGAAGAGCTCAAGCCAAACAACGACGTTTGCAATGGGCACCAGGCCGCGGGCTATCGCGCAGAGCTGCGCCTTGCCGAGAACATCGTCAACCCGCAGACCTGGGCCGGCGGAATCGAAGACAAGCGGGCGATCGCGCCGCGACTGCGGGTCGGCCGTGACAAGTGGTTCAACCTGCTGTGGCTGATTCCCGTTGGGTTCGCCCTGCTGGTCGCAGCGGTGGCGGTGGGCAAAGGCCTGCACAACATGCCGGCCGTGCACGCATTCATCCAGCGTTATCCCGGTACCCATGTACCTTCCGGGGTCAGCCCGGGCATCCCGGCCTGGGTGGGCTGGACGCACTTTTTCAACCTGTTCTTGATGATGTTCATCATCCGCTCCGGGATTCAGATCCTCTGCGATCATCCACGGCTCTACTTCAGTCGCAACGCCACGCCCGGCAAGGACGAGTGGCTCCGGGTGGCCAAGCCGGTGCCGGACGACCCGCTGTGGACGGCCAAGGACGATTCGGTTGCGCTACCCGGTCAGTTGGGGTTGCCAGGGATTCGCCATTCCATTGGACTGGCTCGGTGGTGGCACCTCGGCGTCGACGTCTTGTGGCTGCTCAACGGCGCGGTCTTTTACGTGCTGTTGTTCGCTACCGGGCAATGGCGTCACATCGTGCCGACCAGCTGGGACGTCTTTCCCAATGCCGCATCGGTGGCAATCCAATACCTGTCGCTGAACTGGCCGACCGACAACACCTGGGCGGCCTACAACGCGCTGCAGTTGCTGGCGTACTTCACCACCGTCTTCATCGCCGCCCCGGCCGCGGTGATCACCGGCCTGGGGATGTCGCCGGCACTGTCGATGCGTCTCACCGTGATCAGTAAGCGGTTGAGCATCCAGGCCGCACGCTCTCTGCATTTCCTGGTCTTGCTGTATTTCCTGTTCTTCATAGTCGTCCACGTCACGCTGGTCTTCACTACCGAGGCGTTGCGCAACCTCAACCACATGTTCGCCGCCCGCGACGACGACAGCTGGGTCGGGTTCTGGATCTTCGCGGCGGCCATGGTGGTGGTGGCCGTCGGCTGGGTGGCCGCCACGCCGTTCACCTATCGCCACCCGCGGGTGGTCCAACGGGTCGGCTACGCACTCATCGGGCCGCTACAGCGGCTGTTCGAGTACACCAACCCAAAGCCGGGCGCGTTCACCGAAAAGGACATCTCGCCGTACTTCTGGCACAACGGCACCTACCCGGAGACCGTTGAGTACAAGGAGTTGGAGGAAAACAACTTCGTGGATTGGCGGCTACGGGTCTACGGCCTCGTCGAGAACCCGACCGAGTTCTCGCTGGCCGACCTGCATGACCTCCCCTACCACGAGCAGATCACCCAGCACTTCTGCATCCAGGGCTGGTCGGGTGTCGCCAAATGGGGTGGCGTGTCGCTGCAGACGATCATGGACATCGTCAAACCGCTGCCCGAGGCCAAATGGGTGGTGTTCTACTCCCTAGGCCCCGGCGCCGACGGCGGGATCTACTACGTCGCGCACCCGATCGAGCAGATGAGCCACCATCTGACCATGCTGGCCTACGACATGAACGGCGAACCGGTGAGCTACGGCCACGGGGCGCCGCTGCGGCTGCGCAATGAATTGCAGCTCGGCTTCCGGCATGTGAAGTGGCTCAAGGGCATTGAGTTCGTCGCGCACTACTCCGAGATCGGTAGCGGTCACGGCGGTTACAACGAAGACCACGAATTCTTCGGGCGCCACCAGACCATTTAGGGCCTGTCGACCAACGGGTGCCATTGGGACGGCCGGCGCATCGACTATTTCGACCGGTGCCGATTCAGCGATACCGCATGCAGCACAGTCGTATTCATGCCGATGCGCGCTGGCTCACCCCGTCCTGGTCACGTCGCGGTCACCGCGCATCCGCCAACCCTTCGCTCGACCCGTCCGTCGTTGCCGGCGACAGTTGGCATTGTGCTGGCCCAAGAACAAGCTGCACCGCCGGGAAGTTTTCCACCGCAGGGTCTGTCTGGGTGGACTGCCTGTGAGGAAAAACCTCCCAGCTGAAAGGAAACGCATCACCGCAGGGCGACATGACGGACATCACCGACGTGTTGACGTAGGCGTCCACGTGGTACCAGCCCGAAAGGAAGAATGATGAGCGGTCTGCAGCGTGTGGCCGTTATTACCGGTGCCTCTCAAGGCATCGGCGCAGGATTGGTGGAGGGGTACCGGCGCCTGGGCTATGCCGTGGTCGCCAACTCGCGCAACATCACCGAAAGTTCGGACCCGTTGGTGCTGGCGGTACCGGGCGACATCGCGCAGTCCGGGGTTGGCAAACGCGTGATCGAGGCCGCGTTGCAGCACTTCGGTCGGGTCGACACCGTGGTCAACAACGCCGGCATCTTCATCGCCAAGCCGTTCACCGACTACACCGATGAGGACTACGACGCAATCGCCGGGGTGAACCTGCGCGGGTTCTTCGAACTCACCCGGGCCGGCATCGCCGCCATGGAATCGCAGGGTGAAGGCGGCCACGTGGTGGTGATCTCAACCAGTCTGGTCGACCACGCCAACTCCCAGGTGCCTTCGGCGCTGGCCTCACTGACCAAGGGCGGCCTCAACGCCGTCACCAAATCTCTGGCCATCGAGTACGCCGCTCGCGGAATCCGCTCCAACGCTGTCGCTTTGGGCATCGTCCGCACCCCCATGCACGACCCGTCCACCCACGAATTCCTTGCCGGTCTGCACCCGCTCGCACGGATGGGTGACATTCAGGACATCGTCGATGCCACCCTCTACCTGGAACAGGCAGGCTTTGTTACCGGCGAAATCCTGCACGTCGACGGCGGCCAAAGTGCCGGACACTGAACAGATCCTGCGTGCGGTGCTGGACGAATGGAAGGCCGGTGTCGATGAGGGCGATCCGCACCGGGTGGCCGAGGTCTTCACTGGGGACGCGGTGTTCCAGGGGTTGAAGCCGTATCGCGTCGGCCGGAATGGAGTCCAGGACTACTACGCGGCACAACCGCCCGGCCTGAGCGTCACCTACCAGCTCCAGGAAACACGTGCTCTCGCTGAGGGTGTGGTGTTGGGCTACGTACGTGCCGACTTCAGTCCGCCCGCAGGGCCGGTGATCCCACTCAATCTCGGTGTCGTGATCACCCGGGGCGACGAGGGCTGGAAGGTTGCGTTCTGCCAGGTGTCGCCGCCGGCCGGCTGACCACACTGGCTCAGGCTCACACAGTGCGGTACCAGGTAGGGCCTACGCGGCCTCGGGGCGATACTGGCGAGGTGCCCGGAACCCCGAGGCCGCGAGGCAGTCGAACTCACGGCACTCCCGCATTCCACCACAGAACGGATTTGGTGTACGAGTCCTGTGGCAGATATCCCCGCCGGTTTGTCCACGCTGCTGGCCAGACCCACCGCCAGTGCACGAGTAGCCGTCATCGCCTGTCTCGCTCGCGATTTAGTCGGTCACCCCGAGCACTCAGCGCCGCCACGCACATGCGACGGTGCCGGTGCGATCCGGTGACCATCGTCGGCGAAGGGCTGGGAGGCTGCGTCTACCAATAGTGCGGAAATCACTAATGGCCGTCGGGAAGATCGGCCCGCAACGGTGGTTGCACCTGTCATCAGTTCAGAAAGACATCTCACGAAATTAAGAGTCAAGCCGCGCGGGTGAGAGGAGGTGGAAACGCTAGGTGTTCGTCGTAGTGGTTGCCGGTGTGCAGGCAGTGGTGGAGTTGGCCGAGGAATTTGTTGAACAGGTGCCGTTGGGCTTGGTGGTTCCAATCTCCGGTGGCGCGGCGGGCGTCGTAGTGGCGACGGGCGCCTGGGGAGGCGCGCAGCGATGCCAATGCCCAGATTGGGCCGACGGCGGCCAGGCGCCGGTTTTTGATATGCCGGTGCAACACCACGGTTTTCTTGCCGCTGGCGCGGGTGATCGGGGCAGATCCGGCGAAGGCTTTGAGCCCGCGGGCATCAGCGAATCGGGCGCGGTCGTCGCCGATCTCGGCGAGCACCCGGGCGCCGGCCAACATCCCCAGGCCGGGGAAGCTGGTGATAATCTCGGCGTCCGGGTGCCGTTCAAAATGGGCGATCGCCGCCTCAGCGAACTCGTCAGCGGCGGTGCAGGCGGCCTGGAGCTGGCGCAACAATGCACCCAGTTGGATGCCCATCGCGGTTTCGACCTGTGGCGGCTGGTGCAGGTAGGTGTCGGTGAAGACCGCGCGCAGCCGGTCGACGTCGCGGTCGAGGTGTCGGCGGCGCCCGGCGCTGATCAGCAGCCGACGCAGCCGAGCGGGGCTCAGCGCGGCGGCCTGGGCCGGGGTGGGCGCAGCGGCCAAGATGGTGCGCGCGTCGGCGCGGGCCAGCCCGCCCTCGGGCAGCCGGTCGAACGCGACCAGGGCAGCCGGGTAGAAATCTTTGAGCAAATCGCGGATCTGGTTGCCGATCTGCTGACGCGCCCACACCGCGTCCTGTTGGGCGCGGGCCAGCACCCGGATCGCCTGGGCCAGCTCGGTGTCGGCGGGCAGCGGCCGGTGTGCCTGGCGGTCGGTGCGCATGATGTTGGCCAGCAGCACCGCGTCGGTGGCATCGGATTTGGCCCCCGATACCGCATAGCGGGCCCGATACCGCGAGGCGGTCAGCGGGTTGATCGGATAGATCACCCGACCGGTGGCGCGCAGCGCGGCCACCCACAATCCGTGATCGGTTTCGATCCCCACCGGGATCGGATCCTCGGCGCTGTCGCCGGCCTGCGCCAGCAGCGTCAACAGCTGCGCGAAGCCGGCTGCGTCGTTGCTAACCCGCCCCCGCGCCACCACGTTGCCGTTATCGTCGACCACGGCGACGTCGTGATGGGCTGTTGCCCAATCGATTCCGCAATACAAGGTCAAGGGGTTATCACTCCTTCGATCGTTGGGTCGAGCACGAACCTCGGCGGGGTGACGCGGCGCCCTAATCGCAGGACTCGACGGTCCGTCATCTCACTAGCCGTCCGTGACTCCAGCACACCGCAGGACCTCGTTCTATCGAAGAGCTCACGACTCGGGAACAACCATCAGGAAGTCAACCCTGCGGCGGGCTCGGGCAACGGCATCCCACCACCACACCACGGGGTCTGCCGCCAGGCGCGCCGTTCTTTCTATAGACGTCCAGCGTCAGGACCAACCAGGCATCACCTGGCAGCAGACCCGTCAGGAACAGACCCCGGTCAACGACCGGATAACCCATCCCTACTAAACGATTAGGACCGACAATGGACTTCCTGGTCGAGATGACGACCCACGTCCCACCCGGAATCAGCCAAGATGCGGTGGACGACATGCTCTTACGTGAAGCGGCCCGTGCACGCGAACTAGCCGCCGAGGGACATCTGCTGCGGCTCTGGCGTCCGCCCCTGGCACCTGGTCAGTGGCGCACCCTGGGTCTTTTCGCCGCCGACGAAGCCGACCAGCTGGAGCAGAAGCTGACCTCGATGCCGCTGCGTATCTGGCGCACCGACACCGTCACCCAGCTGGCCCAGCATCCCAACGACCCCGGCCTCGGATCGGCGGTGTCGGAGTTCCTGACGACACTGACCATCACAGTTCCGTCCGGCACCAAAGACGCCGAGGTGGACGACCGCAAGGCCCGTGAAGCGGTCCGCGCCGCCGAGTTGGCCGGGCAGGGACGTCTGCTGCGGCTGTGGACACCGTCGAACGCGCCCGGGGTGTGGCGGACCTTGGGCCTGTGGGGCGCCGACGACCAGGGCGATCTGATGTCGATCCTGCAGTCGCTTCCGCTGTATGACTGGATGACCGTTGACGCCACCCCGCTGTTGGTGCATCCGAGCGATCCCGCGAACGGACGCGCGTGATGAGCGGCTTCGCGGTGGACGCGCTGGCTGACTTCGTGGTCGCGGCGCGCACTGCCGATATCCCGAGTGAGGCGCAAATACTGTTGCGTCGCAATACTCTCGACAGTCTCGCCTGCGCGATCGCTGCCCTCGATGGGGAGGCCGTCGAGGTGGTCCGGGCACAGGTCGAAGCAGTCGGCGGGCAGCCCCGGGCTGCGCTCATCGGTGGCGGCCGCACCAGCGTCGATCAGGCCGCCCTGTTCAATTCGGTCGCGGTACGCTACGTCGATCTGCTCGACACCTACCTGACGCCCGGCGGCCTGTGCCACCCAGCCGACAACTTCGGGGCGCTCCTGTCGGTCGCCGACAGTGTCGACGCCAACGGGGCTGACTTCCAGCTGGCACTCGCGGTCGCATACGAGGTGCAGAGCCGGTTCTCGGCCTCGATCCCGGTGATGGCCCGCGGGCTCAACCATGCGCTGCAGCTCGCGATTTCGGTCGCTGCCGGTTCCGCGAAACTGCTCGGGCTGTCCGCCGTACAGACGGCCAACGCCATGGCGATTGCCGCGGCCGACAATGTGTCGCTGGCCGCGATCCATTCCGAACCGGTGTCGAACTGGAAGGGCATCTCTCCCGGCATCACCGCACAGCGCGCTGTGTATACCACCCAGTTGGCGCAGCGTGGCATCACCGGACCGCCCGGAATCTTCGAGGGCCCCAACGGCTTGGAGCGGCTTTTCGGCCAGACCATAGACATGCGTCTTGATGACCCGACACTCGGCGTCGTCGCACAGACCTACCTGAAGAAGTACAGCGCACTCATCCACGGACAGGCCCCCATCGAGACAGCGCTGACGCAGGTCGCTAAGCACGGTATCGATCACCGCGATATCGCCGATATGGACGTCGCGGTGTGCCAAACCGCCTATGACATCGCCGGCGGCGGGCAATTCGGCGCCAAGGATGCTCCCGAGACCAAAGAGCAGGCCGACTACAACCTCAAGTATCTGCTGGCCGCGGCACTCATCGATGGCCAGGTCGGTCCCGCGCAACTGCGGATCGAGCGGATCGGTCGGCCAGACGTACGAGAATTGCTGCGCCGCATCACCATCCGCCCCGACGCCGCCCTGACATCGCGTTACCCGCAGGCGACCCCGGTGCGGATCACTGCGACCCTGCGCGATGGCAGGCAGGTGACGCGTGAGCAGGACGACTTCGAGGGCGCACCGACCCGGCCGTTCACCTGGGCACGGACCGTCGAGAAATTTCATTGGCTGGCCACCGATTACGGAGACGAACCTTTGCGCAACAGCATTACCGACACCGTCGAGCGTCTCGACACCGCACCGATCCGTGACCTGACTGAATCACTGTCCCAAATCAACCCACGGAGGAAATCATGACATCGCCGCTGGTCGATCTCGGCCTGACCATCCCTGTCATCGCCGCACCGATGTCCGGCGGCCCCACCACCCCCGCAATGGTGATCGCCGCACAGCACGCCGGCGGGTTGGGGTTCCTGGCCACGGGTTACAAAACACCCGAGGCCGTCGACGCCGAGTTACGGATTGTTCGCGACGCCGGAATACCGTTTGGTGTCAACGTCTTCGCACCCAACCCGGTGCCGATCGCAGCGGACCGGTATCAGGACTACGCCCGCGTCATGCAACGCGAAGCCGACCGCTTCGGGATCGCCCTGCCCACTGAGCCGATCGACAGCGACGACCAGTTCGGGGCCAAGATCGACCTGTTGCGCGCCGATCCCGTCCCGATCGTCAGCTTCACCTTCGGGATCCCGGACCGGGACGTCATCCGCGATCTGCAGCGGGCCGGCACGACGGTGGTGCAGACCGTGACGTCACGGCAGGAAGCCGAGGCCGCTGCCGCAGCCGGGGTGGATGCCCTTGCCGTGCAGGCCCACGTCGCGGGCGGGCATTCGGCCACGCTCACCCCTGATCACCCGGCGGCGCCCCTGCCGATCGGCGAGCTGGTCGCATCGATCACCAGCACGGTAGGACTGCCGGTGATCGCCGCCGGTGGTCTCGGTACCGCCGCCGATGTGGCCGGTGTGCTGCAGGCCGGCGCAGTGGCGGCAGCGGTCGGCACGGTGCTGCTGCTGGCCGATGAGAGCGGGGCATCGGCGACACATCGAGCGGCGCTGGAGGATCCGGCCCGCACCGAAACGGTCATCACGCGGGCATTCAGCGGTCGACCGGCCCGGGGGCTGCGCAACCGGTTCATCGACACCTACGAGTCGGCGGCGCCGCTGGGCTATCCCGCCATCCATTACCTGACCAGCCCGCTGCGCAAGGCCGCCGCGGCCGCGGGCGAGCCCGAGTTGGTGCACCTGTGGGCCGGCACCGGGTACCGCCACGCCCGCCGCGAACCCACCGCGCAGATTCTGGCCCGGCTGGCACCGTAACCACCCGACAAGAGAATTGTGATGACCAAGAATTTCTTCATCACCGGTGTCAGGGCGGTCTCGGGCGGGCCTTCGCCAAGCACGCCCTTGCCCCCGGCCACCGGGTGGTCGGCACGTACCCGACTACGACGCCGCGTTCTTTCGGCCGAGCGCCTGCTAGCTCAGCCAGGCCAGCGTGACCGGAGTGGCCTGCCCCGGCCAGGTGGCGTCCAGGTACGCAGCCGCGGCCGGGACCTCGGCGGGCAGCGCACGCGCGACCGCGAGCTCACCCACCGCGGTGCCGTCGGGCAGGCCGCTACCGGTCACGGTCGCCGCCGATTCCGGACGCGGCAGCGGTGTGCCATCGGGACGGAACATCTCGACTTCCCGCCCTGCTGTCGTGATGGCCAGCGTCGTGGTCGCGACATACACCCCGTCGCTGGGGCCGTCGTAGATCCAGCGGTGCCCCAACACGGAATGCTCAAGCTCACCGACCAGCACGCCACCGGGCAGCGGGGCCGATCGGTAGGTGACCGGTACGTGAAACAGTTGCGGGCCGCTACGCACGACGAACGTCTCGATTCCGACCTCTCCGGCGGGATCATCGAGTCGGAATGTGGCCACGCTTTCGATGGGCCCACCGTCATCGAACCACGGTTGTGCCGGCAACCACGAGGTGACCAGATCGAGCTTGTGCGGTGTCAGTGTTGCGCGATGGACGACAGCCATGTGCGCATCCTGCCACCCGGCCGACGTGGTGTGCCAGAAGATTATTTCTCTCAGCTGCAAGCTAATTGGTCGTGATCGTCGGGTCGGCGGCATCGTGGTGGCCGCGCTGGCCGGCGCCGCGATGGGGATCATCGGCGGGCAGCCATGCGTCGGCGTCGTGGACGCCGAGATCTCCGATGTCACGGGTGAGTACCTCGATGAGGGCTCGCACGGTCGCCCTGTCCTCGTCGCGTCGCCACACCAATGACCAGGTCCACAGCGGAGTCGGCGCCGCGATGGGTCGGCGCACCAGATCACGCGGCTGCGGCGCGTCCTGCCCCTTGGGGTTGTTGAGCACCGGCCGACCCAACCGGCGGATGTGCTCGAATAATATCGGTCCGGTGACGCCGCCGTCGTCGGTGCGCATCAGGCGCGCCCCGGTGTCGGCGGCGAAGTGCTCTGCGTACCGGTTCCATGACGACCAGCTGGACGCATCGGCGTCGACCAGGACCACCAAATCCTTGGCCGGTGCCGGGCTGTCGTCAGTGCCCGTAGACAGCGCGTAGAGTCGGTCCACGCCGATGAGGTGGGCATCGAGCTGCAGCGCCTCCAGGTCGGTGTTCTGCACCCAGCAAATAGCCAAGTCCAGGCTACCGTCGGCGACCCGGGCGGCTTGCGCGTGCGACGGCATCACCCAGGTGTCCATCCGCAGCTGCGCCACGCCCGCGGCGCGCTCCGTCCAGTCGGTCGGGCGCCATTGCACGTAGCCCACCCGTACCGGCTCGGAAACCGCCAAATCTGCTGCCCGATACCGTAATTCGTCGGCCCGGCGAACCAGTGCCCGAGCTTCGGGCAGCAGCGCCGCACCGGCCGCCGTCAGCGCCACCGACCGACGGTCCCGGTCGAACAGGCTGACCTTGAGGTCCCGCTCCAGCGCCTTGATCTGCTGGGACAGCGACGGCCCCGCGATATGCAGGCGTTCGGCGGCCCGGGCGAAGTTCAGCTCGTCCGCCACGACGACGAAGTAACGCAGTTGCCGCAGTTCCACCGCTGCAGCCTAGTAGGCATGGCCGGTCAGCACAAAGCAAACCGGTCGCACCGCGGCGTCAGGTCCGGGAAACCAGTGCGCGGATGAGCCTTTCGGCGACGGGCGACGCGTGGTGTTCTGCGAGGACGCCAGCAACAAACTGATGTGCGACATCGCCGACACGGTCGAAGACGTGGTTGCGCACGACAGCAAGGTCGCGGTCATTCTCCTGACAGAAACTCACACCGCATGTGGGTGAGCAATGTGGGTGAGCGAATCGGGTGTCGGCGATGTCGCGAGGGCGCTTGACAGATCAAGGACCCGGGATGTCCCGACATAGCCGGGTTAAGCCGGGTTAAGCCGGCTATGTCAGCGGTCTCTTCTCCGAGAACAACTCTCACAACGGTGGACCGACAACACGGGTACAGATCTACTGGACCAGTTAACGGGGTCCCGTCAATCGCGGCGCCGCCTCGGAGACCATAGGCAAACCAACCCGGTACCTGCCGCTGCCGACCGCAGTGGGCCGTTCAGGTGAGATACGGAGTCACGGGTTGGTTAACGGTAGCTCGAGGATCGAACACTTCGTTTCCGACGATCTCAACTTTCCGAATTGACTATTCCAGAGAAGCAAGACGCCACCCAAAGGGGCCGCGATCTTCGTCGCCGACACCCTGGCCCGCGACAGCTACCTGCTGACCAACCACAATGGGCTGGACACGAGCGCAGAGCTGCTCGGGGTAGACAGCGCGGAGGCGGTGGCCAAGATGGCTGCCGGGCTGGCAGCGAATGGTGATGGTCGCGCCCAGGTGATCACCTTGGCTCTGGTGCTCGGGGCTCTTGAGGCACGCACTCCCAAGGACGCCTGGCGCAACAGCACACCCAGCTGGTCGCATCACGTAGGCAGTGCGGAGTACCTCCGCTGGCTCGAAGCCCAGGATTACCCTCTCAGTGCGGTCGAGGAAGTCATCACCGGGGCCAAAGACGCCGAAAGTGCCTACACCCGGTATTTAGCCGACGCGGTAAAGCAGTAACCCCAGCCGGTGGGGTCAGGGCTTAGGCTCTGGTCCCACCGCCGCACTGTCACACTGCATCCACGCGCCTGACGGCGCCGCTTGTCGACATGCAGGAAAGATTGCCAAGACACGCCTGGATAGATTGACAAAACATCGGCGTGTTGCCAGAGCTTGTCAAAGTAGGTGGTTCAAGGGCATCTCCGCCCTGCTCCCCTAATCACCCCAACCAAGTGGATTCACCGGAGCGACAACGCGACGACGCGGGAACAGTAAGACAACCACGTCACAGCCCTAAGCCTCCGGCGTAGATACCGAAACACGAAGCGCCGCAACTCCTAACCCGCGCAAGTAATCATCGCGGTGATGGCAATGCCTACAAAGCTGTTGGCACGCGACCCACTACGGGTGCCGTTGCGCCGATCATGCGCCCACGGAGACTTGGACGCGCCGCGATGAGCATGCGGTCACCGGTGACGTACCGCTGTGAGGCGGTCATGGATTCGGGCCGGCAGTTCCTCAGCCGCGGACACGCTGACCTGGGAGCCGACCAGCTCGGTGGCCTGGGTATGGCGCAGACCGTGTACGAGGGCACCGGACACGGGCTGGGCGGCGGCGTCGGCACGTGTGCCGGCGCGGTCGGTGTGTGGTTGCAGGGTCCGCTTGTGATCTCGGACCACGACCAGTTAGCAGGGTACGTCGTGATGTAAAGATCATCGGCACCTGGCCTGTCATCAGAAACGTTGGCCGCCTTCTAATCTCGATCTCCGCTCGGCCGCCGCACTTATTTAACTGTTGGAAGCTGGTGTGCCGAAAAGATGCGGGTACCGCCGACGAAATACTGGCGAAGCGATCCGCAACCGGTGTCCGCGGCGCCAGCGCAGGTGACTCGTCACCGAGATGACGGGATGAGTTGAACGCACAACTGGGCGTCAGGCAAGCAGTCCGACCCGCTTGTCCTACCCGCTCCACCAATGAGCGCTGCTGCTCGGCTCCCGAACCACCTACTTCGACAAGCCCATGCGACACGCCGATGTTTTGTCAATCTATCCAGGCGTGTCTTGTCAATCTTTCCTGCATGTCGACACCGCTCGGCCCGGCCATGCGAATCGGGCCGAATGTTGTTCTGCCTTCTGGGGTTTCGATTCTGACCGGCTGGACCGGCTCCACGCAAGGCACCGGCCTCCGCGCTGCTACGGACCCGATGGGCTCGCGAACTTTTTCCCCGAGCCGCTCGCTGACGCTCCCTGAAAAAACTTCGCGCCCGGGCGTTGCGCTGCGACGGCCCCGGGCCGATCCAGATCTTCAGTGCCAGAAGGCGAAGAAAATAGCCGGCAACAATTACCGAAAGGAGGAGTCGACCTCACCGCAGTTGCTTTATGACCATGCCTCGGATGTCGTGTCGTGCTTCCGTCTTGGCCCTATTTTTGAGGCGATCGGCAGCTTCGGAAGCCTTGTCTTGGGCGATGGCGGCGTCTGCCGCGAGACGGTCGCGGGTCTCGTCGGCGGCTAACTGGATTCTCTTGCTCGCGGCGTTTGCTTTTTCGGAGATGTTGTCGAACT
>DATKEW010000050.1:0-33184 GCA_035511785.1 Mycobacterium sp.
GCGGTGACCGATTACCGCACGCTGCTGGAGTTCTTCTTCCAAATCCACGATCCGACAACGAAAAACAGGCAAGGCAACGACAGGGGACCCAGCTACCGTTCGGCGATCTTCTACACCGACGACGAGCAGAAGCGAATCGCGCTCGACACCATCGCCGACGTCGAGGCGACCGGCCTATGGCCCGGCAAGGTGGTGACGGAAGTCAGCCCGGCCGGGGACTTCTGGGAAGCCGAGCCCGAGCACCAGGACTACCTGGAGCGCTACCCCAACGGATACACCTGCCACTACGTGCGCCCCGGCTGGAAGTTGCCGCGTCGCGCCGACGCCAAGCGCTGAAGGCTCAGCGCCGGCGCACCACAACCCGCCCGCCATCCTTCGGGGTGTAGGCAACACCACGGCAGTGCCACTGCTCTCCTGGCGCCGCAGTGGTCTCGATAGTGAAGTGGCGCAACACCGTTCGAAGCACCACCTCCATCTCCATGTTGGCGAACGCGGCACCCACACACCGCCGGGTCCCGCCGCCGAAGGGAATCCACGCGAACGAAGACGGCTTGCTTCCGATGTAGCGTTGCGGATCGAAGCGTTCCGGGTCGGGGAACAAGTCGGGGTCGTCGTGTATCTGCGAGATGCTCACGAGCATCGAATGCCCGCGGGGAATGGTCCATTCGCCGAGTTGGAAAACCGGTGGATAGACCCGGCGAGCGGCGAAGTCGATAACCGTCCTTGCTCGCTGGACTTCCAGGATCGTCGCCTGGCGTAACTCGTTGCCGCCGTTGTCGGCCTCTTCGACCAGGGCCGCCAGCAGATCCGGGTGCCGGGTGATCCGCTCGAACGCCCATCCCAGTGTGGCCGCGGTGGTCTCGTGCCCGGCGGCGAGCAGCGTGAGCAGCTCATCGCCAATGTCCTTGCGCGACATGATCGAACCATCGTCGTAGGTGCTGCGCAGCATCAGGGCGAGGACGTCGGTGCGCTCTTCGAAGTTCGGATCCGCCCGCTCGGCGGCGATCAGCTTGTCGATGACGGTGTCGTACTGGCGGCGCCATTCGGCCAGCCTGCCCCACGGGCTCAACCGGCCATAGGTTCGTTTGGGCTTCGGCAGTGCCGCTAAGCGCGAGCCCAGGGTGACCCACGGCGGGATGAGCCGGCGCAGCTCATCGAGTTCGGCCCCGTCGGCTCCGAAGACCGCGCGCAGGATGGCGTTGAGCGTGATGCGCATCATCGACGGCAGCGTGGCAACAGGCTGGCCTTCTGGCCAGCCGGCGGTCTCGCGCAGCGTCTCTTCTTCGATGATGCTCTCGTAGTTCTTCATGCTCTTGCCATGAAACGGCGGCGCCAACAGCCGTCGCCGACGGCGGTGATCATCGCGGTCGAGCGCGAATACCGAGCCGCTTCCGAACAGCCGGCTGAGATTGGGCTGGATGTTGCCGAGCTCCTCTGGGCTGGTGGTGAAGATCTGCTTGGCCAGCTCCGGCTCAGCGACCACCACGACGCGGCCGAACATCGGAAGGTTGATCGTGAAAACGTTGCCGTAACGGCGCGCCAGGCGTTTGATCATCCCCCGCCGTGAGGTTGCGAAGAAAAGGCCGCAGAGCGGCTTCGGGATCCGGGCCGTCCGAGGCAACCTGACTGCGGGGGACGCCGGTGGGGCGGTGACTAGTTCACTCAACGATTGCTCCCAACATCTGCCCCTGACCGGGCTGGTACCACGGTGTACCGCAGATCTTTCCAGGTACGGTACTCTGGTGTACCAAACCTGACAAGGTGCCGTACTCACCGAAAGGGGCGCCGGCCGTGGCACCAGCGGTGACAGCGGCGGCTGACGACGCCGTACTCGGCGACGCACTGGCCGAGCCCGACCCGTTTCGGCGCAGGCTGCTCGACGGCCTCGCCACTTCGATCGGCGAGCGCGGCTACCGCACCACCACCGTCGCCGACATCGTGCGCCACGCGCGCACTTCCAAGCGCACGTTCTACGACCACTTCGCCGGCAAGGAACAGTGCTTCCTGGAGCTGCTGAGCGCCGACATCGAAAGACTCGGCCAAAGCATCACCGCGGCAGTCGATCCCGAGGCCGACTGGCACCAGCAGATTCGCCAGGCCGTCGAAGCCTACGTCGGACACATCGAGTCCCGTCCGGCCATCACCTTGAGCTGGATTCGTGAACTCCCGTCACTCGGTGCGGTCGCTCGCCCCGTCCAGCGCCGCGGGCTGCAGCTGCTGTCTAACCTGCTGATCGACCTCAGTGCCAGCCCGGGGTTCCGGCGGGCCAACCTGCCGCCATTGACCGCGCCGCTGGCCGTGATCTTGCTGGGCGGCCTGCGTGAATTGACCGCGCTTGCCGTCGAAGACGGAAGGGCCGTACGGGAGATCGTCGAACCGGCTGTCGATGCGTCCGTAGCCCTGCTCGGTCCTCGACACTAGGCTCATCCGAGACCGTCTTGACCTTCTATGACTTGGAGGACCTCGCGATGCGGCTATCCACCCGAAACCAGCTCAAGGGGACCATCACCGAGGTCGATCTCGGCAGCGTGATGGCGATCGTGAAAGTCAAGCTCGACGGTGGCGATCAGATCGTCACGTCCTCGGTCACCAAGGACGCCGCGACCAGCCTCGGCCTCGCGGTCGGCCAGCCGGCGACGGTGTTCATCAAGTCGACTGAAGTCACAATCGGGGTCGAGTAAGGCACCGCGACATGGCGCCGAGCATGCGCGCTGAGCGCTTCTATGCGGACACCAAAAAGGTTGCGCTGGAAGATATTCCGATTCCGGAGCCGGGGCCGGGCGAAGTTCTGGTGAAGGTCGCTTTCTGCGGGATCTGCCACTCGGACCTGAGCCTGATCAACGGAGCGTTCCCTGCCCAGCAGCCGGTGGTGACTCAGGGCCACGAAGCATCGGGCACGATCGCGAAACTGGGCCCCGACGTGACCGGCTGGGCCGAGGGCGACCGAGTAGTGGTTGGGGCCGGCAGGCCGTGCCAGAGATGCCCGAACTGCCGGCGGGGTGACGTCATGAATTGCCTACGAATCCAGTTGATGGCGTTCGCCTACGACGGCGCGTGGGCCGAATACACAGTCGCGCAGGCGGCGGGCCTGACCCGGGTGCCGGACAACGTCCCGCTGGAGCAGGCCGCGATTCTTGCCGACGCGGTCTCCACGCCGTTTGGCGCCGTCGTCCGAACCGGCAAGGTCGCGGTCGGCGAATCGGTCGGGGTGTGGGGTGTTGGCGGTGTGGGCACCCACATTGTTCAGCTGGCCCGGTTGGTCGGCGCGGTACCGGTGATCGCCATGGACATCAATCCGGCAGTTCTGGACCGCGCGCTGGAAGTCGGCGCGGACTACGCATTCAACTCCCGCGACGATGCGTTGCCGGACAAGATCGCTGAGGTCACCGGCGGCCGGCAGCTGGATGTGGCCTTCGACGCCGTGGGCCTCAAAACGACGTTCGAGCAGGCGCTTGGTTGTCTGACCTCGGGCGGCAGGCTGGTCGGTGTCGGGATGAGCGCAGAGTCGCCGACCGTCGGGCCCACGGCCATGTTCGGGTTGACCCGAAGGCAGGTGCTTGGTCACCTCGGCTACCAGAACGTCGATATCGAAACCCTGGCCAAGCTGGTTTCGACTGGGCGCCTTGACTTGTCACGATCGATCAGTGAGATCGTCTCACTGGAAGATCTGACGTTGGGCATTGAAAAGCTGGAGCGCCAGGACGGCAACCCCATCCGCATCCTGGTCAAGCCTTGAGGATCAGGAAGTCCATCGCGACACTTACACCACGCACATGACACGCCGAAAAGTGGCGCCGTGGTTAAGTCTCGCGAACGAACGCCCGGGTCCGGTCGAGTACCAGCTCGGGTCACTGCGCGGCGGACCCGCCGCCTACATCAGGAACCGCTCGACATATGGCGCGAAGCGTGCGCGCAGATCGCCCTCGTTGAGCCCGAACATCTCATACGTCGTCTCGATGTTTCCCAGTCGGCCGCGCCGGTGGCCAGCCAGGTAGCCGGTGATTGCCGTGCGCGCTTCCTCGGTGAACGGTTCACCGGCCAGGGCATACACCCGCTCGGCGACGCCGAGTTCGTCGGCCATGAAGTCGTCGAAACGGATGTCGATCGAGCGTTCCGGACCGATGGTGTCGCGATCGCGCACGAGTGCGGTGAGCATCTGCTCAAGGCGGTCGATCCAGGACTCCGCGATCCGTGACACCGGCACCGGTGAGCGATGCATGCGGGCGGAGTAGGTGATCATCGCGATCATCGACAGCGCCACCGGCACGGGATCACGGTGGGTGAACACGACAATGCCGTCGGGGAAAACCCGATCAAGCACCGGCACCTGCTCGAGATGCTGGGGTGACTTGAGCAGCCAGCGCCGTCCCCCGCGCAGGAACTGCATCGCTTTCAGTTGCCTGGCGAGGTGTTCGTAGTGCGGCGTCTGATCGTGGGCCCGGTAGTAGTCGCGCCATCGGGGCACGTCGGCGAGCGTCTCGAAGAGCATCGTCGAGAAGTCGTTGGCCAGCAGCTGGATCTCTTCGTGGACGTGATCGGTGGTCATCTCGTGCATGAGCGCGAAATCCGGCATCACGGTGCCGATCACGCTGACCGCGACATCCATCCGCATCCGCCGCGGATCCGGCTCGACACCAACCTCGGCCGGCAGCGGGAACGGCTCGACGCTCTCCCAGTACGGCATGGTGCGGAAGGTAGGCGGCGCCGCCAGCAGGTTGTGCAGGTGGGTGGTGCCGGTGCGGGGCAGGCCGGCGATCACCACCGGCGCTCGCAGCTCGATGTCGTCGATCTCGGGATGCCGACCCAACAGGTCGGTCAACAGCAGCCGGTTCTTGAGCAATTGCAGCAGCTGCCCGTAGAAATTAACGACTCCGGCCGCATGCAGCCCGTCGATGTCACGCAGCGAGGCGAGGTAGACGTCGAGTCGCTCTCGATAGTCGTCGGGACCGAAATCGTGCAGGCCGGTGTCGGCGCTGGCCTGCGCGTGCAACGCGTCGGCGTCCAGCGGACAATTTGGGGCCATTGCGGCCATCATCTCGAGGATCTGCTGGGCCTCGGCGCTGAATCGGGGCTGGGCTAGGTCGTCTAGGCGGACGACAGCGGCATCGGTCACGGCGACTTATGTTACTCTGAGTTTCGTAATGGTAGTAGAGTTTGGCCGACCCCGAGACCCGCGTATCGACGGCGCGGTGCTGCGCGCCACCGTTGAACTTCTCGCCGAAACCGGTTATCCGGGGCTGTTGGTTTCGGCCATTGCCACGCGCGCCGGTACCAGCAAGCCCGCGATCTACCGGCGCTGGCCGAGCAAAGCCCATCTGGTGCATGAGGCGGTGTTCCCGATCGGCGCCGCGACGGCGCTTCCCGATACCGGTTCGCTGCCCGATGACCTGCACGAGATGGTGCGCCGCGCAATGGCTTTCCTGACGACACCCGCTGCCAGGGCGGCCCTGCCGGGGCTGGTCGGTGAGATGGCCGCAGACCCGACCCTGCACTCGGCGCTATTGCAGCGGTTCGCCGGCATCATCGGCGGTGGCCTTGCCGAGTTGCTGGAGAGGGCCGCGGCCCGGGGCGAGGTTCGGGCCGATGTGACCGCCGCCGAATTAACAGAGGCCATCGCCGGCATCACCTTGATGGGCCTGCTCACCCGCGCAACCGAACTCGATGATGCCTGGGTCGATCGCACGACCACGTTGCTCCTGAAAGGAATCGGCGCATGACACACGAATCGACCGTCGCGTGGAAAGAGCTGCTCGCGACCCTCGGGGGGCTCGACCGCTCCTTCCTCGAGGGCGACCGCGCCGTTACCGACGACCGGCACGTCGCCGATGGCTACCGCATGCTCGCGGCGACGCTGGGTGTGGCATTCGACGCCTACCTGTTCACCGAGCCCGGTCGGCCGCAGTTCGTCGCGGTGAACACCCCCTTCCGACGCGATCGCCGATGGGGTGGCGACAACACCGACGCCTATTACTTCATGTGCCCGGTCGATCCGAAGCGGCGCTACCGCATCCGCGGCAACAAGGGCGACAGCGTGTACTTCTCGGTGACCGCTTACAACGAGCCAACCCCCGGCGCGTGGTCGGACGAAGTCGTTGCGATCGTGCGTGACAGCGATCTCGACGTCGACGCCGCCGGCAACTTCTCCTTCGAATTCCCTCCGACACCCGACGCGGCCGTGCTGATGACCCGCGACTACCAAGCCGACCCACTGACCGGGCGTCCGGTCGTATGGAATATCGAAGCGCTCGACGAGCCTGACCCGATACGACACGGCGACGCGGAAACCGCCGCAAGTCTGCGGGCGGCGGCCACCTGGTTGCGCACCATGTTCGCGATCGTGCCGCTGGCGGTGGGGACACGGGTCCAAGACCGGCAGGACGAGCACGCGCTCGGGCACGAGACTGCCTACGCCGCAAATGAATTCGCCGACCCCTATCAGGTGCCCGACGCCAACTTCGGCTGGTCGGCGCGCGACGCCTGTTACTCGTACGGCAGTTTCGCGCTCGATGACGACGAGGCGCTGGTGATCACGCACCGGCCGCCGCCGTGCAGGTTTTGGAACCTGGTGGTCTGGAACCGGTTCATGGCCACTGTTGGCGCCGCGGATGCGCGTTGCTCCATCAATGGCCACAGCGCCGTGCTCAACAGTGACGGCTCCGTGACGATCGTCTTGTCCCGCGGGACTTTGACCGGTCTTAAAGCCCACCCGAACTCACTGACCGCACTGGGCTATCCGCGCGGCAACCTCGCCTTCCGATGGTTCCTCGCCGACGACGTACCGGAGCGGCCCGAGGTGCAACTCGTGAAGGTATCGGCAGCGCCGACAGACGTGCACTAAACGTCGCGGGCCAACTCAATGGCCCGGCCAAGCGTGCTCAGCTTGGCATCCAGCGTGTCGCCGGCCGGATACAGCCGCACGGTGTTCACGCCGGCGTCTTTCCACACCGCAAGCCGTGCGCGGACCATCTGCTCGGTCCCGATGAGCGTGGTGGCCAGCACCATCTTGTCGGTCACCAGCCCGGCCGCGCCGTCGCGGTCGCCGCGCTGCCAGCTCTCGCGCACCTCGGCGGCCACGTCGGCCCAGCCTTGCCGGCCGTAGGCCTGGTTGTAGTAGTTCGTGCTGGAGGACCCCATGCCGCCGAGACTGAAGGCGAGCTCTTTTTTTGCGGCCCGCGACCATGCTGCGCAGTTCGTCTTCGTCTGCGGCGAAAGCGACTTCGGCGCCTTGGCAGATGTCGATGTCCGCCCGAGTGCGCCCGGCGGCGGCCAGCCCGGCGTCAAGGTGGGCAAAGTAAGCGTCTGCGGCTCCTTCGGGCACGAAGCTGGTGCCCAGCCAGCCGTCGGCAATCTCCCCCGTCAAGCGCAGCATCGCCGGCGAGAGCGCGGCCAGATAGATCGGAATGTGGTGTTCAGGCCGCGTCGACAACCGCATCGGCACCGCCTCGCCGCCAGGGCGAGGGATCTGGAACTCTTTGCCGGAGTAAGAAATCTTGCCTCCCGAGAACACCTGCCGCACGATGTCGACGGTTTCGCGGATACGGGACAGCGGCCGGCTGAACGAGACGCCGTGCAAGCCCTCGACCACCTGCGGACCGGAGGCGCCCAGCCCGAGCAGGAACCGCCCGTTCGACAGGTTGGACAGTGTGATCGCGGTTTGGGCAACGACGACGGGCGACCGAGTGCCGACCTGCACGACGCCGGAGCCGAGCAGCATCCGATCCGTAAGGGCGGCAAGGTAACCCAGCGCCGATGGTGCGTCCGAGCCCCACGCCTCCGCGACCCAACAGATATCGAGACCCAAGTTTTCGGCGTCAACCGCGAGGTCGACGCCACCGACATCGGACAACTCGACCGTCGTCGCGGTGCGCATCAGCGCACCCCGCGTTCGGCCAGCCTTTTGATCGCCGCCAGCGTCTTGACGATCGCGGACTCGAACTCCCGCATCCGGACGAAGACGATCTTTTCTTCCTTGTCGGGCATCGCGTCGATAGCGGCCGACAACCCGGAGCGGCCCGGCCCCATCTGCATCCAGTAGGCCAGGTTGGTGCCGCCGTCCCGGGGGGTCAGCCGGAAGCGCCAGATCGCCGAGGGATTGCCGGACTCACCGACCGCCCAGGCGAATTCGTGCGGCTGGTCACAGGCGACGATCTGGGAGGTCGTGCTCCATTGCCCTAACGCGTCGTGCTGGCTGTGTCCGACGAATCGGGCGCCAACCCGGGGCCGGTCGGCTCCGTCGGCCCACTCCACCGACTGCAGCTCGTTGCTCAACGTCGGCATCAGCTGAATATCGGAGACCAGACTCCAGACCCTGGCGGGGTCCGCGTCGATCCAGGTCGAGGCCTCCACTGTTGGATTGTCCGCATAACGGGCACCGGTCCACTCCACGGAAGCCATTGTCCCCCACCTCCGCCCGTGGCGATGCCCGGGCCGGGCGTGGGGACTGTGGCGAGGGCTACGCGGCGACCGGCGCTCGATCCGCCGGCTGACCGGTAGCGGCTCGCGAGCCGGGGAAGGCGAGCTTGACGATCTTGCGCACCACGGTGCCGAACTGTTTCAGCAGCGGACCCTTGTTGTAGGGGATGCCGTAGGGCTCGCAGATCTCTTGCACCTCGGGCGCGATCTCGGCATACCGGCGGGCCGGCATGTCCGGGAACAGGTGGTGCTCGATCTGGTGCGACAGGTTGCCGGACAGCAGATGAAAGATCTTGCCTCCGGTCAGGTTCGCCGAACCGAGGACCTGCCGGAAGTACCACATGCCACGCGACTCGTCCTTGGTCTCTTCGACGGTGAATTCCTGGGTACCGTCCGGGAAGTGGCCGCAGAAGATGATCATGTACGACCACACGTTGCGCATCAGGTTCGCCGTGAGGTTGCCCGCGAAGACGAACGGCGCGAACGGCCCGGCCAGCAATGGGAAGGCGACGTAGTCCTTGAGCGTCTGCCTGCGTGTCTTTTTCCAGATGGCCCGCAGAACCTCGCGCTTGTCGGCCAGGTTGATCTCGCCGGAGCGGATGCGCTCGGTTTCCAGTTCGTGCAGCGCGACGCCGTACTGGAACAACACCATCAGCAAGAACCCGTAGAGCGGGTTGCCGATGAAGTAGGGCTCCCACGGCTGGTCTTCGCTCAACCGCAGGATGCCGTAGCCGATGTCGCGGTCCATGCCCACGATGTTGGTGTGGGTGTGGTGCATGTAGTTGTGTGAATGCCGCCATTGATCGGCGGGGCACGCCGTGTCCCACTCGAAGGCGCGTCCGGAGATCGCCGGGTCGCGCATCCAGTCGTATTGACCGTGCATGATGTTGTGGCCGATCTCCATGTTGTCCAGGATTTTCGACAGGCCCAGCATCACGGTGCCCGCCAGCCAGGCCGGCGGCAGCACCCCGGCGAACAACAGCGCCCGGCCGCCGACTTCCAGCGCACGCTGGGCTTTGATGACGCGGCGGATGTAGTCAGCGTCCTCTTCGCCGAGGTCTGCCATCACGCGTTCCTTGATGGCGTCGAGCTCACGGCCGAGCGCGTCGGCCTGCTCGGGGGTCAGGTTGATCGTGTCGTGTGACATGGGTTCTCCTTCCAAGGTCTTGTTAGAGCGATAGGTCGACGTCGCCGACCGGCACTGACACACAGATCTGCACGTCCTCGTCGGGAGCGGTCGAGACCGCGCCGGTGATCAGGTTGCGCACCGTACCGGTGGTCTTGCGCCGCGTGCAGGTGTGGCAGATACCCATGCGGCAGCCGTTCTCGGGCGTCAGGCCGGCCGATTCGGCCTGTTCGAGCAGCGAGCGTCCGTCGTCGTCAACGTCAATACCGCTGTTCGCGAAGGTTATTCGGCCGCCCGACGCCTTCGACGGCTCGAATGCCGGTGGCACGAAGCTTTCGGTGTACGCGTTGTCGCAGTGCTCGCGGACCGCATCGACCAAAGCCGTTGGCCCGCATACGAACACCACATCCGGTGAAGGCATCGCGGCGTCCAGGTGCTCGCGCCCGAAGCGGCCGACGAGCTCGCCGTCATCCGACCGGGTGTAGCCGTGCAGCACCCGCACGCGAGGCAGCGCGGCCAGCTCATCGTGGTAGCACGCCTCCGCGGCGGTGCGCGCGTAATGGACGAACGCGATTTCGGCGCCGGGTGCGTCGGCGTCGCCCTCGGCGATCAGTGTGCGCAGCATCGCCATCACGGGCGTGATGCCGCTTCCGCCGGAGACGAACAGGATCCGTCGCGGTCGTTGCGTCGGCAACACGAAGTCGCCGCCGACGCCGTCCAGGCCGAACACCATTCCGCGACGGGCACGCTCATACAGGTAGTTCGAGACCAGCCCACCGTCATGGCGACCGATCGTCAGTTCGAGGTACGAGCCGCCTTCGGCGTTGGCAGGTGAATAGCAGCGGGTGTGCCGGCGGCCGTCGATGTCGACCGTGAGGTTGACGTATTGGCCGGCCTGAACGGTGTGGGCGGACGTGAAGGCCTCATTCGGCGCAAGGGTGAGGGTGACGCTGCACGGAGTGGTCCGCCGCACGTCGACCACTTTGGCGCGGGACTCTCCCAACGTCCAGGTTGGCGCCACCAGCTCGGTGTAGCGATCAACGCCGTGCGGACCGGTGAGCAGATCAACCAGGTCCGAACCCAGGACTCGCTTCTGGAAAGCTTTGACGAAACCCCGACCGGAGGAGATCCGAGCAGTTTGAGTGAACATATGTACACCGTCCGACTGCACCCCGCAGCTAGTCAAGGGTTTCTGCAGCTCTGTGGTAGGGTTCACAATAGTGAACAGTCGTACTCCTAGCTCACGGTCGCATCGGTCTGGCCGCGAGCGCTCACGCGAAAGCTCCACGCGCGGCGAGCGCAAGGAGGCGACCAGGCGTGCCATCGTCGCCGCGGCACTCAAGTTGCTGCAGGACCGCAGCTTTTCCAGCCTGAGCCTGCGCGAGGTGACGCGGGAGGTCGGGATTGTCCCCGCGGCTTTCTACCGTCACTTCGAGTCGATGGAGGCCCTCGGACTGGTCCTGATCGACGAGTCGTTTCGCATTTTGCGCGACACGCTGCGCGAGGCGCGGGCCGGCAAGCTCGACCCGAACCGGGTGATCGAATCATCCGTCGAGATCCTGGTTGCGAGTGTGGCCGAACGACGCGAACACTGGCGTCTCATCGGCCGGGAGCGCAACAGCGGCCTGTCCGTGCTGCGCTATGCCATCCGCACCGAGATCCGGCTGATCACCTCCGAGCTGGCCACCGACCTGGCGCGATTCCCCGGCCTGCATGAGTGGAGCACCGAGGATCTCAATGTGCTGGCGACCCTGTTCGTCAACGCGATGATTGTCATCGCCGAGGCCATCGAGGACGCCCATAGTGCCGAGGCGCTAGAAGACATCCGTCGGCTTGCCGTCAAACAACTGCGCATGATCGCCACCGGTATCGCGGGCTGGCGAAGCAGCCCGTGATGCGAAGCCGTTACCGCGGGGCCCGCCACATCGCCCACACTGTCGGGCCGCCGTCGGGCAGCACGATTTCACGGCTGACCGGGAAGCCGAAACGCTGGTAATACGGCACATTTTCGAGCTTGGTGGACTCGAGATAGGCCGGACAGTACTCGGCATCGCAACGGTCGAGCCGTGACCGCATCAGGACCTGACCGAAGCCCTGCCCGCGCACCGTCGGGTCGCTTCCGATCACCGCCAGATACCAGTGCGGTAGCTCAATGAGCGGCCTGTGCGTTAGCCGGATTTACCAGGTGGTTTGTCACCTGTGTCCGCGCCGGTATTTTGGGGTTGGCAAACCACCGGCAAACGATCTCGAAACTCTGCCTGACCAGGCAGAATACCGGCGTATTACTACTGCCATTGCTCAACGCACAAGGGTGACGTAAGCGGTGGCGCAGCACCGCGCTGCGCTTCTCGGGAGCCGCCGAGGGGGTGAAAATGCCCGTTATGAGGGTGAATTAGCAACCACCCAGGCCGGGCACGACGAGCTGGCCGTTCGAGGAGGCGGACGAACCGCGGACGGAGACGGGCTTAATGTGAGTGCCGCGCCATGCACCAACGTCGCGAAAGGACGTTCGCCATGACTGCCGCGACCACCGACCTGGCCGCCTACCCTGCCCGCTATTTCGCGGGGTGGAATCAGCGTGACCTGGCCGCCGCCTTGAGCGTGATCAGTGAGGCGGTGCACTGGGAGGACCCGTCGCTGCCTGCCCCAATCACGGACCACGAGCAGACCGGCGGATTCTTCACCGCGGCGGGGTCAGGGTTCCCCGATCTGGCCATGCATCCCGTCGGGTTCCCGACCGGGGTCGCGCCCACGGGTCGCGGGTTCGACGTCCCCGGATTCGACGTTTGGCAGATCGACGACGATCGGCGGGCCGTCTCGGTCCACGCCTACTGGAATGTCGGCACTCTGCTGGCACAGCTTGGCCTGGGCTGAGCCGCTACCCCAAGGCATCGTGCGCGATCAGGCGGCGCACGCACACGAATACCTCTAGAGTTTGCGCACTTTCGGCAAATACGTATTGAAGCATCGATGAGCGATGGCCCCTTTGTGGCTTCCGGCGCGTCCAGCAGCGTTGTCGGCCTGACTCGCGAGAGTACGATTAGCGGCTGCAACGAAGGCATTGGTAATGGGAACATTCACGGGTTGCGCAACTATATGTTGGGTCGGTCGGATTAGACCCGCGGAGTTGCAGTGCGCCAACGCACACCCAGGGATCAGACCGTGACAGCCGGTCCCGATGCCACTCAACGCGGCCCGGCTTTGGGGATTGTGGCCGAGCTCGAGGCAGAGGGCTACCACGACGCCGAGCCAGTGGGCCGCGGCGGGTTCGGAGTCGTGTATCGCTGTAATGAACCGTCGCTCGACCGGGTGGTCGCGGTGAAGGTGCTCAGTTCCGATCAGGACGATGTCGACCTCGAACAGTTCGCTCGCGAGCAGCGGGCGATGGGGCGGGTCTCCGGTCACCCGAACATCGTGCCCGTGCTGCATAGCGGGCTGACCTTCACCGGTCGTCCATACATTGTGATGCAGTATCACCGTCGAAACACGCTCAGTGCCTGGATCCAGGACAACGGACCGTTCGGACTCCGTGAGGCGTTGACGATAGGTGTGCGCCTGGCGGGCGCTCTGGAAACCGCTCACCACGCGGGTGTTCTTCATCGTGATGTTAAGCCCGCCAACGTCCTTCTTACGGATTACGGGGAACCGCAACTCAGCGATTTCGGCATCGCGCGCATCGCGGGCAGCCGCGAGATGGCCGCCAACATCGTGGTCGGATCGCCGTCTTACACCGCGCCGGAGCTTTTCGAGGGCCGCCCCGCCTCGACGGGTGCAGATGTTTACGGTCTGGCGGCTTCGGTCTTCACACTGCTTAGCGGCGACCCGCCTTTCCCGTTTCAATCAGGCGAGAACCCGATCGTGTTTGCTCGTCGCGTGAAGGCGGGTCCGATTCCCGATCTCCGCGCGGAGGGCGTCCCAGACCCGATCTGCTCGGTGTTAGAGCTCGGGTTGAACACCGACCCCGCACGCCGTCCCACCTCTGCCGCAGCATTCGGTGAGGCGCTGCGAACAGCCGCCAGCCAAGTCGGACTCCACATCGCCGCCGTTCCACTGGAGTTACCGGCACCGCCGACCGGCGCCGATGAATCTGCCTCCGGCACAAGAACGCCCGTATCAGCGTCGCATTCGGCGGCTCTCGAACTACGGTCGGACGAGTCAGCCTCGATCCGCCGAGCGCACTACCCGCCGAGCGCACCGACACGATTTCGACCGCCGACCTTCAATCGCCCGACGGTGCCGAGGCAACGGATCCTCGACCAGCTTGGCTCGGGGCCAAGACCAAAACTGGTCCTCATCCACGCGCCCGCCGGCTTCGGCAAAAGCACCCTGGCCGCGCAGTGGGCCGACACACTCACGCGACAGGGTTTGACGACCGCATGGTTGGCTATCGACAGCGACGATAACAACACGGTCTGGTTTCTGGCCCACCTGATTGAGGCGATTCGGCGCACCATGCCAGACCTCGCAGACATATTGCAACAAGAATTCGAAGGGCATCTGGAAAACGCGCAACAATACGTCGTGAATGCTTTGATCAATTGCCTGCATTCCGATAAACAGACCCTCGCGCTCGTGATGGAAGACTGGCATCGCGTAAACAACGCAGAAACCACGAACACGCTCGCCTATTTGCTGGAGAATAGTTGCCATCACCTGCATCTGATCGTGACAAGTCGTACGCGCGCGGGGCTACCGCTGTCCACGATGGCGGTCCAGGGGGAACTCACGGAAATCGACTCCTCGCTGCTCAAGTTCGATGCGGGCGAATCCCGGGCCCTGCTGGTCGATCAGTGCGGCCTCGACCTCACAACAGGCAATATCGCCGAACTCGATGACTTCACAGACGGATGGGCAGCCGCCTTGCAGCTGGTGTCGTTATCGCTTCGTGGACATTCCGATCCCGCTGCGCTGATCCAGAATCTATCCGGGCGGCACAAAGCGATAGGTGAGTATTTAGCGTCCAACGTGCTGGAGAGCCTGGAGCCGGATCTCCTCGATTTCCTGCAGTCGACCTGCATCACCAAACAGATCTGCAGCGGGCTGGCCACCGCGCTCACCGGTAACCGGGCTAGTCAAAGCATCCTCGAAGAGATCGAAACGCGTGATCTCTTTCTGCGCAGCACCGACACCGAAGGGTCGTGGTTCCAATACCACCACCTGTTCGCCGACTACCTTTTGCACCGCCTCGAGCGCGACACAGAAGATCGCATACCGGAACTGCATCGCAAGGCCGCGCAGTGGTTTTCGGAACACCAGATGCTCAGCCAGGCCGTCGATCACTTGATTCTCGCCGGAGACGCACCGCAGGCGGTCGATGCCGTCGAGCGGGCGGCCGCGGACCTAATTGAACGATCCCAGATGAGCACGTTGATCGGGCTTGCGGCCAAGCTGCCAATGCAATACGCCGATGCGCGCCCGAGGCTGCAAGTCGACCTCGCGTGGGCAACCGCCGTCCTACACCGCGTCACTGCGGTAGCGGACGCGATTCGGTTGGCTGAGGCCGCCATCGACTCGGTTCCGGCTGAGCAAGCTGGCGACCTGCGCGCCGAGATCGACCTAATTCGCGCAGTAGTCGCCTGTTTCGAGGACCGCATCGACACCTCGGCGGCCGCCGATGCCGTGCAGGCTTGTGTCAGCAGGGCGGACACGCTGCAACCCTGGATACTCTGCCGGGCAGCCGATGTCGGCTCATTTCGTGCCATCCGAATGTTCGACTTCGATGACGCGCTGCGCTTGCAGAGGTGGGGACGACAATACCATCAGCGCATCTCCGGGACGCTCGCCGTCGCTTACGGATACTGTTTGTCGGCGATCGCCTCGAACGAGCAGCTCGACGTCGCTGGCGCTGAAGCGCACCTGCGACACGCCATACGAATCGCGCTGCTGCCGTCCGGACGGCCGAGCTACGCTGCAAAGCTCGCCGGTTCCGTGTTGGGTGAGCTTCTCTACGAAAGGGGTGAACTCGACGAAGCCGAGACTTTGCTCGACGCCGCCTACGAACTCGGCGCCGAGGGCGGACTCGTCGACATCATGTCCGCAACATTCGGGACTGGGGCTCGTCTCAAATTCACCCGCGGCGACACCACAAGCGCGCGCCGCCGACTTGCCGAAGGTCTGGACATCGCGCGCACGCTGCAACTTCCGCGGCTGGAAGCCCGCTTGCTCAATGAAACTGTCCGATTTGCCGCGATCTCGGCCGAGCCGATCGACGAGTCGGTGGCACTGCGCGTCACGAGCGCGGGTTCTCAACCGCTCGACGGAATCGGCGATGTCACAGCCGAACTCACGGAGGATTCGCAAATCCGATTGCTCCTGATCGACGGGACGCCGTCAGCGCTTGCCGCGGCTTGCGAGCGAGCACGCGCTCGTCTGGAGCATGTCGATCAGGGCAAACGCCCACGCGCACACCTACACGCCGCGGTCCAACTCGCGCTCTGCCTCGCCGCAGCCGGCAACGCTGACCAAGCACAGCATGTCCTGGCGCCGGCGCTGAGAACCTGCGCCGCGCTGGGATTGAGCCAGTTGGTGATCGACGAAGGGCCACGGATGATCCGCCTCGCCCAGGAATGCGTTACGCACACCGATGGCAGTTCGGCCGATGCCGCTATCTCCACGAACGTCCGGGATTTCGCATTGAACCTTGCTGAGAAGCCTGCGCTCTAACACCCGCCGTCTAATTCGATGCTGTCGTTTACCAGCCCTTGACGGAAACGGCAGGTGCCCTTCCTTGACCGCGACGTCGGTGCGGCAGATGCCGACTTCTGCGATCTGCACCACGACTTCATCGGGTGCCGGCTCTTGAAGGTCGGCCTCGGTTAGTGTGAACGGCGCGCCCACTTCCTCCACGACCGCGGCTGAGACATCCCTGGCCGGTCGCTGGGCGCGACGACAACTGGTGAGCCATGGCACCCGTGGGCACGCACACCGGGCGTCTCGCGTCGCGTGGCGGATGCATCACGGTCCCGGCTGCACATGGTCCCGCTGTTGCTGGGCGTAGTACGCCGCCCACGCCTGCTGCCGCTGCTGCTCCGCCCACACCTGCCGCGCGATCTCCTGCTCCACTGCGGCGCCCGGCTAACGTCCCGCGTTGCAGCCGACCCGCGCGCCCAGCAGTGCGCCGAGCACCGCCAGGATCACAGGTTCCCCAACCCGAGCGCGCGGGCTTCCTCTGCCGCGCGTTGAGCCATTGCGGCTCCCGCGTACCGGTCAATCATGGTGTGGCTAGACCAGCCAACGACGGCCATCAGCCCGTCGTCGCTGCCCTGTGCCGCCTTCCACCGCGTGGCGAAGGTGTGCCTCAGCACGTGCGCATCGAAGCCCTCGATACCCGCGGCCTGTGCGCGGGACTTGAGCATCCCGTCTAGGCCGTAGTAGTCGAACGTCTTGCCCGACGCACCCACCCACAGCGGCCCGGCACTGGCGAGCCGGTGCGAGCGCCGGGCGCGCAGGTAGCGGTCAATGGCCATCTCCGTCTGCGGGCCGATGGGCACCACCCGGCCCTTGCCGCCCTTGCCGCGCCGAATAATCACCCGGCCGCGGTCCAGTCCACGTCGGCGGTCTGCAGCCCCACCTCTGCTGCCCCGCCCCCGTCTCGGCCACGAAGCGCACAATGGCTTCTTCCCTGCAGTCCGTGAGCCCCCGGCCCTCGCACGCTTTGATAAGCAGGCGCAGCTGGTCGTCACTGAGCGCGTTGACCACCTTGCGGTCGATGGCCGGCGAACGCATCCCGTCCAGCTCGTCCCGCTCGATCTCCCCTCCGCCACCAGCCACGCGGAGAACCGGCGCAGGCCCTTGAGGCGCGCATGCGCCGTGGGCCCTTCCGCGCCGCCCTTCAGCAAATCGGCCACGAACGCCTGCGCCGTGGCCTTGCTCAGCTGCGGCTCCGTCCCGGTTTTGGCACACCAGCGCAGGAAGGCGTGCACCCCGGCGCTGTACATCTTGATGGTTCCGGCCGCGTTACGTTCCGCGCGCAACGCGCGCTCCCAGCCGACAGTAGTGCGGGTAGATCTAGCAAACTGTTGGCCATAGCGGTGTTTGCCATACCACCATTGTGCGTGGGGTATTTTGCCAAGATTGCCTTTGCTAGCGGCTTGCGGTGCTCAGCGCCGCTGGCGCCACATGGGCCACATCGTTGGGCCGTCGTCGGGCAGTGCGATTTCGCCGGCCAGCTCGAAGCCAAACCGCTGGTAGTACCCTATATTTTGGTGCTTGGTCGACTCCAGATACGCGGGCGCGTGTTCGGCGTCCACGCGCGCCAGCCGCGACCGCATCAACACCTGCCCGAAGCCTTTGCCACGGACGGTCGGGTCGCTGCCGATCACGGCGAGATACCAGTGCGGTTCTTCGGGGTGGACGCGTTTCATCAGTTCCTGAACCGCACGTCCCCGCGTCGAACGGAGGCCGAACACCCGGATGAACGTCGCCGTCATCGCCAGCTGCCCCCGAAGCGATTCTTGCCATTGATTCGGCGGATCCCACAGTGCTGCCGCGCCGACACCCGGTCCGTCGCAGGCCACCTCCACGCCGCCGTGGGCCAGATGGTGGTGACGGGTCATCGTCGTGAACAACCGACGTAGCTGCGCGGTCCGCGCTTTCTCATCGGGAAGCAGCCAGATCATCACCGGGTCGTCGTAAAACGCCCGGGCCAAGGTCCGTGATAGTTCGCCGACCTCGGCTTTGCGCGCCGGGCGCGCATGCGGGCTCACACAAGTCAGGCTAGCCGCTGACCGCGAAGGCCCCGGGGACTAGAACGAATAGTCCCGGAAGGTCATGACGAAGCCTCTGACGGCGGCGACGGCGGCCAAGACATAAATGGCGATGCAAAGCCACAGGATGTGGATCGACGAGGCTAGCCAGGACGACAATACGCGCACACCATAGAAGGGTGTGCGCCGCGGATGATCACCCCGAGCCATTTCATTCGCAATTCCCACCCGCGGCTGCCCCGAAACCGCCGAGTGTCGCGCGCTGCGTGACGGGTACTCCGTTCCGATGACCGACATCTCACGACGGGCATTCGCACGGATGGCCGCGGGGGCGGGCATGCTCGGCACCGCCGGATTATCCGGCGGCTGCGGCCAACCGGGCACCGACCACCTCAAGCCCGCCGCTCCGCCACCGGCAGGCATGGGTGTGGGGTTTGTGCTCTCGCACGAGCAATTCCGCACCGATCAGCTGGTGGCGCAGGCCCGGGCGGCCGAAGAGGCCGGCTTTCGGTACGTGTGGGCAAGCGACCACATCCAGCCCTGGCAGGACAACGAAGGCCACTCGATGTTCCCGTGGCTGACGCTGGCTCTGGTGGGCAGCAACACCAGCCGCATTTCGTTTGGCACCGGAGTGACCTGCCCCACCTACCGTTATCACCCGGCGACGGTGGCGCAGGCATTCGCCTCGTTGGCGATCCTCAATCCGGGAAGGGTGTTTTTGGGACTGGGCACTGGCGAACGGCTCAACGAACAGGCCACCACGAACGCGTTCGGTAAATACACCGAGCGCCACGACCGGTTGGTCGAGGCCATCGAACTGATCCGCCAGCTGTGGAGCGGTTCACGAATCTCGTTCGGAGGCCGCTTTTTTCAGACGAACGCCTTGAAACTTTACGACGTGCCGCCCACGCCGCCACCGATTTTCGTGGCGGCCGGCGAGCCCAAAAGCGCAACGCTGGCCGGTCAGTACGGCGACGGCTGGATCACCCAAGCCCGCGACGTCACGGACCCGAAACTGCTCGCCGCATTCGGCGCCGGCGCGCAAACCGCCCACCGCGATCCCGGCAGCCTGGGTAAACGCGCCGAAATGTTCGCCGTCGTCGGCGACAGCGCCGAAGCCGGACGCGCCGCCGCCTTGTGGCGATTTACCGCCGGGGCCGTCGACCAACCCAATCCCGTCGAGATCCAGCGCGCCGCCGAGTCGAACCCGATCGACAAGGTGCTGGCCAACTGGACGGTCGGCACCGACCCGGCCACCCACATCAAGGCCGTGCAAGCGGTGCTCGACGCCGGCGCTGTCCCGTTCCTGCACTTCCCGCAAGACGACCCCGTCAGCGCGATCCAGTTCTACCGCACCAACGTCTTGCCCAAGCTGCACTGACGCTGACGCAAACGACCCGACGAATCCTAGAATTACCGCCGTTCCGCCCTATCGCGATGTCGCTGCGTACGACGAGCGTGCCGCGCACTACGACCACGGCTGGCGTGGTCGTCTGCACCACACCATCGGTGACCGGACCGCCGCGCTGGCAACGGCGACAGTGGCCGCACCGTACCGTGTTCTCGATGTGGGATGCGGAACTGGATACCTGCTCCGGGCATTGGCCGGCCACTACCCGGGAGCCGAGGAGCTTGCCGGAATTGACGCCGCTCCCAACATGATCGAGACGGCCAGACGCCTGAGCGACAATCAACGATTGACCTTCGCCGTCGGCGTTGCCGAGCACCTGCCCTACCCCGATGCGTCGATCGACCTCGTCGTCAGCAGCACGTCATTCGACCACTGGTGTGATCAGCTCGCCGGGCTCGCCGAGTGCGCCCGGGTTCTTCGGCCGGGTGGCCATCTGGTTCTCGCCGATCAGTTTTCCCGATGGTTGATTCCCACGCTCGCTGGCAGTCGGCGTGGCAAGGCTCGGACCCGCCGCCGCGTGGACCGCCTGCTGCTACGCGCCGGGTTTGGGCGAACACAGTGGTACAAACTGCATGCGGTCATCATCAACGCCGTCGTCGCCGTGAAGCGCGGATAGCGGCGCCGCATCCAGCCAGGTGCGCGTGCGCATCTACGATGGTGGGGCTTCATCGACGAGTCCGGTGCGACGCTGCGCCGGGGAACGGTTGGCCACGGTGTGGGACTTCGAAACGGACCCCAAATACCAGGCGAAGCTGGACTGGGTCGAAAAATTCATGGTCGACGAGCTGGAACCGCTCGATCTCGTCGCGCTTGATCCCTACGACAAACAGAACGCCGAGATGATGGCCATCCTGCGGCCATTGCAGCAGCAGGTGAAAGACCAGGGACTGTGGGCGGCGCATCTGCGGCCCGAACTCGGCGGTCAGGGCTTCGGTCAGGTCAAGCTCGCGCTGCTCAACGAAATCATCGGGCGTTCCCGCTGGGCGCCGTCGGTGTTCGGCTGCCAAGCGCCCGACTCCGGCAACGCCGAGATCCTCGCGCTGTTCGGCACCGACGAGCAAAAGGCTCGCTACCTGCAGCCGTTGCTGGACGGCGAAATCACGTCTTGCTATTCGATGACCGAACCACAGGGCGGTTCTGACCCCGGGCAATTCGTCACGTCCGCCACCCGGGACGGCTCAGCAAATGGGGACTGGGTCATCAACGGCGAGAAGTGGTTTTCCACCAACGCCAAGCACGCGTCGTTCTTCATCGTCATGGCCGTGACCAATCCCGAAGCCCGCACGTACGAAAAGATGTCGCTGTTCATCGTGCCGGGCGAGACGCCGGGCATCGAGATCGTCCGCAACGTGGGTGTCGGAGCGGAGTCGTCCAAACGCGCCAGCCACGGCTACGTCCGCTACAACGATGTCCGGGTGCCCGCCGATCACGTGCTGGGTGGCGAAGGCCAGGCGTTCATGATCGCGCAAACCCGGCTCGGCGGTGGGCGCATCCATCACGCGATGCGCACAATCGCGCTGGCGCGCAGTGCTTTCGACATGATGTGCGAGCGCGCGGTGTCGCGAAAGACCAGGCAGGGCAAACTGGCAGATTTCCAGATGACTCAGGAGAAGATCGCCGACAGCTGGATCCAGATCGAGCAGTTCCGGCTGCTGGTGCTACGCACCGCGTGGTTGATCGACAAGCACCACGACTACCAGAAGGTGCGCCGCGACATCGCCGCGGTGAAGGTCGCCATGCCCCAGGTGCTACACGACGTGGCGCAGCGCGCGCTGCACCTGCACGGCGCACTCGGAGTCTCCGACGAGATGCCGTTTGTCAAGATGATGGTGGCCGCCGAATCACTGGGCATCGCCGATGGCGCTACCGAGCTGCACAAGATGACGGTAGCCCGCCGCACGCTGCGTGAATACCAGCCCGTGACAACGCCTTTCCCGTCACAGCACATACCGACCCGCCGCGCAGAAGCCCAAGCCCGGCTGGCCGAACGCCTGGAACACTCCATCGCTGAATTCTGATCACTGGGGCGGCTTTGCGCCGCGACACCTAAACGTCGGCGATGACACGCCGAAAAGCGCTGCCCTGATTTAAGTTTCGCGGTCTGTCACGAGATGTAGCGAACAATGCTCTCGGCCACACACGCCGGCTTGGGCGAACCGTCGATCTCGACAGTGCTCGACACGATCGCCTGCACAGCACCGTTGCCAAGGTCATCGACGCTGACTAACGAACTCTGCGCACGTACCCGGGACCCGACCGGTACCGGCGCGGGGAAGCGGACCTTGTTGAGGCCGTAATTGATAGCGAGCTTGATGCCGTTGACCGTATAAATCTGCTGCTGCAGCCGGGGCAGCAGCGCCAGGGTCATGTAGCCGTGGGCGATGGTCTTGCCGAACGGGCCCGCAGCCGCTCGTTCCGGGTCGACGTGGATCCATTGGTGATCGCCGGTCGCGTCGGCAAACAGATTGACATCTTCCTGAGAGATAGTCACCCAGTCGCTCTGCCCGATGGTCTCGCCCGCCGCGGCGGCGAGGTCAGCGACTGACTCGAAGGTGCGCATTCGGTGTCTCCTTCGTTCCCGGTGGTAATCAGCACCCTATCGAAGCACAGCACACCCATCACGACCCGCATGGCCTCGTCATTCGTCTGGGTGAGCGTGTTTCGCCGCAGCGATCACGAGAACCCGCCGACTCAGCGTCGGCAGCGTGGAAAGGAACTCCGACATGCCAGAACACGGCGCAAGATAGCGGTGTGAGGCTGCTGCTCATTGCCGATACCCACATCCCGCGACGCGCCCGCGACCTGCCCGCACGAGTGTGGGACGAAGTCGCCCGCGCCCATGTCGTCGTGCACGCCGGCGACTGGGTGGCGCCCGAGTTGCTCGACGAGCTGGAAGCCAGGGCCGCCCGGCTGGTGGCGTGTTGGGGAAACAACGACGGGCCGGCGCTGCGCGCTCGGCTGCCCGAACGGGCTGACGCGATGCTGGATGGGCTGCACCTCACCGTGGTTCATGAGACGGGCGCCACGGCCGGCCGGGAGGCGCGAATGTCGCGGCTCTACCCGGATAGCGACGTGCTGGTGTTCGGTCACAGCCACATCCCGTGGGACACGACGACGCAGACCGGGTTGCGACTGCTTAATCCCGGTTCCCCCACCGATCGTCGACGGCAACCGTTCTGCAGCTACATGACCGCGAGCGTCGACAATGGCGCATTGATCGACGTCGCGCTGCACCGCCTCGAAAAGTAGCTCGTATCTAACTCCTACACAGCTCGCACCCATATATAGCTCGTAAGCAGAGCTATATATGGGAGCAGCGAAGACCCGCACGGATTTGGTCACCGAGGTGTTCGGCGTCGTCGGACGATTCCGCCGGCAGCTCCGTCGATCAGCCGGTCGCGGACTGGATTCCGCACGGCTCACCGAGTCGCAGTCGGAGCTGTTGTGGCTCGTCGGCCGTCGACCAGGGATCTCGGTCCGCGTCGCCGCCGCAGAGCTCGGGCTGGTGCCCAACACCGCCTCAACCCTGGTCTCCAAGCTGGTGGCCAAGGGGCTGCTCATCCGGACCGTGGACGAGACCGACCGGCGCGCCTGCCAGCTACGGCTCGCCGAGCCCACCCAGCAGATCGTCGACGCGTCCCGCGCAGCGCGGCGAACGCTGATGTCCGAGGTGCTCGGCGAACTAGACAACGATCAAATCGAGTCTCTGACAAATGGATTGGAGGTCCTTGACACGATGACCCGACTATTGCAGGAGGGACGCTCATGAGCGGATCACTGCCGATGGCGATCGACTGCCGGCACCTGACCTATCGCTATGGCCAGTTCACCGCGGTCGATGACCTGACGCTGCACGTGCGGCCGGGCGAGACGATGGGCCTGCTCGGGCCCAACGGTGCAGGAAAGACCACCCTGGTGCGAATGCTCACCACGCTGACGCCCGTCCAGCAGGGCGAATTGCGCATCTTCGGGCTGGACTCCCGGCGTCAGACCATCGACATCCGCAGCAACATCGGCTATGTGCCACAGCAACTTTCGGTCGAGCCGGCGTTGACCGGCCGGGAGAACGTGGAATGGTTCGCACGGCTGTACGGCGTGTCTCGCGCCGAGCGCGCCGGCCGTGTCGAACAGGCGCTGGCCGCCATGGAGCTACTCGACGTGGCCGACCGGCCGGCAGGGACCTACTCAGGCGGCATGGTGCGACGGTTGGAGGTGGCCCAGGCACTGGTAAACCGGCCGTCGCTGCTGGTGCTCGACGAACCGACCGTCGGGCTGGATCCGATCGCCCGCGACGGCGTCTGGAGGCAAGTGCTGAACATGCAGGCTCAGTTCGGCATCACCGTGTTGCTGACCACGCATTACATGGAAGAGGCCGACGCGTTGTGCGATCGGGTCGCGCTGATGCATCGCGGCGTATTGCGAGCCGTGGGCACGCCTGCCGACTTGAAGGCGAAGGTGTCACCCGCCGCCACGCTCGAGGATGTCTTCCGCCACTACGCGGCCTCCGACCTGCAAGATGATTCGGAATCGTCCAGTTTCCGCGAAATCCGTTCCAGCAGAAGGGTTGCCAGCCGTGCCAGTTGATCACGCCATCGAGGTGGCCCTGGTTCGGGCCCCGCGCGGATGGCAACGAGTGCCTGCCACGTTAGGCCGGATCGGGGCGTTCGCAATCGTCGAAATGCAGAAGCTGCAGCACGACCGGACCGAACTCGTCACCCGGATGGTGCAGCCGGCGCTGTGGCTGCTGATCTTCGGTACCACATTCAGCAAGTTGCACGTCATCAACACCGGGTCGGTGTCGTATCTGGCCTTCCTGGCGCCCGGGATCCTCGCCCAGTCGGCGCTGTTCATCTCGATCTTCTACGGCATACAGATCATCTGGGATCGCGACGCCGGGGTGCTCGCCAAACTCATGGTGACGCCGGCGCCTGCGTCGGCGCTGATCACCGGTAAGGCCTTCGCGGCCGGTGTGCGATCGGTCGCCCAGGTTGTCGGCGTGCTGGCGCTCGCGTATCTGATGGACGTCGGGCTGACCATGAATCCACTGCGGGTGCTCGCGGCGATGGCCACCGTCATGCTCGGTGCCGCGTTCTTCGCGTGCCTGTCGATGACGCTGGCGGGGCTAGTCCGCAGTCGCGATCGCCTGATGGGGATCGGGCAGGCCATCACGATGCCGTTGTTCTTCGCATCCAACGCGCTGTACCCGGTCAGTGTGATGCCGGGGTGGTTGCACGCGCTAAGCGTGGTCAACCCGTTGAGCTACGAGGTCGACGCCTTGCGGGCGCTTTTGATCGGCACGCCACTCAACCCGTTGGACATCGTCGTGTTGGTGGTGGCTCCGGTGATCGCAATAGCAACCGCGTCAACTCTGTTGCGTCGCCTCGTTGCCTAGCCTGAGGGCCGGATAGCGCATGCGCTAGCTCATTTGAAGACAACGGTACGGTTCCGATGACCAATTGTGATCTGACCGAGACGATTTCAGCCAGACGCTCAATCGTTAGCTAACCGCGACTTCAAACTCCGGCCGTGACAGCCGAATTGCGTGCTCCCCCTGTGTTTCACTCCCCGAGAACGGATTCGACCGCGTATGCGGCAATAAGTTGGGATGGGTAGGAGCTATGAAGTTCGTTGAGAAGATGCGTGGCGCAGCGGCAACTATGCCGCGCCGGCTGGCTATCGCGGCTGTAGGGGCTGCCCTGTTGACCGGTCTGGTCGGTGCCGTCGGCGGCTCGGCGACCGCGGGGGCATTTTCCAAGCCGGGTCTTCCAGTGGAATACCTGCAGGTGCCATCGCCGTCGATGGGCCGCGACATCAAAGTTCAGTTCCAGGGCGGCGGGCCGCATGCGGTCTACTTGCTCGACGGGCTGCGTGCCCAGGACGACTACAACGGTTGGGACATCAACACCCCGGCCTTCGAGGAGTACTACCAGTCCGGTCTGTCGGTGATCATGCCCGTCGGCGGCCAGTCCAGCTTCTACAGCAACTGGTACCAGCCGTCGCAGGGCAACGGGCAGAACTACACCTACAAGTGGGAGACGTTCCTGACCCAGGAGATGCCCGCCTGGTTGCAGGCGAACAAGCAGATTTCGCCGACCGGCAACGCGGCGGTGGGGCTGTCGATGTCGGGTGGCTCCGCGCTGATCCTGGCCGCGTACTACCCGCAGCAGTTCCCCTACGCCGCCTCGCTGTCGGCCTTCCTGAACCCGTCTGAGGGCTGGTGGCCGACGCTGATCGGTTTGGCGATGACCGACTCGGGTGGTTACAACGCCAACAGCATGTGGGGCCCGTCCACCGACCCGGCGTGGAAGCGCAACGACCCGATGGTCCAGATTCCGCGGCTGGTCCAAAACAACACCCGGGTCTGGGTCTACTGCGGTAACGGCACACCGAGCGACCTCGGTGGCGACAACATGCCGGCCAAGTTCCTGGAAGGTCTGACACTGCGCACCAACGAAACCTTCCAGAACAACTACGTGGCCGAGGGTGGACGCAATGGGGTATTCAACTTCCCCAACAACGGGACGCACTCGTGGGCCTACTGGAACCAACAGCTGGTTGCCATGAAGCCCGACATCATCCAGGTGCTCAACGGCGCCAACAACAGCGCCTAGGGCACACCTAAAACCAGCATCGGCAGCAGCGCACCGGTCGGCGCTGCTGCCGATGTTTTTTGGTTGCTAATCCAGCGCGGCGCGGCGGTCCTGGTGGAAGTACGTGTATCCGGTCGTCAACGCGCAGATGGTAGAGGCGACCACGAGCATCCAGGTGCCATTGAAAACCAGGCTGATGACGCCGCCCACGGCACCGCCCAAGACGAAGCTGGCGAACAGCAGAAAGTAGCCGAGCCAGTCCGCCGCCGTTCCGCCGGCGATGTGGCGCTCAATGCCCTGACCCATTTTGACCAGCGTGCCGGTCACATAGCTCAACGGCACCGACACCTCGCCATCCTTGACGAACGACGTGTTCAGCGCGCCAACACCAAAGACCACCAACATGATTGGCGCGAAATCAAGCATGTCCTCCGCCCACCCCTCGTCGATGACGTCTGCGACGGTTGCCGCCACCAGACTGAAGGTCGTCAGCACGGTCGGGCCGTGCGGATGCCCCGACCAGAAATGCCGCCGGCACACCGACGCAACCACCACGCCGGCGACGAAGCACAGCATCAGCAGCGCGGCGGTGACCGACAGCCGCACATCGTGCCGGAAGTATCCCAACATGGCGCGTTGGGCATTGCCGGTCATGAAGGTCACGAAGTATCCCGCGGAGTGCATGAACGCAATCGCTCCCAGCACACCCGCCAGCCCCGCCAGCACCCACGACAATCGAGCCTCGCTGTCGAAAATCTCATTCGCCACGCGGTCATGCTTTCAGACAGCTGCAACGCGCGCAGCGGGGAAGAGCTAGGCAGCGGTGAGCCGCCCGATGGATCGCAGCGGGATCGGCAGCCAACCGGGCCGGTGCCGCGCCTCGTAGCCGGCCTCGTAGACCGCCTTGTCCAGTTCGTAGGCCGCCAGCAGTTCCGCCGAGTCTCGTGGGTCAGTTCCTGACGCGGCGGCGTAACCGTCGCAGAAGGCGGTGCTGTTGCGTTCGACCCATTCGCGGGCACGGGCGGCCAGCTGCTTGTCGGCTGCCTGGTCCACCAGTGGCCCGTAGGCGGCGTACTCAAAGGAACGCAGCAACCCGGCGACGTCGCGCAACGGCGAATCAGGTGCCCGCCGCTGATCCAGTGGCTGGCCCGGCTCACCTTCGAAGTCGATCAGCAGCCAGCTTTCCGGGGTACGCAGCACTTGTCCGAGGTGCAGATCGCCGTGCACCCGCTGCACGGTGATCGTCTCGCCGGCGAGCTTCTGGAACCGCTCCTCGATCGTTGACGCGTACTCCCCCAGCTCGGGAACCATCGCCACGGTCGACGACAGCCGCGCCAACACGTTGTCCAGCGGGAAGGTCACTTGCGCTGTACCAAGACACTCGGCCAGGGTGGCGTGCACTGAGGCAACGGCTTCGCCGAGCCGGTTGGATTCGCCGGCAAAGTCGCCACCGACTTCGTGGGCATACAAGTCACCCTCCGCGAACAGGTCACGAACACTGGCGCTAGCCATTGCCCAGCCCTCGGCTGCATTGGACGCGAACTCGGTGACCATGCCCAGCGGGCACGCTTCTTCACCGAGGGCGTCCGCGACTATCTCGTCTGTGCCGAACAATCGGGCCACGTGCGGGTTGCCGGCACGGCCGAGCACGCGGTTCAGCTCGATGTCGGGGTTGATGCCGCCGCGGATCCGACGGAACACCTTGAAGATGGCGCGTCGATCGAAGATCACGCTGGTGTTGCTCTGCTCAGCATCCGAGACGTGCGGCATGGCTTCCAGCGGGAGCTCGATGTCGGGTTCTTTGGCAAACGTCACCTCGGCGCCGGACGTACCACGGATGGCCGACGAGTCGATCAACGACAGCAGGAATCGCGGCGCATCGCTGTCGTAAAGGGCGTCAAACCCGGTCCGGTCGTCGGCGGCGCCGATCGTGGCTACGGTGCTGTATTCGGAGAGCGGCGCGGAATCCCATCCGACGATCACCTGGTAGCGCTCCGTCGCACCATTGGTGTACTCGGCGTCGACCAGCACCAGGTCAAGATCGTCCCGCAGCGGGACGACTACTCCGGCCTCGGCGGCGGCCAGTTCACGGTTGCGTCCGGCGTACCAACGTTGCTGTGGCAGCCACTCAGACCAAGGCAGCTTGGCTGGCAGAGTCATGGGCGCCGCTCCTTCTCATCGCTTCGTTCTGCATCGTCGCCGGCGGTATTCATTAGCGCCGCTCTCCCCCTCGCCGCTTCGCTGCCGGGAGGTGCCCACACCTCATCGCTTCGCTCTGCATCGTCGCCGGCGGTATTCATCAGCGCCGCTCCTTCTCATCGCTTCGCTCTGCATCGTCGCCGGCGCGGGTCATGCGTTCTCCTCAGATGCGGACAACTGAAACCAGTAGAACCCGTGTCCCGGCAGTGTCAGCAAGTAGGGCAGGTGTCCGATGCGTGGAAATTCCACCTGCCCGGTCAGCTCGATGGGCGTGTAGCCGGTCCAATGCTGCAGGTTCAGCTCGATCGGCTGCGGAAACCGTGACAGGTTGTTGACGCACAGCACGATGTCGCCATCATCTGCGGCTTGGCGGACGAAGGCCAGCACCGACGGGTTAGACCCCCCTAATTCCTCGAATGTGCCGATGGCAAAGGCGTCGTGCCGGCGGCGCACCGCCAGCATCGTGCGGGTGAAGTTGAGCAGCGACGTCGACGTGTCCCGTTGGGCCTCCACGTTGACGGCCTGGTAACCATAGACCGGGTCCTGGCTGGGCGGCAGGTAAAGCCGACCAGGGTTTGCGGTGGAAAAGCCGGCGTTGCGGTCCGGTGTCCACTGCATCGGAGTACGCACCCCGTCGCGGTCCCCCAACCAGATCACGTCGCCCATACCGATCTCGTCGCCGTAGTACAGAACGGGCGAGCCGGGCAGCGACAGCAGCAGCGCGTTGAACAATCGCATCTGGTTGAAGTCGTTTTCCAGCAGCGGTGCGAGCCGGCGACGGATCCCGACATTCGCCTTCATCCGCGGGTCTTTGGCGTACTCGGCGTACATGTAGTCGCGTTCTTCGTCGCTGACCATTTCCAGCGTCAGCTCGTCGTGGTTGCGCAGGAAGATCCCCCACTGGGCCGTGTCCGGGATGTCCGGCGTCTGCGCCAGGATCTCCGAGATCGGAAACCGCGACTCCCGGCGGACCGCCATGAAGATGCGCGGCATCAGCGGGAAGTGAAACGCCATGTGGCATTCGTCGCCGCCGGTGCTGAGGTCGCCGAAATACTCGACGACATCGGCCGGCCATTGATTGGCCTCGGCCAGCAGCACCCGGCCCGGAAACTCGTCGTCGACGACTTTGCGGACGCGCTTGAGGAACGCGTGCGTCTCGGGCAGGTTCTCGCAATTGGTGCCCTCGCGCTCGAAGAGGTAGGGCACCGCGTCCAGCCGGAACCCGTCGATACCGAGGTCGAGCCAAAACCGGATGACGTCGATCATCGCTTCCTGCACGGCGGGGTTGTCGTAGTTCAGGTCCGGCTGGTGGGAGAAGAACCGGTGCCAGTAGAACTGGCGGCGGACCGGGTCGAATGTCCAGTTCGACTCTTCGGTGTCGACGAAGATGACGCGGGCGTCGGTGTACTTCTCGCTGGTGTCGCTCCATACGTAGTAGTCGCCGTACGGACCGTCGGGATCGCGGCGCGACTCCTGAAACCACGGGTGCGACTCAGAGGTGTGGTTCATCACCAGGTCGGTGATGACGCGGATGCCACGCTGGTGAGCGGCGTCGAGCAGCGCCACGAAATCGTCAACGGTGCCGAATTCGGGGAGCACCTTGTAGAAGTCCCGGATGTCATAGCCGCCGTCACGCAGTGGCGAGTCGTAGAACGGGGGCAGCCAAACGCAATCGATCCCGAGCCACTGCAGGTAGTCCAGGCGGTCGACGAGTCCGCGCAGGTCACCGGAGCCATCCGAACTGGCGTCGAAGAACGCCCGGACCAGCACCTCGTAGAAAACGGCATGTTTGAACCACGTCGGGTCGGCGGGCAGTGCGGCGGCGTCGCCGAAATCGTCGGCACTCGGGTGCTCGACCACGCCTCCTTCCACATGACTGCCCCCGGCGGGATGGTGCTCGACAGCGTCTTTTGCGTCGTTCATCAATTCCACGATGCCACGTGTACCCGAGGCGGGACTTCTGGAATCACGCGGGCAAACTTGCCTGGCGGCAACCGAATTAGCGAGCCGCCCGGCAGTAGCCACGCCGGTGTCAGGCCGGAGGTCCGTCCACCAGCGTCACGTTCGCGGTGCGGTCGCCGCCCCCGTTAGCGCGCAGGTGCACGGCGATGGTGTCCCCCGGGTGATGCGGGACGAGCACCTCCGTCATCGCGGTGGCCCCGTTGATCGGGACGTTGTCGACACCGGTGATGACATCGCCAGGCGAAATCCCGGCCGCCGCGGCGGGACCCGTGTCGACCACACGTTCGACCCGCGCGCCGTTGCCACCGTTGTCCATTACGCCCAGGCCAAGGAAGGCCGTCGGGCCGATGTGCACCGTGTTCGACCCGGCACCCGATCGGATCTGCCCGGCGACCCCCATCGCCGTACCGATGGGAATGGCGAAGCCCTGCCCTTTGGACATCTTGTAGCTGTCGGTGGCGGCGGTGTTAATGCCGATCACCTGTCCGCCGTTGTTGACCATCGGTCCGCCCGAGTCGCCGGGCCTGATCGGGGCGTCGGCCTGGATCAACCCTCCGAGTGTCTCGTCGGCGCCGGTCAGGGTGTCAGTTGCGGAGACGGTCTGGTTGAGTGCGACGACCTTGCCGGTTACCGCGCTGGGCGTTCCGCCCTGGCCACCGGCATTGCCCAGCGCGACGATGGGGTCACCGACGGCGACCGCGCCACCGATTGCGGCACTGGGCAGCCCACCGCCGCCGCGAAGCTGGAGGACCGCGACATCGGCAGCCCGGCTGTAGCCGACCACGTCAACGGCGTAAGTCTGGCCGTTGCCGACGGCGAATGCGCTGATATCGGTAGCGCCAGAGATCACGTGGTTATTGGTCAGCACGACACCGCCCGGATCGATCACGATGCCGGTTCCGGCCCCGACCGCGTTGTTGTAGCCGAATTTGGTGCTGATGTCGACCACCTGCGGCCCTACCTGTCCGACGATGGCCGAGGGATCGAGCGGTATCGGGGGCCGGTCGCTGAACCGGTCGAGCGCCAGGGTGGACGGTCCGGGCGTTGTGGCGGCCGCCGGCACCGTAGCCAGGCCCAAGCCCAGTCCGACCACAGCCAGCACGCTGACTAACCATGACCACCAGACCGAGCGGTGGTGCCATTTGCTCATCCCGTTACCTCCTGCATCGCGGTAAGAACCAGAATCGGCCCAGGCTCCGGGTCTGGGCGGCACGATTTAATTCGTATAACCGTAATGCAGGTAGCTATGCGGGACATTCTGAAGTCCCCGGATCCTCGCCGATCCCCGATTGCGGTCAATCTCCCGGCGTCGGCGTAATTGGATGAGCGAGATGGTGGCTGACATCACCAACCATGTCGATCAATGTCAGGTCGCGGTAGGAAAACCGCCACTGCCCGTCAACGCGTTCGAAGCGGTCATGGTAGCGACCGGTCACGATCGTCTGCAGCGGAAACTCGTCAGTCTGCTGCAGCACCGTGTAGTAGCTGCGGCAATTCGCAGTGCCGGCGTCCTCGTCGACCTCGATGATCGGATTGGTGGTCACGTGCTTGGTTCGGGGTGTGCCGTCGGCGTGAAGCACGATCAGCGACTTCCAAATCCCCAGCAGCCGGGCCGCATCGATTGTCTCCTCGGCGCCTACCCGGATGCGGGCGTGCTCGAAGAGCTCCGCCGCCCCCTCCAGGTCGCCGGTGTCGATGCATTCGGCGTAGCGATAGAGGAGGTTGGTGATCTGGGTCTCCGCCGGCATGCGGTTAACCTAGCTGTACTGACCTGAGAGGTTAGGTACCCGGGTGGCGGGTGGCTGGCCGCCGAGTGCGGTGTGGCCGCGGTGGTGATTGTAGGTGTGCAGCCATTTGGGGAATTCGGTGCAGCGTTCGGCGTCGCTTCGGTAGAGCCGTGCGTAGGCCCATTCGTCGGCAAGAGTGCGGTGAAATCTCTCTACCTTGCCGTTGGTCTGGGGCCGATAGGGCCGAGTGCGACGATGTTCGATGTCGCCTAGGGCGTCGGCGAAGGTGTGGGATCGGTAGCAAGAGCCATTGTCGGTCAACACCTTGAGTACGGTGATCCCGCAGTCGCTGAACCATGCGTTAGCACGGACCCAGAATGCTGCAGCGGTGTCTTTGCGTTCGTCGGCCAGCAACTCGCTGTAGGCCAGCCGTGAGTGGCCATCGATCGCGGTGTGCAGATAGTGGTAGCCGCGACGTGGATCGCGATCTTGTCCTTTCAGGCCGGTGCTCTTGTCGGCCCGAGAGTTCAGGCGCCCAGCGACGCGGCCCAGCATGCGCCAACCGCCGCCGGCGGGGATCTTGCCGAGCTTCTTGACATCGACGTGCACCAGGTCCCCGCATCGCGCTGAGTGGATACGGCGAATAGTGCGGCCGGTCGGCCGGTCCAACCAGCGCAGTTTGGCCATGCCGTAGCGGGTCAACACCCGGTGCACCGTCGAGGGGTGCAGGCCCAGCAGATAGGCGATTCGTGCCGGTCCCCACCGGCGTAGGACTCGAACCTTGATGATGCGCCGCTCAGTGCGTGTGGGGGTGCGCCGAGGGCTGTGATGCGGGCGTGAGGACCGATCGACCATGCCGGCCTCGCCCAGCTCGCGGTAGCGGTGTGCCCACCGCGCCGCTGTGGACACCGACACCTGGAACCGTTCGGCAGCTCGCCGCAGCGGCCAACGATCCTCAACAACACAACGGGCCAGACGCAGGCGGCCGGTTTCAGACAATGGGGCATTACGGTGGGACATGAAGACCTCCGAGGTGAGCAGTGCGTTCCTAG
>DATKEW010000051.1:0-5930 GCA_035511785.1 Mycobacterium sp.
TACCAGGCCGCGGGGGAGCCGGCGCCGCCGATGCCGGTGGCCCGGGGTCTGGGCATGGGCTTTGACCCGCCCGTCGTCTCCAAGCACCTGCCCGCAAGCGCGGCCGGCGAACGGCTGGAGCCGGGCATGGTGCTGGCCGTGACGGGCTACGTCTGGGACCAGGGAATCGGAGCGGTCTTCGGGCGCGAGGCCGTCCTGATCACCGCTGACGGCCCCGAGGTTCTGACCCGTAGTCCGTCATGGCAGGCATGAGTGGGGGAACCTCGGCCTGAACCGCAGGCGCCGCCACTCGCCGGTTACTCGGTGGTCGATCTGTCTACCGGAATCGCGGGCGCGTACTGCACCAAGTTGCTTGCGGATGGCGGCGCCACCGTCATCAAAGTCGAGCCGCCATCAGGTGATCCGTTGCGGCGCTGGTCGGCTTCGCGTGCGACTCTCCGAGCCGGCGGCGACGGGGCGTTGTTCAGCTTTCTTTCCGGCTCCAAGCACAGTGTCGTCGCCGATGCCGGAGACGGCGACGACGTGCAGATGATCCACCGGCTGCTGGCCGCGGCGGACGCGGTGGTGTGGTCCACGGGCTCGAAACTAGCTGAGCACCAGAGCTTCAGGCCTGCAGAGATCCATCGTGCGCATCCGCACCTGACCGTTACCTCGATCACCCCCTTCGGCCTGGAAGGCCCCTGGCGGGACCGTGCGGCAACCGAATTCACCTTGCAAGCGTGGTCGGGCGGAATCGTCGGGCTGGGACGCGGACTGCCGGAACGAGCACCGGTGTACATCGGCGGGCAGGTCGGCGAATATATGGCCGGAGCCTACGCCAGCGTCGCGATGCTGGCGTCGCGGTTTGGCCGCGGTGGCTCGCGGGAGCCGGAAGAACACGGGGAACTCATAGACCTGTCGATGCTGGAGACTCAGATCCTGTGCCTGACCTATTACCCGGTCACCTACTTCGAAATGCTGGGCCGGCCCTGGCGAGATGCACGTCGGCTCACAGTGCCGGGCGTGGCCCAGGCGAAGGACGGTCTGGTCGACCTTGGGTGTGGGACAGCGCAGCAGTGGTTTGACCTGTGCGCGATGGTTGGCCACCCCGAATGGATCGACCAAGAATCGCCGCTGACCATCACCGAGCAGGCCAACATCCACGCCCAAGACATCTACGCGTGGGTTGAGGCCAACCCGGCCGACGAGATCCGGGAGCTAGCAACGGCATTCCGGATTCCCAACGCACCGGTGGCCAACGGCGCGAATATAGCGTCGCTGGAACACTTTGCCGAACGCGGCTCGTTCGTGCGCAATCCGCGTGACGGTTTCCAGCAGCCGGGCCATCCCTACCGGATGCGGCCCGCACAGCTTCGGCGGCCCGGTCCGGCGCCGCGGCTGGGTGAACACACCGCGCATTACCGCGCCGCCGCCTCGACACCGCGCCCCGGGCCGGCGGGTACTGCCCCACCAAAGCGGTTGCCGTTCAGCGGACTCCGGGTATTGGACATGACGACGTTTTGGGCGGGACCTTGCTGCACCCACTTTTTGGCCATGCTCGGCGCCACCGTCGTGCACGTGGAATCGGCGCGCCGGCCCGACGGCACCCGGCTCATCGCCGGTGTGCCGATCACCGAAGACCAGTGGTGGGAGAAGTCGCCGATCTACGCGGCGCTCAACACCAACAAGAAGGGCCTGACGCTGGACCTGCAGAGCCCGCGCGGGCGAGAAGTATTGCGCCGGCTCATCGCGACCTGCGATGTCATCGTGGAGAACTTCACCCCCCGGGTGCTGGACCAGATCGGGCTGGATTTCGCTGCCGTGCAGGCCGTTCGGCCTGACGCGGTCATGTTGCGGATGCCGGGGTTCGGTCTCGACGGGCCGTGGCGCGACAACCCCGCGTTCGCATATGCCATCGAGTCGGCATCGGGCCTGAGTTGGCTGACCGGGTATCCCGACCGCCCTCCCTACGAGCCATATTCAATCGGTGATCCCAATGCGGGTGTGCATGCGCTCAACGCCCTGCTGCTGGCGCTGGCACACCGCCGCCGCACCGGCGAGGGCGTGCTCGTCGAGGCCGCGATGGTCGATGCCGCGCTCAGCATCTCGGCAGAACAGATCATCGAGTACACCGCATACGGGGCACTGCTGGAGCGCGACGGCAATCGGGGACCAACGGCGGCGCCGCAAAACCTTTACCGCACAGCCGATGTCGACGAATTCGGTCGCCTGGACAGCTGGATTGCCATCGCGGTGGCGACCGACGACCAGTGGGAACGCTTATGCGGCGCGCTCGGATCGCCCTTATGGGCAACCGATCCGTCATTAGCCACTGCGGCGGGCCGGCGCGAGCACCAGGATCTGATCGATGAGCGGTTGGCCGCCTGGTGTGAGCCACGCAGCGGCGACGACGTCGTCGAAATCCTCTGGGATGCCGGTGTTCCGGTGGCCAAGGTGATGCAGCCGCACCGGCAAACGGAGCTGGCGCAGCTGGCATCTCGCGGCTTCTTCGAGATCGTCGATCATCCGGTTAGTGGGCCGGCCAGGCTCAGCACGGTGCCGATGAGGTTCTCCGGCGGCCCGTGCAGCTTTCACACCCGGCCGGCACCGCTGCTGGGGCAGCATAACCACGAGGTGCTCGCCCAGTTGGGCCTGACCGACTCGCAGATCGCCGAGCTGGAAGCCGACGGCGTTATCGGCCGCACGCCGGCCAGGTAGATCCTCAGCTCAGTGCCGCCAACCCTCGGCGGCCTGGTCCTCGAAGGTGCGGTCAATGCGCTCAAACCTGCGGCGGATTGACGCGCGGGCCGCCTCGTGCGGCAACACATACAGGCGGTTGGCCAGAATCGCGTCGGCCGTCAGTCGCGCGACTTCGTCGACGCTCAGGCTGTCATCCTGTGCGGGCAGTGGCCCGAGCGATCCCGTCACGTCGGGCGTCGACGCGAGTCCGTAATCCGCGCCGCGGATTCGTTCCGAGTTGGCGACCAACTTGGTTTCCACCACCATCGGGCACAACACCGAGACACCGATACCTTTGTCCTTGACCTCGCGGGCCAGCGTCTCGGCCAGGGCGACAACGCCGTACTTGGCGACGCAGTACGTTCCGAGGCCGACGTTGGGTATCAGGCCGGCGAACGACGCGGTGAATGCGATGTGGCCACCCTTGCCTTGCTCGAGCAATCTCGGCAAGAACGCCTCGACGGCATGGATCGAGCCCCACAGGTCGATGTCGATGACCCAGCGCCAGTCTTCGTGCGTCATCTCCGCGATCGGACCCGCCACGACAATGCCCGCGTTGCTGAAGACGACGTCAACCTCGCCGAGCAGGCGGAAGGACTCGTCCGCGAGGTTGACCACGTGGTCGAGGTTCCGGACGTCGCACATCACGCCGTGCGCGTCAAACCCCTCGGCGTGCAGCCGTGCCACAGCCCGTTCCAGCGCAGGCTTATCGACGTCGGCAAGCACCACGCGGGCTCCGCGGCGGGCGAACTCGGTGGCGGTGGCCAAGCCAATGCCATTGGCGCCGCCGGTGATGACTGCTCCGCGGCCCGTGAAGTCAGAGACGAATCCGCCCATAAGACGGAACCCTATTTCAGGCAGCTACCCGCGTCGATGGGCAGGGTGACACCCGTGATGTATCGAGACTCGTCGGAGGCGAAGAACAGCACTGCATTGCTGATGTCCACCGGGTCCACCCATGGAATCGGCAGCGTGTGGAACATCTGACAGATCGGGGCCATGTCGTCGGGACCCGGATTCTCCAGATCCGGCCGGAACAACTTCCAGGTCCCCTCGTTCATGATCATCGGGGTGCTGACATGCGTGGGGTTGACGGTGTTGACGCGAATCATGTGCTGCCCCAGCTCCACTGCGAAGGACCGCATGATTCCCACCACACCGTGCTTGGCCGCGACATAGCTGCCGCAGTGGGGGTAGGCCTTCAGCCCTCCCACTGAGCTGGTCAAAATGATCGAACCACCCTTGCCACCCGCGATCATGTGGGGCACACCGGCTTTCACCGACTTCCAGACGCTCGACAGATTTACGTCGATCATTTCCTGCCAGTCGTATTCGGTGGTCTTGTCGAGCGTGTCGCCGCCATTGCCGATCCCCGCGTTGGCCACGATGATGTCGAGCCGGCCCAGTTGCTCCACCCCGCTATCCACCGCGGCCTTCAGCGCGTCGTAATCGCGCACATCGACCTCGGCCGTGAAGATTCTGCGGTTAAGGCCCTTGACCAGGTCGGCGGTCTCGGCCAGGTCCTCAGGCGTCGACGCCGGGATGGTGGTGTTCTGCACGATCGGCTTACAGACGTCCACGGCAATGATGTCGGCGCCCTCTTCCGCCAACCGCACCGCGTGGCTGCGGCCCTGACCGCGCGCCGCCCCGGTGATGAAAGCGACTTTGCCCTCAACACGTCCAGTCATGACTACCTCAATTCGTTGATCGTCTCAGCGGAGAACAGCTGGCATCGTTTCCCATCCCCGCACGGTGGAAGTGGGGACAGCTTGCACTCGGTGAGGTCGACATCCCACGCGGGGAAGCGCTTCAAAATCTCCTCGAGCGCGATCCGGCCCTCGAGACGGGCCAGCGCCGAGCCGAGGCAGTAATGGGTGCCGACACTGAACGTTAGATGCTGGCGCGGCTCACGTCGGATGTCGAAAACGTCTCCGTCCGGCGGGAATTGGCGATGGTCGCGATTGGCCGCGCCGATGAGCATCATCATGACGCTGCCCTCGGGCACGCGCCGCCCGTAGTACTCGACATCGCGGGTGACGTACCTGGCGACGTGCGGCGCAGGTGGTTCGCAGCGCAACAACTCCTCGATGGCCGCCGGAATCAACGACGGGTCGGCGACCAGCTCACACCGCTGGTCGGGATGCTCGGCCAGTACCTTGCCGGCCCAGCCGATCAGCCGGGTGGTGGTCTCATTGCCCGCACCGGATACGACGCTGATATAGATCAGGAGTTCGTCGCGGCGCAGTCGGCGGACGATCCCCGTGTCGTCCTCGAACTCGGCGTGGAGCAGTTCGGTCATGATGTCGTCGGACGGATGCTCGGCCCGCCAGTCGATGAATTGGCCGAAAAACTCGCCATCCATCATGTTTTCGGCCGTCGCATCCATCGGTTTGCCGGCTTTGGTACGCAAATTGGCGTTGGCGCGATCGCGTGCGGCTTCCTGGTACTCCTCGGGAATGCCCAGCAGCATCCCGATCACCCGCATCGGCATCTGCGCCCCGAGGTCGGCGACGAAGTCGAACCGTCCCGAGCCAACCAGCGGATCCAAACTGCGAGCACAGAATTCGCGAATCTTGGGCTCGAGGTCATTAATCTTGCGCGGCGTGAACATCCGGGACAGCAACTTGCGGTGGACGTCGTGGATCGGCGGATCCTCGAACAAGAGCACACCGGGCGGAATGTCGATGTTCGCCTTGATCAGCTCGAGTATTGCGCCCTTCGCCGAGCTGAAGGTCTGGTGATCGACCAGCGCTCGATCGACGTCGGCGAAGCGGCTCAGCGCATAGAAGTCATGCTGCTCGTTGTAGTACAGCGGAACTTCCTCGCGCAGCCGCCGAAACATTGGATACGGGTCGGCGTTCAGCCCCACGTCGTACGGATCGAAGTACACATCGCTGGCCGCGCTGACTGTCACGGGTAATCAATCGCCTCTCGCCGGAACCGCGTTCGCCCCGTCCCCCAGGGGATCGCCGATCGTGTCGCCTGAAGAACTCTGTCATCACTACTAAGCAATGTCAACGACGAATCCGTTTTGGCTATTTGTAATTCTAAATATTAGAGAATCCAATTCTCACCTGGCAAATCGCGTGCGATAGTTGCTCACATCAACCTTGCGGCGATGGGCGGCTATCGCGCTGCGCGCACGCCTGCTAGCCGACGAATCCGCGTGAGCAGAAGTCCCACACCTCGTCGGCGGTGATGGGATGGATCGT
>DATKEW010000052.1:0-2788 GCA_035511785.1 Mycobacterium sp.
CGGCTGCGGGCTCAGCGCATCGGCCAGCTCCATCAAACCCGGGTCTTCGCCGGCGTCGGATTCCGAAAACGGAACCGAGACGGGCACGGCATCCCAAATCTGTTGTCCCGCTTGACGGATCGCCGCGATTGCGGCGTCGGGTATCGGCCTGCCCTGGGCGTACAGGGTGGCCGCCGCGAAGGCCACTCGATCGGCACCGCGGCGGTCTCGCGCGGCGCGTGCGGCCGGCCGCGCGGCGGCCAACCGGGCGCGGTCCGCACTGGCCTCCCGGGTGCCGATCGCCGCGCACAGGTCCACGGCCGCGAAGTACACCGCCGCCTGCGCCCGGCGTTCGGGTTTGTCGCGATGAAAGGCCCACGGCGCCAACACGGAAACCGCGGCGACCGGCGTACCGACGAGGTAGCACACGACCTGTTGCCACCATGGCAACGACGAACCACCGAACTGTCCGAAAGCCACGCCGACGGACAGCATCAGCCCGAATGCCGGTCCGCTGGGCCCGGTCCCGCCCACCATGCCCGAGATCGCACCGGCGACCGCCGCGGTGAGAACTTGCCCCACGCCGAAGCCTGGCCACAGCTGCGCACCCACGCTGATACCCACCGCCCCGCCAACGGCCTGGGCCACCCAGGCCCACCACCGGGCGCGGTAGAAGCCCCGGACGAGGAAGATGACGGCGCAGGCGGCTCCAAGGTAGGCCAGCCCGACGAGCTGCAGTTCGCCGAACAGGGCGCCGGTCCCCGCGATCAGCGCCGCGGTACCCGTTGCCCAAAGGGCGGGCCCCACGGCCCAGGGCGCATTGGATGGGCGTAGCGCTGCGGCAATGCTGCGGCCGAATACCGTTGCCAGCGAACCCATCGTGGCCGCCGCGATGCTACTACGGCAGCGGCCCACCGGCGGCGATGGCCGCCAGTGTCGCGAACTGCTCGCCGTCCAGCGACGCGCCCCCGACCAGGCCGCCGTCGACGTCGTTCTGGGCGACGATTTCGCCGATGTTTTTCGCGTTGACCGAGCCGCCGTAGAGCACCCGGACGGTGTCGGCGAGCTGCGGCGATGCCAGCGAGCCCAGCTCCTTGCGGATCGCCGCGCACACCTCCTGGGCGTCGGCAGCGCTGGCCACCCGCCCGGTGCCGATCGCCCAGACCGGCTCGTAGGCGATGACGACCCTGCCGATCTGCTCGGCCGAGAGCCCGGTCAGCGAGCCGCGCAGCTGCTTCTCGCAGTGGCTGACGTGCTCGCCCGCCTCCCGGACCTCCAGGTGCTCGCCGATGCAGACGATCGGGGTCAGTTCGTTCTTCAGGGCGGCGGCGGCCTTGGCGGCCACCAGCTCGTCGTCTTCGTTGTGGTAAGTGCGCCGCTCGGAGTGCCCGACGACGACGAAGCTGCAGCCCAGCTTGGCCAGGAAGGCGCCGCTGATATCACCGGTGTAGGCGCCCGCGTCGTGCTGGGACAGGTCCTGGGCGCCGTAGGTCAACCGCAGCTTGTCACCGTCGACCAGGGTCTGCACGCTGCGAAGGTTGGTGAACGGCGGGAGAACCGTGACGTCAACCTTGTCGTAGTACTTGTCCGGCAACGCGAACGCGATCTTTTGCACCAGAGCGATCGCCTCGAAGTGATTGAGGTTCATCTTCCAGTTGCCGGCGATCAGCGGCTTGCGGCTCACGAGTCTCCTTTGGTTTGGCTCAACTGGGCTTAAGACGGCTTAGGACGGCTGGGGACGGGCCAATACCTCGATGCCGGGTAGCGTCTTGCCCTCCAGGTATTCCAGCGATGCGCCACCGCCGGTGGATATGTGCGAGAAGTCCCCCTCGCGGATACCGAGCGCACGCACCGCGGCCGCGGAGTCGCCGCCGCCGACCACACTGAACGCTCCCTTGCGTGTCGCGCCGACGATCGCCTGGGCGACACCCTTGGTTCCCACGGCGAATGCGGGGAATTCGAACACGCCCATCGGGCCGTTCCAGAAGACGGTCTCGGCGTTGGAGAGCAGTGTGGTGAACCGTCTCACCGACTCCGGTCCGACATCCAGGCCCATCTTGTCGTCTGGAATCCGGTCCGCGGCCACAGTCTCCGCCGGCGAATCGGCAGCGAACTTCTCCGCCACCACGATGTCCACCGGAAGACGCAGCACATCGGCGTAGGTCTCACATAACCTACGGCAGGTGTCGACCATCTCGGTCTCGAGCAATGATGTGCCGACCGATAGGCCTTGTGCGGCAAGGAAAGTGAAGCACATCCCGCCACCGATCACGATGCTGTCGGCCTTGGTCGCCAGCGACTCGATGACGCCGAGCTTGTCAGACACCTTCGACCCGCCGAGCACCACCGCATACGGCCGTTTGGTTGAGGCGGTCAACTGCTCCAGCACCCGTATCTCCTCGGCGACCAGCGTGCCGGCGTAGTGCGGCAGCAGGGTGGCGACGTCGTACACCGAGGCCTGCTTGCGATGCACCACCCCAAAGCCGTCGGAGACGAAAGCGCCTCCCGGCGAGACCAATTCGGCTAGCTGCTTAGCCAGGGCGAGTCGCTCGCCGTCGTCCTTGCTGGTCTCACGCGCATCGAAGCGGATGTTCTCCAGCAGCAGGATGTCGCCGTCGGTCAGCCCCTCAGCACGGGCCAGCGCGTCGGCGCCCACGACATCGCCGGCCAATTGCACGTGCCGGCCCAGCCGCTCACCGAGCGCCGCGGCCACCGGTGCCAGCGACAGCTTGGGGTCGGGTCCGTCCTTGGGGCGACCCAGGTGCGCGGTGACCACCACCTTGGCGCCGGCCTCGACAAGGGCCTTCAA
>DATKEW010000053.1:0-4457 GCA_035511785.1 Mycobacterium sp.
CCGCAAACAGCGATCACCTACGGGCCGGGCGAAGACGCCGAAGCCGGCGCCGCAAGACACCACCACTGAGTGCACGGCTAGTAAGGAGACCACCTCAATGAAACGCATCTCCGTCGACATCGGCGGCACCTTCACCGATTGTTTCTTCGTCTGGGACGACAAGCACATCGAGGCCAAGGCGTTGACGACTCATCACAACCTCGCCCTGGGCTTCAACGAAGCCCTCGACCTCGCCTGCCGCCGCGCAGACCTCGATCGCGAAGAGGTTCTGTCCAGCGTCGACTCCGTTCGCTATGCGACCACCCTGGGGACGAACGCACTCATCGAGCGCAAGGGTCCCAGGGTGGGGGCCCTGGTCACGCACGGCTTCGAGGACACGATTCCGCTCTCGCGTGGCCGCGGCTACGGCGAGGGACTCGATCCGTCCATGCAGCAGAACCTGCCGGCCGCGGAGCGCCCGGAACCGCTGGTCCACCGCAGGCTGATCCGATCGGTGCGCGAGCGGGTCAACTCCGCGGGCAAGGTCGTGGTGCCCCTCGACGAGAACCATGTCCGTCAGGCGGTGCGTGAACTCGTCGACAACGGCGCGGAGGCCATCGTGGTGTCCCTGGTGAATTCGACGGAGAACCCCGAACACGAGCAGCGGATCCTCGAGCTGATCCTCGAGGAGTACCCGGCCCACCAACTCGGGGCGATCCCGGTACTGCTGGGGCATCAGGTGTCCGGCCGTAAGGGCGAGTACGTCCGCGCCACCTCGACGATCGTCGACGGCTTCCTTCACGAGATCATGTTCCACGCACTCGGACAGCTCTCGAGCAACCTGCGCAACTCCGGCTACACCAAGCCGATGCTCGTCATTCACAACTCCGGCGGCATGGCGCAGATGAACTCGACCGACGCGCTGCAGACCATCCACTCCGGCCCCATCGCGGGTGTCGGGGCGGGCGAACACCTGGCCAGGGCCACCGGTCTGGGCCACATCATCACGACCGACATGGGTGGAACCTCCTTCGACATCGGGCTGGTGCCCGAGGGCGGCGTCAAGCACTACGACTTCCAGCCCACGATCGGCCGCTGGCTGGTGTCGGTCCCGATGATCCACCTGCTCACCCTCGGCGCCGGCGGCGGATCGATCGCCAGCTACGACCGGATCTACAACGCCGTCAAGCTGGGCCCGGAATCGGCCGGCTCGGATCCAGGACCTGCCTGCTACGACCGCGGCGGACTGAAGCCGACGGTCACCGACGCCGACCTGCTGCTCGGCTACCTCGACCCGGACAACTACGCCAACGGCTTCATCAAACTCAACCCGAAGCGGGCCCGATTCGCCATCGAAGAGGAGATCTGCGATCCCCTCGACATGGACGTGATCGAGGCCGCCAAGGTCATCAAGAACTCCGTCGACGAGCAGATGGCGATCGGCATGGCCAAGGAACTGCGGGTCCGCGGCTACCTGCCGGAAGACTTCACCATGCTCGCCTACGGCGGCAACGGCCCGCTGCATGCGTGCGGCATCGCCGATCACGCCGGGATCTCCCGCATCCTCGCGCCGCCGTTTGCGTCGGTGTTCTCCGCGTGCGGCGCCGGAAACATGAAGCAGCTGCACTTCCATGAACGCGGCGCCCACGTGGTGATGTACAACGCCACCGACCGCAGCCTCTACGACAAGTACAGCGAATTCAACGCGATCGTCGCGGAACTCGAGCGCCTCGGCACCGAGGACCTGGTGCGTCAGGGATTCTCACCCGACGTCGTTGAGCACCGCCTCGAAATGGACCTGCGGTACGGAAACCAGCTGGTGACCACGGCCGTCGTGTTCGACATCAACCGGATGAACGGTGTCGGAGACGTCCTGCACATGATCCGCACCTTCTCCGACATCTACGGTCAGCGCTACGGCGAGGGCTCACAGGCACCGGAGGCCGGCATTCGGGTGCAAACCATCCGCGTCGCCGCGTACGTCGACGGGGACGCCGTGCAGTTCGAATCACTCGAATACGACGGCGAGCGCACCGTTCCCCCGCCGATCGGTCACCGCAAGGTGCACTTCGTCAGGGAAAGCGCGCCGATCGACACACCGATCTACGACGCGGCTGCCCTGGACCACCAGAGGGTCGTGCCCGGTCCGGCGATCGTGACAACGGAGAACACCACTTATCTCGTCGAACCGACTTGGCGTCTCGAGCCGACACCGCAGGGAGCGGTGTGGTTCCTCAAGGACGGCCAGTCCGGTACGCCGCCGGCCGCCAGCTGACGATCCCCGAACCACTGAAGGAGTTATCCATCATGACCGCAGTACATGAGCACACCTCCGCACCGATCCCCGAACTGACCTCACCGCTGACCAGCCAGGAGCAGGAGTGGGTCGACCAGTTCATGGACGACACCACCCTGTTTCTCGGTCCTGACCGCGACATCATGCGCTCGCACCACATCGCCAGCCGCACCGAGTTCGAGGACGGATGCATTGCCAAGGGCGTCGACCCGCTGCAGGTCGACCGCATCCGCAAGCGCCTTGCGGGCGCCCTCGACGAGGGCTACGAAATGTGTGAGGCCATGGGCGCGGCGCCCGGCGCGAAGTGGGGCGACCTCACCACGGCGATCTACACCGCCGCCGGGGACGTCACCTACCTGTCCTGCCACGGCGTCATCGCGTTCTCCGCGATCCTGCACCACCCGATCCGATACATCATGAAGTACTGGAAGGACGAGCCCACCGTCGGCATCAACCCGGGCGACGGATTCATCCACAACGACGCCCGGTTCGGCAACGTCCACAACACCGACCAGTCGATGATCATGCCGGTGATGCGGAACGGGCAGATCATCGCCTGGGTGGCGGCAACCATTCACGAGGGCGAGAACGGCGCCTGCGAACCCGGTGGCATGCCGTCGGGATCGGAGACCCCATTCGACGACGGGCTGCGGATGTCGCCGTTCAAGATCGTCGAGCGCGGCCAACTCCGCCGCGACCTGCTCACCTTCCTGCAACACTCGGTGCGCGACCCCAAGCTGCAGCTTGCCGATCTGAAGGTGAAGATCGGTGCAGTGCAACGCATCCAGGAACGGATCGACGCCATCATCGACGAAGTCGGGGTCGAAACCTTCGTCGCGGCACTACGCATCACGGTCGAGGATGTCGAGGCCGAGGTGCGTCGGCGGATCAGCGAACTGCCCGACGGCACGGTGCGGTTCAACCAGTTCATGGACTCCACCCTCAAGGAGAACATCCTGATCAAGTTCGCCTGTGAGATCACCGTCAAGGGCGACCAGATGACGATCGATCTTCGCGGCACAGGTCCCGAGATCCTCAACCGTGCCATCAACTCGCCGCTGTGCTCGGTCAAATCCATGATGATGCAGGCGATCTTGGCGTTCTGGTGGCCGGACCTGCCGCGCTGCACCTCGGCGATGTCACCCATCACGATCATCTCCGACGAGCACACCTGGGCCGACGCCGGCTACGACGCACCCATGGGCCAGTCCCTGCAGGCGTCCTTCCGCGGCTTTTCCGCGCTGCAGACCCCGTGGGCCAAGCTGCAGTTCTCCAATCCGGAGAAGTTCTCCAACGTGATCGCGCCCTGGTTCAACCAGATCAACACGTTCCTGTGGGGTGGGATCACCCAGCACGGAGATCAGGTGGGCAACCTGTGCGCCGACCTCAACGGAATGGGCGGCGGCGCCAAGGCATTCCGCGACGGTGAAGACGCCGTATCCCCGCTCTTCTGCGCCATGGCCGATACCGCAGAGCAAGAGGTCATGGAGGAGGAGGTGCCCTTCATGCAGCTCGTCGCCAAGCGACTCGTGCGGGACAACCAGGGTTTCGGCAAGTACCGCGGCGGCATGGGATACGAGATGATCGTTGCTGCCGAGGGAACCCCCCTGTGGGGATTCATGACCGTGACCTCGGGCGCCAAGTTCTCCTCGATCACCGGTATGTTCGGCGGCTATGGTTCCAACACCTACCCGCTGGCACGGGTCAAGGGTGTCAACGTCTACGACGTCATTCGCGAGAACCCCGAGCGGTTCGCTCTCTCGATCGAGAAGGTGATGAACGAACAGCCCTTCGAGGGTGGCCAGTACATGACCAGCCACATGGGTTTGCAGTTCGACGTCGCCAAGGACGGCGAGCTGTACATGATCAGCCAGGGCACCGGCGGCGGCTACGGCGACGCGCTCGAGCGTGACCCGGCCGCGGTCATCGCGGACCTCGAACTCGACCGCATCTCGCCCAAGGTCGCACACGAGATCTACGGCGTCGAATACGACCCGGACACCCTGGTCATCGACGGGGACGCCACCGATCGCACGCGGGCACGGCTACGCCAAGACCGCCTTACCCGCGGCAGACCGTACAGCGAGTTCGTCAAGGACTTCGTCAAGCCCGAACCCCCGAAAGACCTGCTGTACTACGGGTCGTGGGGCGATGAGACCGACAAACTGACCGCCACCTACTT
>DATKEW010000054.1:0-10516 GCA_035511785.1 Mycobacterium sp.
CGGTCCGCTGACACAGATTTCGCCCGGCTCGCCCTGCGGCACCGGCTCGCCGTCCTCGCCCAGCAGCGCCACCCGCGCGAACAGCGTCGGGCGGCCACAGGACGTCAGCCGCTTCTCGTCGTGGTCGCCCTTGGCCAGGTAGGTGATCGCCATCGGCGCCTCGGACTGGCCGTAGTACTGGGCGAAGATCGGGCCGAACCGCCGGATCGCCTCGGCCAACCGCACCGGGTTGATCGCCGAGGCGCCGTAGTACACGGTCTCCAGCGACGACAGGTCGCGGGTGTGCGAATCCGGGTGGTCCATCAGCGCGTAGAGCATCGACGGCACCAGCATCGTGGCCGTAATACGTTGCTCTTCAATGGTTTTCAGCACCTCGGCCGGATCGAACTTGCCCAGCACGATCATTTCGCCGCCCTTGACCACCGTGGGTGTGAAGAACGCCGCACCTGCGTGCGACAGCGGCGTGCACATCAAAAACCGGGGATGTTCGGGCCATTCCCATTCGGCGAGCTGGATCGACGTCATGGCGGCGATGTTTCCGGCGGTGCCGATCACGCCCTTGGGCTTGCCGGTGGTGCCGCCGGTGTAAGTCAGGCCTCCGATGTGGTTGGGTGGCAGGTCCGCCACCACCAATGACCGCGGCTCGTACTTGGCCGCCTCGGCCGACAGGTCCACCGCCACGTCCTTCAATGCCTCCGGCACCGGACCGATGGTCAGGATCTGCTTGAGGGAGTCCACCTTTTCCAGCAGCCCCAGCGCCCGCCCGACGAACATCGGGTTGGGGTCGATGATCAGCGAGCTGGCGCCGGCGTCGGAGAGCACGTAGGCGTGGTCGTCCAGCGAGCCGAGGGGGTGCAGGGCGGTGCGCCGGTAGCCCTGGGTCCCGCTGGCGCCGATGATCATCAGCACTTCGGGACGGTTGAGCGACAGCAGCCCGACGGTGACGCCGGTGCCGGCGCCCAGCGCCTCGAACGCCTGGATGTACTGGCTGATCCGCTCGGCGAGCTGGCCACCGGTCAGCGTGGTGTCACCGAGAAACAGCACCGGCCTGTTCTTGTGGCGCTTGAGCGCGCCCACCAGCAGGTGGCCGTTGTGGGTTGGGTTGCGCAGCAGCTCGTCACTCATGTGGCAAGGCTAGAACGTGTTGCAATTCGGGTCAGCCGTGCCCTCGATCACTAGTATTTCTGCGCATGGCTGGGGCTGATCTCAAGGCTGATCTCGTCATCACCGGAAACATCGTGACCGTCGACGACGCGCGGCCCACAGCCGACGCGCTCGCCGTCGCCGACGGCCGGATCATCGCCGTCGGCACCAGGTCCGACGTCGCCGGGTTCATTGGCGCCGACACCCAGGCCACCGATGTTGTCGACGGCTGTGTCATGCCGGGATTCGTTGAGGCGCATGGCCATCCGTTGATGGAGGCCGTCGCGCTGTCGGATCGGATCGTCGACATACGCCCGATCACCCTCCGTAGCGCGGATGACGTTGTGGCAGCGGTGCGCCGAGAGACAGCCGCACGGGGCGCGGAGGGCGCCTACCTGAATGGCTGGGATCCGCTGCTGCAGCCCGGACTTCCGGAGCCGACGCTGACCTGGCTCGACGAGATCGCACCGGACGGGCCGCTGGTCATTGTCCACAACTCCGGGCACAAGGCGTTTTTCAATTCAAACGCCGCCCGGCTCAATGGACTGAACCGCGACACCCCGGACCCCAAGGGCGCCGGCTACGGCCGTGACGCCGACGGGGCACTCGACGGCACCGCCGAGGAAATCGGCGCGGTGTTCCCGCTCTTGGGCGGCGCGATTGCGCCCGGCGACTACCCGGCGATGCTGCACGCGGAGTGCGCCCGGCTCAACCGCGCCGGCCTGACGACCTGTTCGGAGATGGCGTTCGATCCCGCGTTCCGGCCGTTGGTCGAGCAGCTGCGCGGCGAGCTCACGGTGCGGCTGCGCACCTACGAGGTCTCCAACCCGCGGATGTCCACCACTGCCGCACCCAACCAGGGCGACGACATGCTGCGCCAGGTCGGCATCAAGATCTGGGTGGACGGCTCGCCGTGGGTCGGCAACATCGCGCTGTCGTTCCCGTACCTGGACACCGCCGCGACCCGCACCATCGGCGTGACGCCCGGCTCCTGCGGCTGCGCCAACTACACCGCCGAGCAGCTGACCGAAATCGTCGGCGCCTACTTTCCGCTGGGCTGGCAGATGGCCTGCCATGTACAAGGCGACGCCGGCGTCGACACCATCCTCGACGTGTATGCGGAGGCGCTGCGCCGCAATCCGCGCGACGACCACCGGTTACGCCTCGAACACGTCGGCGCGATCCGGCCCGAGCAGCTGAAGCGCGCCGCGGCGCTCGGCGTCACCTGCAGCATCTTCGTCGACCAGATCCACTACTGGGGCGACATCATCGTCGACGGCCTGTTCGGACCCGAACACGGATCCCGTTGGATGCCGGCGGGTTCCGCCGTGGCCACCGGCATGCGCATCTCGTTGCACAATGATCCGCCCGTCACGCCCGAGGAACCGTTGCGCAACATCAGCGTGGCCGCGACCCGGACGGCACCGAGCGGGCGAGTACTGGCGCCCGAAGAGCGGTTGACCGTCGAACAGGCCATCCGCGCGCAGACCATCGACGCGGCCTGGCAGCTGTTCGCCGATGACGTGGTCGGCTCGCTGGAGGTCGGCAAGTACGCGGACATGGTGGTGCTGTCGGCCGACCCACGCACGGTGTCGCCCGAGCGGATCGCCGATCTCGAGGTGCGCGAGACGTTTCTGGCGGGCAGACGGGTTTACCCGCGGTGACACCCGCGCTTCAGGACCTGCTGGACCGCCTGCATGTGGTGGCGCTGCCGATGCGGGTGCGTTTCCGCGGCATCACCACCCGTGAGGTCGCGTTGATCGAGGGCCCGGAGGGCTGGGGCGAGTTCGGGGCCTTTGTGGAATACGGGCCCCCGGAGGCCTGCGCATGGCTGGCATCGGGAATCGAGGCCGCCTACCGCGAGCCACCGCCGGAATTACGCGACCGCATCCCGATCAACGCCACCGTCCCGGCCGTTGCCGCCGCACAGGTGGGCGAGGTGCTGGCCCGGTTTCCGGGTGCCCGCACCGCCAAGGTGAAGGTCGCCGAGCCCGGGCAGACGCTGGCCGACGACGTCGACCGGGTCAATGCGGTACGGGAGCTGGTTGCGACCGTGCGCGTGGACGCCAACGGTGGCTGGAGCGTCCAGGAGGCGGCCACGGCGGCGGCGGCCCTGACCGCCGACGGCCCGCTGGAGTACCTCGAACAACCCTGCGCCACCGTCGACGAACTCGCCGCGCTGCGCCGGCGGATCGATGTGCCGATCGCCGCCGACGAAAGCATCCGCAAGGCCGTCGACCCGCTCGCCGTGGTCCGCGCCCACGCCGCCGACATCGCAGTGCTGAAAGTCGCTCCGCTGGGCGGGGTTTCGACCCTGCTCGACATCGCCGCGCAGATCGACATCCCGGTCGTGGTCTCCAGTGCGCTGGATTCGGCGGTGGGGATTGCCGCCGGGTTGTCCGCCGCGGCGGCCCTACCCCGACTGCGCCATGCCTGCGGGCTGGGCACCGGCGGGCTTTTCGTGGAGGACGTCGCCGAGGCCGCCGTGCCCGTCGACGGGACTCTGGCGGTCGGGCCGGTAACGCCGGATCCCGCGCGGCTGCAAGCACTGGGCGCGCCGCCGGAGCGGCGGCAATGGTGGATCGACCGGGTCAAGGCCTGCTATCCGCTCCTTGTACCGTCGTTCGGGTGACCAACCTGGCTTACGACGAGCGCGGGACCGGTGAACCTGTTGTCTTCATCGCGGGCCACGGTGGCGCCGGGCGCACCTGGCTACCGCATCAGGTTCCGGCGTTTCTGGCGGCGGGATATCGCTGCATCACCTTTGACAATCGAGGGATCGGCGCCACAGAAGACGCCGAAGGTTTCACCACGCAAACCATGGTCGCCGACACCGCGGAACTGATCGAATCGCTGGGCGCCGCCCCGGCCCGCATCGTCGGGGTGTCGATGGGTTCGTTCATCGCCCAGGAACTCATGGTGGCCCGGCCCGATCTGGTCAGCGCCGCCGTGCTGATGGCCACCCGCGGCCGCCTGGACCGCGCCCGGGAGTTCTTTCACAATGCCGAGGCCGAGTTCTACCGGTCCGGCATCCAGTTGCCGGCTGGCTATGAGGCGAAAATGCGCTTGCTGGAAAGCTTTTCGCGCAAGACCATCAATGACGACGCGGCTGTCGAGGATTGGATCGCCATGTTCAGCACCTGGCCGGCCAAGCAAACCCCGGGAACGCGCTGCCAGCTGAGTGTGTCTCCGCAGACCAACCGATTGCCCGCCTATCGGAGCATCTCCGCGCCGGTACTGGTAATCGGCTTCGGCGACGACTTTGTGACACCGCCGCACCTGGGGCGAGAAGTGGCTGACGCCCTGCCCAACGGCCGTTACGTTCAGATACCCGACACCGGTCATCTCGGGTTCTTCGAGCGGCCGGAGGTCGTCAACGCCACGATGCTGAAGTTCTTCGCCGACGACAAGGCCTGAGACCGGTTCGGCGGGGCTGGTGCCTGATCGCCCGCTTCGCCCCCGCAAGCGGGAGGTACCCCCACCTCCCGCCGCTGCGCGCCGCGCATCGTCAGCGGGCTGTGACACCCTGTAGGAGTGAACCCCTCGACGACACAAGCCCGGGTCGTCGTCGACGAGCTGATCCGCGGCGGTGTCCGCGACGTGGTGCTGTGCCCCGGTTCGCGGAATGCGCCGCTGGCATTCGCGTTGCAGGACGCCGATCGCTCCGGCCGGATCCGGCTGCACGTTCGCATCGACGAGCGCACCGCCGGCTATCTGGCCATCGGGCTGGCGATCGCCGCTGACGCGCCGGTGTGTATCGCGATGACGTCGGGCACCGCCGTGGCCAACCTCGGTCCGGCGGTGGTGGAGGCCAACTACGCGCGGGTGCCGCTGATCGTGCTGTCGGCTAACCGGCCCTACGAGTTGCTCGGCACCGGGGCCAACCAGACCATGGAGCAGCTGGGCTACTTCGGCACCCAGGTTCGCGCCACCATCAGCCTGGGTCTGGCAGAGGACGCGCCCGAACGGCTGGACTCGCTCAACGCCACCTGGCGATCGGCCACCTGCCGAGTGCTGGGGGCCGCCACCGGATCTCGCACGGCCAACGCGGGCCCCGTGCAGTTCGACATCCCGCTGCGCGAACCCTTGGTACCGGATCCGGAGCCCCACGGTGCGGTGACCCCGCAGGGCCGGCCCGGCGGCCGACCGTGGACCTACACGCCGCCGGTCACGTTCGACCAGCCGCTGGAAATCGACCTGTCGCCCGACACGATCGTCATCGCCGGACACGGCGCGGGCGTGCACCCCAACCTGGCGCAGTTGCCCACCGTCGCCGAGCCGACGGCGCCGGCCCCGGCCAACCCGCAGCACCCGCTGACACTGCCGCTGCTGCGCCCCAAGCAGGTGATCATGCTCGGCCGCCCGACACTGCACCGCCCGGTGTCGGCGCTGCTGGCCGACCCGCAAGTGCCCGTGTACGCCCTTACCACCGGGCCGCGCTGGCCCGACGTCTCGGGCAACTCCCAGGCCACCGGCACCCGGGCCGTCACCACCGGGACACCGCATCCCGCGTGGCTGCGCCGCTGTGCGGAGATGAACCGGCACGCGATCGCGGCGGTCCGGGGCCAGCTCGCGGCACACCCGCTGACCACCGGCCTGCATGTCGCCGCCGCCGTGGCCGACGCGCTGCGGCCGGGCGACCAACTGGTGCTGGGGGCGTCGAACCCGGTCCGCGACGCGGCACTGGTCGGCCTGGACACCCACGCCATAAAAGTGCGGTCCAACCGCGGCGTCGCCGGCATCGACGGCACGGTGTCCACCGCGATCGGGGCGGCTCTGGCATTTGAGGGGGCCCACGAGCGCACCGGTAGCCCGGCCAACCCCGCCCGCACCGTGGCGCTGATCGGCGACCTCACGTTCGTCCATGACAGCTCCGGGCTGTTGATCGGTCCCACCGAGCCGACACCGCGACATCTGACCATCGTGGTGTCCAACGACAACGGCGGCGGCATCTTCGAACTGCTCGAGCAGGGTGACCCGCGGTTCTCCGACGTGTCATCGCGGATCTTCGGGACCCCGCACGACGTCGACGTGGGCGCGCTGTGTCGCGCCTACCACGTGGAGAGCCGGCAGATCGAGGTGGAGGAGCTGAACGCGGCCCTCGACGAACCCGCAGCGGGCTTGCGCGTGTTGGAAGTCAAGGCGGACCGGTCTTCGTTGCGACAGCTACACGCTGCCATCAAGGCGGCCCTATGAGGGCCTCGTGATATCGCCGAAAACGTTGTTGCGCATACTCATTCATGGCCGCAGTGATGAGCCGCCGAAGACCCGGCCGAGGATCGTCCTGAGATGGGCGCGGATCGCGGTGCTGATCGTGACCGGTCTGATCACGCTGCAGTCGGTGCTGCTGGTGGCCGGTGCCTGGCGCGACGACCTTGCGATCCAACGCAATATGGGTGTCGCGCAGGCAGAAGTGCTCAGTGCCGGGCCGCGGCGCTCCACCATCGAATTCGTCACGCCCGAGCGCGTCACGTACCGGCCCGAGCTGGGTGTCCTGTATCCGTCGGAATTGTCCACGGGTATGCGGATTTACGTGGAATACAACAAGAGGGACCCAAACCTGGTCCGAGTACAGCACCGCAACGCCGGGCTGGCGATCATCCCGGCGGGATCCATCGCGGTGGTGGCCTGGCTGGTCGCGACTGCGGTGTTGGTCGGTCTGGCGTTGCTGGACAAGCGCCTGGACCGCCGCACCGAGGGCGCCAAGGAGTCGGGCAAACCTCCTTCATAAGGCTTTAACCAGCAGATTTCGCGTCCCGTATGCCCGTCGGCAACCTTATCGACAGCCAATGCTGGCATTGTGATGACGTGCGCGTTGCAATCGTCGCCGAATCATTCCTCCCCAATGTCAACGGTGTCAGCAACTCAGTTCTGCGCGTCCTGGAGCATCTGCGCCGAACCGGTCACGAAGCCCTTGTCGTCGCACCCGACAACCCGCCGGGTCAACCCCCGGCGGATCGAATCCACGACGGCATCCGGGTACATAGGGTGCCGTCGCGAATGTTCCCGAAGGTGACCACGTTGCCGCTCGGTGTGCCGATGCCCCGGATGCTAAGCGTGCTACGCGGATTCGATCCCGACGTCGTGCATCTGGCGTCGCCCGCGCTGCTTGGCTACGGCGGGGTGCGGGCGGCCCGCCGACTCGGGGTGCCGTCGGTCGCGGTGTACCAAACCGATGTCCCCGGTTTTGCGGCAAGTTACGGCATTCCGATGACCGCACGAGCGGCGTGGGCGTGGTTCCGCCACCTACACGGCCTCGCCGACCGCACCCTGGCCCCATCCAGCGTGACGATGGAATCCCTTGTTGCCCATCGATTTCCGCGGGTACATCGGTGGGCACGCGGAGTTGACGTACTACGATATGCGCCGTCGGCGCGAAGCGAGCCGCTCAGGCGGCGGTGGTCGCAGGAGGGTAAGCCGATCGTCGGGTTCGTGGGCCGTCTCGCGCCGGAAAAGCACGCCGAGCGGCTGATCGCGCTGGCCGCCAACAAGTCTGTGCGGCTCGTCATCGTGGGCGACGGCGTCGACCAACGCAAACTGCAATCGGCCATGCCCACAGCCGTTTTCACCGGCGCTCTGTATGGCGAGGAGCTCGCCACAGCGTATGCCAGCATGGACGTCTTCGTGCATACCGGTGAGCACGAGACGTTTTGTCAAGTCGTGCAAGAAGCGCTGGCGTCGGGGCTGCCGGTGATCGCCCCCGACGCCGGCGGACCACGTGACCTGGTCACCCCGTGGCGCACCGGACTGCTGTTGGGAGTCAACGAGTTCGAGGCGCGGCTGCCCACCGCTGTCGCACATCTCCTCGAAGAACGCCACCGCTATTCGCAGGCTGCCCGGCGCAGCGTCCTCGGCCGAAGCTGGCCGGTCATCTGTGACGAGCTCCTCGGCCATTACGAGGCGGTGCTTTCGCCATACGCGCCGGCGCGCATGTCGTTTCGGCGACATGCGCAGGGTGAGTGAGTTTCCAAGCGGTTTCTAAGCAGCTACCCCTGTGCCAGTTCGGCGACCGGCTGCCACTGCTCCCAATTGCGTAACCGGCTCTCGTAGTCGGCCTTGGCCAGCTGCAGCGGCAATTCGCCGAAGAACACCCGCAGCGGCGGCTCGTCAGCGTCGACAACCTCGAGCAGCGCGGCCGCCGAGGCCGTGTGATCGCCCTGCTTGGTCGCCCGCCCACTGCGCGCCTTGTCCGCGGCGGCATGCACCGCGTCGTACGCGGGCAGCCGGGCGGCGTGTTTGGCCGACGCGCCACCCCAGTCGGTGTCGAACGCCGCCGGTTCGATCAATGTGACGTGCACACCGAACGGCGCGACCTCTTGGGCGAGCGCCTGGGAGAAGCCCTCCAGCGCCCACTTCGACGCGTGGTAGATGCCGAGGTTGGGAAACGCCGTGATGCCACCGATCGAGGACACCTGGATGATGTGCCCGCTGCGCTGCTCACGCAGGTACGGCAATGCGGCCTGGGTGATCCACAGCGCACCGAACACGTTGGTCTCGATCTGTTCCCGCGCCTCCTGCTCGGACAGCTCTTCGACGAACCCGAACTGGCCGTAACCGGCGTTGTTCACCACGACGTCCAACCGGCCGAAATGATCGTGCGCTTGCTCGACCGCCGCGAAGTCGCCGTCGCGATCGGTGACGTCCAACCGAATCGGCAGCAGCGCGTCGCCGTACCGTTGCACCAGGTCGTCCAGTGTCGCCGTGTTGCGTGCCGTGCCGGCGACCTTGTCGCCGCGCTCCAACGCCGCTATTGCCCAATCCCGTCCGAATCCGCGCGATGTACCGGTGATGAACCAAACTTTTTCGCTCACGCCGTTTTGTAACGCATCCGTCGGTGCCCCATTCCCGGATCTGGGGGCGGCGCCCGGTAGCGTCGACATCGTGAGTCGCGCGGCCCTGGACAAGGACCCCCGCGACGTTGCGTCGATGTTCGACGGCGTCGCCCGCCGGTATGACCGGACCAACACCGTGCTGTCGCTAGGCCAGGACCGGTACTGGCGCCGGGCCACCCGGTCGGCGCTGAAGATCGCGCCCGGCCAGAAGGTGCTCGACCTGGCCGCCGGCACCGCGGTGTCCACCGTCGAGCTGCGGAAATCCGGGGCATGGTGTGTGGCGGCCGATTTTTCGGTGGGGATGCTCGCGGCGGGCGCCGCGCGCAAGGTGCCGAAGGTGGCCGGTGACGCCACCCGCCTGCCGTTTGGCGACGGCGTATTCGACGCGGTCACGATCAGTTTCGGGTTGCGCAACGTCGCCGACCCGCAGGCGGCGCTGCGTGAGATGGCCCGCGTTACCCGGCCCGGCGGTCGATTGGTGGTGTGCGAATTCTCCACACCCACGAATGCGCTGTTCGCCACCGCCTACAAGGAATATCTGATGCAGGCGCTGCCGCGGGTGGCGCGAGCGGTGTCCAGCAACCCGGAGGCCTACGTCTACCTGGCCGAGTCGATCAGGGCCTGGCCCGACCAGGCGACGCTAGCGCGCCAGATTTCCCGCGCGGGTTGGTCAGCGGTGCGGTGGCGCAACCTGACCGGCGGCGTCGTGGCCCTGCACGCCGGCTACAAGCCCCTGAGATGAGTACGAGCTAGCGGCCGGCCGCTTGCAGGAAGCCGGTCTGGTTAGGGCAGTAGTGGTCGATCGCGGCCCCGAGGAACTGGAAGGCCTGCCCCTGGGTGGTGCCGCGCGGCAGGTTGTGCTGGATGAAATCGGCCGACTTATACGGGTCGGTGTCCAAGCCCCTGTTGATCCGGTCACAGCTGATCTTGCCCAGCCATGCGAGTTGGTCCTGCCCACCGTAAACGCCGAAGTGGTTGACGGTGTTCTTGAAGTCGGTGTCATAGTCGGCCTGCGCCGGCGCGGCCAGCGCGATTGCTGCGGCCGCCATGGCAACGCTCGTAACCAGCCTCTTACCCATCATTAGGCGGACTATACACCTTGGCGATGGCTCGATATCACAGAATCAACCCAGATGTGCCGATAACAGCCAGCCGCCGATCGACATCAGGCCGTTGGGTTCCTCACGCACCCGCATGCCGGGCAGCCCGAAGAGCTCCTTCGGCGCCTTGGCGTGGAGGCGGGCCGGCCTGATTTCGTCGACGACCCAATACTTGGACACCACGTCGCGCAGCTCATCAGCGGTGACCGCATTGATCGGGCCCAGGGTCACGGCCGCCCTGTCGAAGACGAGGGCGAAGTAGGAGGCACCAGGCGCGGCGGCGCGGCTGATCGACCGCTGGTAGCCCTCGCGCGCCTCCACCGGGATGGAGTGGAACAAGGTGCTGTCGACGATGGTGCCGAACCGGCCGTCGTATCCGGTGAACGAGCTGATGTCGGCCACCTCGAAGGTGACGTTGGTCAGGCCGCGTTGCTCGGCCTC